>JBBEBV010000072.1:0-7004 GCA_040882165.1 Bacteroidota bacterium
ACAACGCGATGTCGCGGTCCTCCACAACCACTCGCTTCATACGGCGGATGCTGAGTTCTTCCGCATCGGCAGCATTGACAAAGCCTTCCATATTCATAGAACAAAGCCGGGTTCCCGACCGACCTAGCGGGCCGTTAAAATTTGCCGCGAAGGCACCGAGACACAAAGGTACACAAAGAAATTTTCAGTGTATTCGTAACCGCTCAACGTCTTTTTTTCCCACGAATCTTCATTAATCTCCGCTAACGACTTTGTCACTTGGCGTCTTGCCCGCCCGACTGCCTGCGCCCGCCCGCCTGACTGTGTCAGGCAGTCGGGCGGGTCAGCAGGCGAGTGGGGTGACTTTGTGGCAATTTCTTTCCTTGAACAGTCTGCTAGAGAACAAGCTTTTCGCCGATAGTAAAGCCTTTTTCTGTCGCTTGGAGCTTCACCGCCTGGATTGCGGGATCGTGCTCGAGAAACAAAATCCAACCTTCTTCATAGGCCCGCGGGAGTATCCGTTTTTTCTCCTCGATTGTCACCAAGGGTCGGACATCATAGCCCATCACGTAGGGATACGGAATGTGTGAGGCCGTGGGGACAAGGTCGCAGCAAAAGAGCATCGTGGTCGTCCCGTCCGAGATTTTGGGGAGCTGTTGTGCGGAGGTATGGCCATGACACACGATCAGCTCGATGCCCGGAAAGATCTCAAACTCTCCCTCCACCAATTCCAGGACTCCATGTTCCATCAGGGGCATAAAATCGTCCCGCATGAAACTCCCCCGATCCTTGTCCGTCGGCTTCTGTGAGAGCTCCCAGTGATTCTTCTGAACGTAGTACCGTGCGTGGGGAAAGGTCGGCACGAGCTTCCCCTCCGCCAGCGTGGTCGACCCTCCGGCGTGATCGAAATGGAGATGGGTCAGGATCACATCGGTGATGTCGTCGGGCGTGACGCCATGCTGCTTCAGAGACGAGAGGAGATCGTGGCGGGTGGTATCGAGCTTGTAGATGTCCTTGAGCTTGTCGGGCCACTTGGTCCCATTCCCGTCATCGACGAGGATCGTCCGGCCGTCTCCCCGGATGAGCCAGCACCGCGCAGCGAGGTCGATCCGCTGCCGTTCATCCGGCGGGTTGGTCCTGCTCCAGAATACCCATGGAACAACGCCGAACATCGCTCCGCCGTCGAGCGCAAAGTGTCCGGTCTCAATGACCTGGATATCGTACCGACCGATCTTCATGGAATAACGAGTCCGACTTTGGAATTGGAATGTGGTCCGGAAGAAGGTCCCGGACCAAAACAAAAGAAGGTCGGTTGCCGTTCGCCACCAGAAGGTGAAGCGGGGCACCGACCTTCACAAGACAAGGAAAACGAGTTACTTTCGGAAGTGGGACGTCGCTGCAGAAAGATCCGCAAACTGACGATCCGGGTGAAGCGTCTTTGCCCGTTCGTACAATAATTCCTCGGTCTCCACGTGATTCGGATCCGGGACGCAGCAATCGACAGGGCATACCGCCGCACACTGTTCCTGATCGAAGTGACCGACACACTCGGTGCACTTTTCCGGAACGATGTAGTAGAAGTCGTTCGAGATGGGTTCGTTCATTGCGCCGTTCAACTCCCATTGGACGCCCCCCGCATAGATAGCGACATTCGGACATTCCGGTTCGCACGCACCGCAATTGATACATTCCTCTGTGATCATTGTTGCCATTCGAGAATCTCCTTTTACGTTAAGACACTGGTGGTATCTGGTGGTGACGACTGTACTTGATTGTCGGGAATGCAAACGGTCCGGGTTCCGTTGGACCGCTCTCCGAAGATTGCTCAACGTGGATCAGGCACCGCCGTATGTCACGCAGCAGTTCATCCACGACCAACCCCTGATGGATCGGTTCGTAGGGGGTGATTTTCGCAATCGCTTTTGAGAACTGGCTGTTGGCACCCTTCCAGTTCCCGCTCTCAAGATGGTAACACCCGACTGCGACCTGAATCAAGCCCTGGAGGAACAACCTGTCATCTTCACGATACTCGTGCCAGAGGTCCTCAAGGATATCGTGCGCTTCGAAGAAAAAACGCCTGTTAAACTCCCGGATCCCCTGGTGAAATCGCTCATCCATCTGCGCTGAGTATAGCAAATAGAGACAAAAAAAACAAGGAGAAGTTCAAGTCCCATTCCCAGTACCAACTCCCCGGGAACTTGAGGCCCTTTCTTAGCCAGACCTGACAGGTCTTTGAAACGTGTCAGGTCTTTTGGCTTGCTTCAAAGATATTTTCGTTCGAGGATTTTTCCGGCCGAATCATAGACATAGAGGAGCGGCACACCGGTCGGGATGTTCAGCTCAAGAACCTGTTCGCGGGTAAGATTGTCGAGCTTCATCACGATCGACCGGAGGCTGTTCCCGTGGGCGGTGACGATCACGTCCCTCCCCGCCAGAATCTCGGGTAGGATTTTGGACTCGAAGTACGGCAGAGTCCGGGCGGCTGTATCCTTCAGGCTCTCGCTGTACCCATCCGGATTGAGCTCGGTGACATCTTTCGGGGGCGGAACATCATAACTGCGGCGCCAGATCTTCACCTGGTCGTCCCCGTACTTCTTCGCCGTCTCAGCCTTATTGAGCCCCTGCAGTGCACCATAATGCCGCTCGTTGAGCGCCTGATCGTGGTCGGTCGGAAGACTCTCCTGGCCAATAATCTTCAGGACGATACTGAGCGTGTCGTTAGCCCTCTTGAGGACGGAGCTATAAGCCTTGTCGAACTTGTAAGACTTCAATTTTTCTCCAGCCTCGTGCGCCTCCTTCACTCCTTTCGGGGAAAGGGGGACATCCACCCATCCGGTGAAGCGGTTTTCAAGATTCCATTGCGATTCGCCGTGGCGAAGGAGAACGAGATTGGGCATAGGATACGTCCTTTGATTTCAGGGTTCGGGGATGGTCAATCGATCGTGAAGAAACGGGCCTCCGGATGATGAACGATGATCGCGGAGGTGGATTGTTCGGGCTCCATCTGGTACTCATCCGAGAGAATCACGGAGATCCGGCCGGGCTCGAGCAACTCGAAGAGCTTCGCCTGGTCGTCCAGGTTCGGACAGGCCGGATAACCGAAACTGAATCGCGACCCCTGGTAGCCCTGGCTGAACAACTTGCGAATCTCCGGGGCGTCCTTGCCGGCAATCCCCAACTCCTCACGAATCCGCTTGTGCCACAATTCCGCCAGCGCCTCTGCGGTCTCCACGCTGAGCCCGTGAAAATATAAGTAATCTTTGTACTGATTGCTCGCATAGAGTTTGCGCGCGTGCTCGGAGGCAGAGCGACCAACCGTGACAACATGACATGCGAGGACGTCGATTCTTCCGGAACCGACAGGGGCAAAAAAATCGGAAATGCAAAGGTTCCTGTCGCTCTTCTGCCGGGGGAACGTGAACCGGAGCCGTTCCCGCAGCGATAAGGAGGATGGGTTGTTGTCGTTTTCAGGAAGGTGATAGACGATGAGGTCGTTTCCCTCCGACTGGCAGGGGAAGTAGCCGTAAACCACCATGGGATGCAGGAGACCTTCAGCTTTTGCTTTCTCTTTCAATTTCCGGAAATCGGGATGGATCTGTTCCCGGATAATGCGCGCGTGTTCCTCCTCAGTTTGCCTGCCACGCACAACCCTCCACTGTCCCCGAATCAGTGCGGTCTCGTTAATGTACGTGTAGACCTCATCGAGCGGAATGTCCTCCACGATCCGTGAACCCCAGAACGGGGGTGCAGGGATCGGCACATTGGTGCTGATACGCGAGCGCTCTGACCGGACTTTAACTTCTGCACCGGCTTCCTTTTTCAATTCCTCTTCAATGAGGGCAATCTTGGCTTCAGCCCCCGTGAGTACAACCTCGTCGTTGGACTGAGCCGGGTCCGGTGAAGGCGCTTCTCCACCGCCGTTCTTGATGGCCTCCATCAACCGCAAGCCGCCGAACGCATCGCTCGCGTAGTACACCCGGCCACGATAGACCGATCGAAGATCGTCTTCCACATAGCGACGCGTTAACGCGGCCCCCCCAAGAATCACCGGAATGCGGAGGTTCCGCTCCTCCATCACGCCCAGGTTTTGCTTCATGATGAGCGTCGACTTGACCAACAGCCCGCTCATGCCGATCGCATCAGCGTTATGCTCCCCGACCGCGTGCAACATTGTCTCAATGGGGCACTTGATCCCAAGGTTGATCACCTTGTAGCCATTATTCGTCAGGATGATATCCACGAGGTTCTTGCCGATGTCGTGCACGTCCCCTTTCACCGTGGCGATAATCATCGTCCCCTTACGGCTCTCCTCATCCTTCTCCATGAATTGTTCAAGATAGGCGACAGACGCCTTCATCACTTCCGCTGATTGCAGAACAAAGGGAAGCTGCATCTGGCCGGATCCGAACAGGTCCCCGACGACCTTCATGCCATCCAACAGGAAGGTATTGATAATCTCCAGCGCGGAGTGCTTTTTCAGCGCCTCATCAAGGTCAGCTTGAAGACCGGCTTTGTCGCCGTCGATGATCCGGTTCTTCAGTCGCTCCTCAACCGGTCCTCCCGCGACCCCGGCTTTCTTCGATGGCTCCCCTTGCCGACCGTCGGCATATGCCATAAATTCGGTGAGAGGGTCGCTGAGGATCTTTCGGCTTTCCCCCTCTCCCTCAAACGTCCGTTCGTCGAACACAAGGCGCCGGCAGAGTTCCCTCCCCTCCTCGTCGATCTTAAAAAGGGGCATGATCTTGGAGGCATGCACGATGGCCATGTCGAGACCTGCCTCGACCGCGTAGTGCAGAAAAGCGCTGTTGAGCATATGTCGGGCATGGGGAGAAAGGCCGAACGAGATATTACTCACACCGAGGATCGTGTGGACACCGGGGAGCCGTTTTTTGATAAGCCGGATCGCTTCGACCGTTTCCATTCCTGCCCGGCGGAATTCCTCATCCCCGGAGCCGAGCGTAAAGGTTAGGGTATCGAAAATCAGGTCGTGGGCCTTCATGCCGTGCTTGTGAACGGCAAGGTCATAGATACGTTCCGCTACAGCGAGCTTGTCCGCAGCTGTTTTGGCCATTCCCCGTTCGTCGATGGTCAGGGCGATAACGGCAGCCCCGTACCGCTTGCACATCGTCACAACTCTCTCAAGTCGCCCCTCCCCGTCTTCAAGATTGATGGAGTTGACAACGGCTTTTCCGCCGATCCGCTGCAGCGCCTCCTCGATCACGGGCGGTTCGGTCGAATCGATGACAAGGGGGATCTGAATCTGCGTATTGAAACGGGAGATCAACTCCCGCATATCCTTCACCTCATCCCGCCCCACATACGCGGCACAGACGTCGAGCATATGTGCCTGCTCCTTCGCCTGGGCACGCCCCATAGCCACCATGCCCTCCCAATCCTCCTTTGCCAGCAGATCACGAAAGAGCTTACTGCCATTGGCATTGGTCCGTTCGCCGACCAACACCGGGGGAGGGGTGGTTCGAAACGGGGAGGTTTGGTACAGGCTCGAAGCGCCCGGAATAAACTCCACCGACCTCTTTACCGGTGCCAGATTCCCGACCGCCTTCACGAGCTGGCGGATGTGTTCCTTCGTTGTGCCGCAACATCCTCCCACAACCTGCACACCGAGGTCTTTCACAAAGTGCGACAGGTACTGGACCAGTTCTTCCGGCGTGAGGTGATAATGGGCGAGACCGCCGATATTCTCGGGCAGACCGGCGTTCGGCATCACGAAGATGGGTTTGGGACTCCCTGAGGAGAGGACACGGATGTGTTCGGACATTTCCCTTGGACCGGTGGCGCAGTTCATCCCGATGACATCCACATCGTACGGTTCAATGGAAGTGAGTGCGGCGGAGATTTCGGTGCCGAGGAGCATGGTACCCAACGTCTCAATCGTCACGGAGACGATGATGGGAACACGCTTCTTGGTATCCGAGAATGTATCTGTGATTCCGCAAAGTGCGGCCTTGATCTGGAGAACGTCCTGGCATGTCTCAACTGCGAAGAGGTCCACTCCCCCCTCGAGCAATCCTTTCGCCTGGATGGCGTACCCGTTCGCCATTTCCTGGAAGCTGATGTGTCCGAGCGAGGGGAGCTTCGTCGTCGGCCCCATCGATCCGGCGACAAACCGGGGGTGGCTTTTTCGGGAATAGTCTGCCGCGATGCGCCTCGCAATCTGCGCAGCCTTGAAGTTCAGCTCGTATGCCTTCTCTTCCAGTCCATACTCGGAAAGAACGACGGGCGTGCTGCCGAAGGAGTTAGTTTCGATGACATCGCACCCCGCCTCGAGGTAGTCGTTGTGGACGTTTTCGACAGCGGAGGGTTTCGAGAGGACGAGGTGTTCGTTGCAGCCGTTCAGATGTTCGCCGCCGAAGTCGTCGGGGGTGAGGTGTTGTCCCTGCAGGTGTGTCCCGGTCGCGCCGTCAAAAACGATGATCTTTTCCTTGAGAATCTCTAAAAACGATCTGGCCATGGGAGTGTGGTCGGTTCCATCGCAAAGCAAAAAACCCCGGAGCATGCGGCGCCGGGGTTGTAAATCCATTCCGAGCGACGCTTTAGCTGTTGTCCCGTTGTCCGGGATTCCGCTTCATTCATTGGGATGATTAAAGCGGAATTTCTCGTGGCAGCAAGCTGTCGGTCAAATCGCCACGGGGAAAATGTAGTAAAGAAACGAACGAAGTGCAAATAGACAGTGGTCTCCTATTTTCGGCTTTCCAAGCGTTGCAGCATAAAAGCACCGTCATGGCGTGTCCCGTCGCCATGGTGTGCGGTCGAGAGCGAAGGCGAACGTCGAACCAGGCGACTGGATAAACTCCGTCGAACGACCGGAGGTGAATCATTGCTAGATGCGTTAGCATCTTACTATTGGAACCGTAAACGAGCAGCGGAGTGTCTGGTTTTACGAGGCCGGCATCACCCTTCGACGAAGTTTATCCTGAGCGGAGCGAAGGACTCAGGGTGCCGGGTTCTTTTTTTTTAGGGGAGAGTTTTGCTTTGGGATTTGTAAATAATTTAAGGAATGATTT
>JBBEBV010000073.1:0-5685 GCA_040882165.1 Bacteroidota bacterium
GGAATGTGGATCACAATGTAGTAAAAAATGACAAGAGCGGGAAGCCAGAGCAATCTGTTCCGCCGGTGTATCCAGAGCGCATGCACTGCCAGCATGAGGCTTGCGTACTGAAGCAACATGAGTATTGCGCGGAGAAGCGCTGGGATGGGATAGGAGGCAAGGTACGCACTCACGGTATTTTGGGGTGAAGCGTCGAGGAACTCCTTGAGCGACGGAGCGAACTTGCGCGTCATGATCCAATCAGGAGTGAGAAGCACCGGGAGGCGTTTCACCATCATGCCTGCGTACCAGACCGGGTGTGCAAAAATGATATCGACAGCCTCTTTGAAACGTCGCCGGTCGCGCTCGATCCCATCCGGGTAAGCCCATGAGTGATACCCTTCAAGGCGTGCCATCTTCTCGTCACCATAGACAGTCCCGAGTGTATCGCCAAACTGGCTGATCCCTTCCCACATGCTGATCCCGTTGCCGAGTCCAAGCGGAAGGACTTTACCTCCGGTCGCGTCGTAGTTGCGCGCCGTATGGAGACCCACCACAAAGACAACTCCGGCCACTAACGCCAATGCGCCTTTGGAGCGGTTTGGTGAATTCTTCAGGAAGAACAACCCGGCCACGAGGAACAGAGGCAGCAACAGAATATCCGGGCGCATCGTCATGCCGATCCCGCAGACGAGTCCTGCCGATCCGAACCACTTCAACGCCGGGAATCCTTTCAAGAAGACTTTGCCACCAAGCCACGAAGGCACAAAGTTCTTTTCACTTTTAAATCGAAGCCCTTTGAGAAGAAGCCAAAGGGTTGCAAGGAGGAAGAACGGCATCACCGCATCCGGGAGGAGGGCAATTTCGAACCGGGCGCTCAGGGGCCAGAGTGCATACACCATGGCGGCGCGCCACGCAGTTCTCTCTGCAATAAGCTCTTTGCCGAGCAGGTACAGGATGACGACAGTCCATGCAGAGAGAAGGGCATGAAGGATCTGGATGCCGATCGGGCTCGAGGTGACAAGAGATGGGAGAAGAATGAGAAACAGGTACCCCAGCGGCCGGTCGATGAAAGTTTCATTCGTCAAGGCCCGTTCAGGCGCAGAGAGGGGGGCAACGTCAACGTACGTGACGACTCCCTTTCCCTGGAGGATGTTCTCAGCGACCTCAATATAGGAGCCCGAAATTCCCTCGAAGTAGTTCGGCCCCGGGAAGATGAGGACAAACATCAGCCTCCAGACCAAGGCTAAACCCGCGAGGGCGAGGAGTTTATGATTGCGGAGGGCCGTCATAACGAATTTCGAATTTGAGAACAAGTGGTAATTGTGCCTTTGCAGCGAGCCTGAGGGTTTTGTTCGGTTCCACGATCCCGTAGCTGCGGGAGAACTGCGTGTCGAGGATTGTCAACGTGCCGTTCGATGCGCGGATGGTGTATGTTCCGCTTGCGTTGCGCGCCACTGCGAGCGAGCCATCCCGGATTTCCAGAGCGACGTGAGGTCCGAAATGCAGAAAACTCTCCGCCTGATGTTCGCCGCTTCCGGTCAGAGTATCGATAACCGTTAACGCCGCTTCGTTTTTCCGAAACTCGAACCGCCGTCGATGAACAACCGAGAGACGCCGGTAGCCATAATGCTCCGCTTCCAGGATATCCTCGGTGTCCGATGTTTTCCATGCCAGCACCTGCGGGTTGGTCAGGTCCTCAACCACCGTCCACAGATTGGCAAAGGGAGCGATCTCCTCATTGTCGATCAGAACTGTATTATGCGAGCGCGTACTGCGGAATTCCTGCCGTGCCTTGGGGTCTGCTGTGTAAACGTATGTGCCGGAATCAATGATGAGCGGTTCCCCGTTCGCCCAGAACTCGAAGCTGAAGGTGTCGTTATGTCCATGGCCGCCGCGGCCCAGCATCCCGAGGTCACCCGCATCAATTGTCACGTGGGCATTCTTCCCTCGCATGATGTAGAATCCCCCATCAGGAAATGCCCTGGAGGGGAGGATTTCCGGCTCGCCCCGTAACAGTTGATGTCGTTCGAAACCCTCTCCGCCGAATAGCCAGAGCGAATCCTGTGCGAAACTTCCCGCAGTCCCCTTGAAGTCGTGTCTCCCAAAGAGTATCGCACCGATCGAAAGTGCGTGCCGGTGATCGTTGATGTCTTGAGCCATAGAAAAGCGGAACAGCCGTCCGTCATCAGCATCCCCTATCAGGGGAACCGATCCGTCTGGCCGCGTATAAGCCTGGACGAATTCCACCATCTTTTCGAGTCTCCGCAAAAAATCCCCGGACAATGGAATGGAATTTTTTTGACAGAGAATTGCCACGGTGGAAAACAGCTCGAGCACAAACCGGTGATAGGCGGTCGATTTCTCGTAATTGACGCCGTCCGCATACACCTGCTCCATCATCTCCTCTTCAAGGGCATCGACACCGAACCGGAGCCATCGTTTGCCGAAGGTGGTATGCCGGAAGAAGATCCCAAGGAAGGTGAGTCCAACCACATCCGCAAGAAAATGATTGCCGTTTCTCCAGGAGACCTCAAGATTGTTCTCGATAAACCGTCCGTGCGCGTGGAGACTCTTGAGATATTGGAGCCAAAACTGCGGTGAGAGGGATTTCGATTCACAAAAGAAGTAATAGCCGGCAATCCAATTGCAGGCCCGGATGGCGGCTTCCATCGCGTTCGCCCAGTTCGGACCCTTTCCAAGGGGATTGTTTTCCATCCAATCGTTGGCCAGCGTCCCGAACTTCTCAGCATACTCTTCACGATGAGTGAGCCAGTATGCTTTCCCGAGCCACCAGACCTGGTGAAAGCGGCTCAGTTCCCATGGGACTTTAATATCCGACGGGTTGCCGAGGTCCAGGATCTCATCGACGGTCAGATGGCGAACAGGCCATTCTTTTCCACTCTTGAAATCTTGATGCCAATTGATGTTTGCGCCAAGGTCGACCTTCCCCGAGCCGAGCGTTTCAAACCGGTTCTCCAGCACATCCTGTGCTTCCGCAAGAATTTCTTCATACGGTTGTGTGGAGGTGATGAGCTGGAGGAAGAAGTCCTTCCGGTTTCGCGGGTGGAAGAAGAAGCGGAACCGCGCGGCGGCATGGAACCAGTCGATGAATGACACGGTATCCCCGTCGAAACCGTTCTCCCGGATGAACGCTTTGTCAGAGAAGCGGGCAGTCTGTTCCTCGAGGATCATCCTCCAGAAACGGGGGCGGACGATCCGGTGCTCGAAGACACGGCGGTATTGTCGCAAGCTTTTAGGATTTGCGCGCATAGACTGCAAGTTGTTCAGAAGCGAAATTTTTCAGCAAAGCAAAGTCTTCATGCGTGGGAATTAATATCGATTTGAAGGTGGAACCTGAAAGCCGTTTAAACATCCCCGCGAGCAGGGCGAAGTTCACGAAGTAGGATATGCTCGATGCGATCGCTGCGCCCGCGATTCCCCAGAGGGGAATAAAAAGAATAACCAGGACAATGTTGATGAGGAACGCAATGGCTGACGCCTTAAAGTTGAGCCAGGGCTTCCCGCTTTGATATGCGACGAACTGGGCGAGCACACGCGCCAGGCTCCAGGCGAGAATTCCCGGGAATAAGAGCAGTAGAGGAATTACAGCGGGGGAGAAATCGTCCCCGAAAACAAGCGGAAGAAAGATCGGTGCAGCAAGAGAAAGAAGAATCGAAGAAATGAGCACCATTGTCCCAAGCAAACGGGCGACGCGTTGTGTAATGCGAGCCGCATCCTCCGGACTTGAGGCCGTCACTCTGAAAATGGATGCATTGATGATTGCGTAATCGAGCAACCAGACCATCTCGGCAATCCGGACGGCAAGTGCATAGATTCCTAGTTCAGCCGGGCCAAGCATGGAATTGACCATGAACTGGTCGACCCTGAAATGGAGCGTATTGATAATCAACCCCAGATACAAGGCGATTCCGTATGTCAGGGACATCTTGAGTGCCCTGAGATCAATTGTGAATTTCCACGGTCTCGTGTTTTCAAGGGCAAAGAGTGCTACGGCGGCTTTGAGAATACTAAGGCCGGCTGTTGCGTATAGAAGCGCTGAGAGGTTCAGGTGGAGGACGAAAGCCAGAAAGACGTAGCAGGCAAGAGTGATTGCAGAAACAGCGACATTGAATCGGTAGACTACCCTCACCCGGTCCACACCATACATGAGTGCCGACCAGAGGGAAAAGTACATCAAAGGGCCGGCAAGAAGAAGCGAGAGGAACAATTGTGTACCGGTCAGCGTGGGGAAGAGCGACTGAAGCGTGGATTGAACGCCAAAAAAGATGAGACACAATGTCACGATCGATACCAAACTCCAAAGGAACGAATGAGAATGGAGGACGTGGATGGAGATTTTTTGCTTTCCGGCAAAATAGGTATTGGCGGAGAGTAACCCAAGGTCAATCACCGACGCGAGGACCGTGGGGATGAGCAGGAAAAGATCGAAGAGGCCCTTCTGTTCCGGTCCGAGGTGACGGGCAAGAAAGATCTGTGTCAGGAACCCGGTGCCGGCAAAGAGGATCTGAAGCTTGGCAATGCTGAAGATGTCCCTGCCGAGAGGTGAACTCATTGTGCAGGTTTGGTCAGGATCATGAAAACAATCGCCGTTGTTCCCTTGGAATATGAATCGTGCCCAAATGCTTCATGCGATGAGCATGGGAGCCAATGATGATCGGTGTGATGAAAGAAACGTTGGTCAACAATTTTGAACCCCTCAACGAAACGGGAAAGGTGGTCCGAAGTGAAGACCGAATAATTTGCCGTCTTACTCTTTACGGGATCGTTTTCCATTCCAACCGGAAGGGAAACAAGCAACTTTCCGCCTGGTTGAAGAACCCGGCGGATTTCATCCTTTGCCTGGAATGGCGCATCCGCCTTCACGGGATCGCCGTAACCGCCCAGTCCAAAATGTTCCAGGGAGGAGATTGCTGTGACAAGAGGATAGACATTGTCACCAAACGGAAGATGCATCGCGTCGCATTGATGGTGATGAATATTGGGATGGTGGAGAGGATAGGGAAGGATATCAACACTATGAACGCTGTGCCCAAGGCACGCAAGGTGATAGGGAAAGGGGGAATCACCGCTGCCGATATCGAGAACGGTCGTCGGTTCCTGGGGAAGAGCCTGGAACGCCAGGGGATATTCGACAATACGCTCGATGAACATGACCCGGGTATTGAATCCAAAAGGCTTTGGATTAAAGTATGCCGTTTTAACCATCGGGCTGACCAGATCCAAATCAAAATGGAACTGTTCTTCTTTACCATGGATCCATTCCTTGACCTGGTTTTTCCACCGATACTTGAAATAACCCAACGAGTTCCAGATTTTCTTAACCACGAGAGCGCCTGGTGTTTGTTAGAAAAAGACTTTTTGAAATTCTCCGGTGTTTGATTGTACCCACTCTGCGAGCAGTTGTATGCCCTCCGAAATGCCAATAGCCGGTTCCCATCCAAAGTCCTCTTTCGCCTTGCGGATATCGCAGATAAAGACAGGCTGGTCCCCGGGCCGCCAGTCACTGTAGGTAACATTCAGCTTTTTTCCAAAAAAAGTCTCGAGGGATTCCATCAATTCAAGAAGCGACAGGGTACGGTTCGGCCCTCCTCCAATGTTGTAGACCCTCCCTGCCGTGATATCGATTTTTTGAAGGGCGAGGTCGTAGGCCCGGACTAAATCAGTTGTGAAAAGGAGGTCGCG
>JBBEBV010000073.1:5785-6956 GCA_040882165.1 Bacteroidota bacterium
ACGCTTGAGCCCTTCCTGAGGTAATGGTCAGCGGTATTGCACCCGATAAATCCTGCGCCGCCGATAATAAGAATGTTCATTCAGTTTCCTTCGGATTTGGTCATTATGGAGCGATACACATCTTCAAGCTCACGCACAAGAATATCCTGGTTGAATTGATCGACGGCACGCACCCGGGCGGCTGCCCCCATCCGTTCCCTTAACGTGCTGTCTCCGAGAAGCGTCATGATCTTTTCGCCACATTCAACAGGATTATTCGGCTCCACGAGAAAGCCGGTCTCACCGTCGACAATGACTTCCGGGATGCCGTTGATGCGGGAGCCGACGACCGGTTTCCCGCATGCCATGGCCTGGATCATAGAGAGTCCCAGGCACTCGATCGGTGTGCAGGTGGGAAAAACGAAGATATCACTTGCTGCATAGAATGCCGGAAGTTCCCCGTGCGGCTTGCCTCCGGTGAAGAGCACATTTTTGTCAACACCCAATTCCCGGGCGCGCCGCGTTAACAGTTCCACCAATCCATAGTCGGGACCAACCACGAGATACTTCGCATTCGGATGCCGATGAACAATGGAAGGCATCGCCTCGAGAACGACCTGCGGCCCCTTTCGGGGTCGAACCTGCCCCAGAAAAAGAATCACCGGGGAGTCCCCTAACTCATAGTGTTGCCGGATTGCCCGGCCATCCAGCTTTGGATGAAAGTGGTTCGTGTCGACACCCCAGTACATGACCTGCACGTGTTCCCGGGGCACGCCGATAAATTCCACCTCTGACGCGCAATGGCGGCTGAGTGAGATAATAAGGTCCGCCTGCTGCAGCACATGCTTCACGAACCCTCTGTACCGGTCTCCGAGCTTGTCGTGATGAACAAGTTCTTCCTGATGGGGAACCACTTCGCCGAACGTCGTCTGGACGTATTTCTTCCCGTGCTTTTTGGCAAGATGTGCTGCGACAAATCCCTGAACCCACGGATAATCGTACGCATGAATGATATCGATCGGATGATGGTTCAACACTTGTTCGGCCGCGTCGATCCAGCTCACGACCGACTTCATGGTTTTCAGGAAGATGCCCCTCTCCACGTCTGCGTGGCGAAGGGTCGAAACCCAGAGAGGGGTGTGTTTCAACAGCCGGCTGGCTTTTTGTAAGCGCGTTCCTCCACCATAATGAA
>JBBEBV010000074.1:0-40663 GCA_040882165.1 Bacteroidota bacterium
TTCCTGCGTCGGATAACGATTTCCACGGGCATCGTTTTGTTCCTCTGTGCTTCCGCGGCCGGTCAAACGGTGCCGCGACCGTCCGCTCAGAACCCCTCGCCCATGGTGGAGTACACTCGTAAACACGAGCGCATTCCGCAAGAGGAACTTGCCGGACTCAAGTTTGCGCTCGGATTGTTCCTCCCGAAACCCGTTCAGGTATTCATTCCTGAAAAAAGCAATGCAGCAATGGAGTTCGACCTTCTTATCCATTTTCACGGAGCGGAGTACGTTGTTCAGCATGCCGCCTCACGCTACGATGGCAACCTCATTGCGGCAACCGTCAACCTTGGTTCAGGTTCACGGGTGTATAACGACGCATTTCTGGACACCCTGATGTTCGCCGCCCTTCGGGACTCAATCGTTGCCCGCGCAGGTGGTTCGCTCGGGGCGGGCTTGAGACTGCGCCAGGTGATTCTGAGCGGTTTCAGCGCGGGATACGGGGCAATCCGGAGAATCATCAGCACCCGGAACAATTACGGTCTCATTGATGGGGTTCTGCTCCTCGACGGCCTCCATGCCGGCTACATCCCGGAAGGCAAACCCCTGGCAGAAGGTGGGCAGATCGACCCGACGGGACTTCTCCCATTCCTGCGGCTCGCAGAAGACGCCTTACAACCCGCTTCCGGCAAGAAATTCCTCATCACACATTCGGAGATCTTTCCGGGAACCTTCGTGAGCACGACGGAGGCGACCGACTATCTGCTTCAGCAATTGGGTCTTAGCCGTGTCCCGGTGCTTGTTTGGGGGCCACTCGGCATGCAACAGCTCAGTGCCGCCGGGAAAAACCGGTTTGCAGTCAGGGGATTCGCCGGAAATACAGCACCGGACCATGTGGATCACCTTCATGCCCTCGACTGGTTTCTGGGCGATCTCTTGAAACTTTGACAAAAAACCGACACCTTTCGCCATGGACAAAGACCTGGAATCAATTCAAAACGCCCGCGACCTCCTGACAAAGGCCAAAGAAGCCCAGCTAGCGTTTAGAAAGTTCTCACAGGAGCAGGTGGATTCCATCGTCAAGGCGATGGTGGAGGCCGGCTACGCGGCGGCGGAGAAACTGGGCAGGATGGCGCATGAAGAGACCGGCTTCGGCAAGCCCGAGGATAAGAAAAAGAAAAACGAGTTTGCAACGAGGAGCGTTTGGGAATCAATCAAGGACCTCAAGAGTGTGGGGGTCATTAACGAGGATAAGGAAAAGCGGATCATCGAGATCGCCGAACCGATGGGGGTCGTTGCCGCCCTCATCCCCTCGACCAATCCGACCTCGACCGTCATGTTCAAGGCAATCATCTCCGTTAAAGGAAGAAACGGATTTGTCGCGAGTCCCCACCCACGCGCCTTGAACAGCACCCTGGAAGCAACCCGCATCGTCGCCGAAGCAGCGGAGAAGGCCGGTGCGCCCGCAGGCTTGATCAACTGCATGTCGGTCCCAAGTATCGAAGGGACGAACGAGTTGATGAAGCACAAGAAGACCGCCGTCATCCTCGCGACCGGATCGAACCCCATGGTGAAGGCGGCCTACAGCTCCGGGAAACCCGCCTATGGCGTCGGCCCCGGTAATGTTCCCGCGTTCATTGAGCGGACGGCAAACGTAAAGAAAGCGGTTGCGGACATTGTTTCAGGAAAGATGTTCGATTGGGGCGTCCTCTGCTCCACGGAGTCCGGTGTCATCATTGACGAGCCGATCAAGAAAATGGTGATGGAGGAGTTCAAGAAACAGGGGGCGTATTTCTGCTCCCCGGAAGAGAAGGAACGGTTAAGCAAGACGATGTTCGACCAGCGGGGTGCACTCAACCCTGAGATCGTGGGCAAACCACCGGTCTTCATCGCGAAGAAGGCCGGGTTTGAGGTCCCAGGCGACACAAGCTGCCTCATTGCCGAACTACCTGGTGTGGGACGCGACTATCCCCTCTCACGCGAGAAACTCTCCCCTGTGCTTTCGCTCTTTACCGTAAACGGTTACCGCGCGGGATGTGAGAAATGCATCGAGATGCTGGAGTTTGGGGGCCTCGGCCATTCGATGGTGATCCATTCAACCGACTCCGATGTGATTTTGAAATTCGGTCTCGAAAAGCCGGCATTCAGAGTTTTGGTGAATACGCAGGCGGCGCTCGGAGCGGTCGGGTATACGAACGAGCTCCTCCCCTCCATGACGCTTGGCCCCGGCACATTCGGAGGCTCGATCATTTCAGAGAACGTCTCCGCCAAGCATCTGATCAACATCAAGCGACTTGCGTTTGAAACCCGGCCCATCAACCCGCCGGAGAAGTTTGTTCTTAAAACCGCCCCCGTTCCCCAAAAAACCGAGCTGCCGGCGGCAACAATTCACCACGTCATCCCCGCTCAGCAATCATGGATCGAAGAGATAGAACGCCGCATCAGGTTGAAAGCAAGTAATGTCGTCGAACCTGCTCCGGTGGTGACAAAGAAGGAGCCCGCAGAAGCATCGCTTCCAACCCCTGCAACCAAGGCCGGAGTGATCAGGGCAGTGCAGTTTGGCACGAACCTGAACGAAGCCGACGTAGAGCGGATCATGAAGGAGTTCCAAGCCAAGTTGAAATAGGATGGACTTACTTTTTTTGCCACAAACCTGCCTGCCGAAGTGCCTTTAGGCACGCAGGCAGGGGCACAAAGGCACAAATGGTTTGGGAAAAATCCCGGAGTTGCAAGTCAATTGAGCGCTTGTTCTTCGTGTCTTTGTGTCCTTCGTGGCAAATCTTTTCTTATTCCTCTGCCTGTTAGGCCGTGCAGAAGCTTCCCCGGAGTTTTTACGTTCGCCCCACCCTCCAGGTCGCCAAAAACCTCCTCGGCAAACACCTCGTACGCACCCATCGCGGCAAAATACTCGTTGGCAAAATCGTCGAAGTCGAAGCCTACCGTGAAAACGATCCCGCCTCTCATGCATTCCGTGGTAAAACAAAACGAAACGAAGTTATGTTCGCGGAAGGGGGACATTTGTATGTGTACTTCACCTACGGGATGCACTTCTGCGCGAATGTGGTAACCGGTCCGGAGGGGAAAGGGGAAGCGGTGCTGATAAGAGCGGTAGAGCCGATTGAGGGGGTTGAGGTGATGAGGAAGAACCGGGGCATCGATGCAACGGAGCAACGGGGCAACGGTGGCGGGAACCTAACAAACGGTCCGGCTAAACTATGTCAGGCCTTCGCGATTAGGAGAGAGGAAAACGGGACGGATTTGCTTGGGGATGAGATTTACATTGTGGATGGGCAAAAGCTTCCGGCACGTATGATTGGACGATCATCCAGGATCGGCATACGGAACGGGATCGAGAAGCAGTGGAGATTTTTTGTGAAGAGGAATGCGTGGCTGTCGAGGTGAAGAAAAGGAACCGCAGTAACGGGGCAACGGTGAATCGGGGAAACGGTGACAAAATGGCTTGCTCACCTTCTCCGACCATGTCCTTTTTTGGTGAGCAGGGCGGTCAACGTTTCAAGAACATCACTTCTTTCAATTTCACGGAAGGCCTTTGCCTGTTTTTTTAAGTATGCGGTGTCCAACTTGGATCGGTACTTTTTGACAAGATGCCCGGCGTCGAGGAGGTCGTGAGGCCGACGCGCAACAAGTTTGTAAATGATGAGGTCTTCCACGCGAGCGACCGGAACCTTAATCCCTGCAACATTTTTCTTGACCGCACGAAGGATGGCGCTTCGTTCAAACCCTCCGACGCCTGCACCGATGTCAATGCGGGTATTTGTCGGTTCGTAGAGAACAGGCAACACAAAGTATCGTTCAAAGAATTCAATCGGATGCTTGTGACGGGGCTTGAAATGTTTCAGGATGGCCCTACCGGCGGCTCGAATTTCATCGACGTTCAAGAGGATGGTGGCATCGACATCCAGCGTCGGTCTTCGGCTGCCATAGAGGAGCAACGCGAATCCCCCGATTACCGCGTAGCGCAATTCTTCCTCCCGGCATACGGCATCGAACCGGATTAAGGCTTTTTCAAGTTGCGTCAACCGTCTCACCGGGGTACCTTCGAAAGAATTCCCTGGAGCGCAACGCGTGCCAGAAGCTTTTCTCTCGCCATCTCCTCATCTTCCCTCGTGTTTTTTTGAACTTTCGCCACAAACTCACAAAAATCCAGCATCGCTCTAAGATACTCCTCGCCCGACTCATCCAGTCGGGATTCGGCCTCCTCCAATTGCTCCATCATCTCGTACTTGCGCTTAAAGACCTGGTATTCGGCTATGTTCTCGAAGACTTTCATAGATGATAACGGGTGCAATGCAGCGAAATCACGGGATGATCACAGCATGCAACGGTTCCGTGATGTCACGGGCGGTCGCTGTCTAAGGCCAGGGGAAATCGTATAAGGAGCTTTTGGCGCTCGATGTCAGTCGCGAGCTCTTTTTCCAATTGCTGCGCTGCTGCGTCTGGCTCAATGTTCAGTGATCGAACGTCGTCCATAAATATCAGGAACTCTTGAAGGGCCTTCGGGTCCTTAGAAGCCTTCCTCAAACGCTCCTCCTCCAGCTGCCCCATCATTTCGTACTTGCGCTTAAAGGCCTGGTATTCAGCTATGTTTTCGAAGACTTTCATGGTTGTTGACGGGTGCAATGTAAGGAAATCCAGGAAGGAGCACAAGAGCAAAGAAAGCGTTGATTGACTGACGAGGATAGGGAGGTCATCCAGGGTCGGGATTCGAAACGGGGTTGAGAAACGGTAGAGGTTTTTTGTGAAGGGGAGTAAGTGGGTGTCGAGGTGAAACCGAAGGTTGAGGACTCACGCGGACCTCAAAAAGGTTTCTTCATTTTTTTAAGAACCGACGCGTTTTGCCAAGCATTGCTGTCACCATTTCACTTACATCGCTCCTCTCAATTTCACGGAATGCTTTTGCCTGTTTTTTTAAGTATGCGGTGTCCAACTTGGATCGGTACTTTTTGACAAGATGCCCGGCGTCGAGGAGGTCGTGAGGCCGACGCGCAACAAGTTTGTAAATGATGAGGTCTTCCACGCGAGCGACCGGAACCTTAATCCCTGCAACATTTTTCTTGACCGCACGAAGGATGGCGCTTCGTTCAAACCCTCCGACGCCTGCACCGATGTCAATTCGAGTATTTGTAGGTTCATAAAGCACGGGCAACACGAAGTATCGCTCAAAGAATCCAATCGGGTCCTTGTGACGGGGCCTGAAATATTTCAAAACTGCTTCCCCGGCAGGTCGAATTTCGTCAACATTCAAGAGGATGGTGGCATCGAACCGGATTAAGGCTTTTTCAAGTTGCGTCAACCGTGTCACCGGGGTACCTTCGAAAGAATCCCCTGGAGCGCAACGCGTGCCTGGAGCTTTTCTCTCGCCAGCTCCTCATCTTCCCTCGTGTTTTTTTGAACTTTCGCCACAAACTCACAAAAATCCAGCATCGCTCTAAGATACTCCTCCCCCGACTCATCCAGCCGGGCTTCGGTCTCCTCCAATTGCCCCATCAACTCATACTTGCGCTCAAGGGCCCGATATTCCTCTATGAGGCCTTCTTCAGCGCGCTGAGTTGCTTATCGAGTTCGAGTTGTAGTAATGACTTGAGAGATATCTTCTCGGAAGCGCCAAGGATTTCAATTCCGACAAGCTTGTTGTCTTTGGAAGTATCGAGATTGATCCCCTCCGCAAGTTCCACAACACCGTCCGGCCTTTTCGACGATAGTTTGATATAGACGGAGTCAGTTTGTTTATCGTAGTACACTTTCATCGCCTTTTTCCTTTCTTTACCGGATAGGCCGTGATGACAACGACACGCGCCCGTTCACGGACATAGACGATCTTGAGCGGGTATCCGTACTTCGCGTCCATTTTGAAGTCGATTAAATTTCTCGTCGCGCCGGAACGACCCCCTGATGCCTCGGATCGCAAAATTGCGTCAACGACATCCTTCTCAGCCAAACGGTAGAGCTTCATCCTTCTTTTTGCATGGCGGGAGAAGAAGACGGTCATCCGGATCCAGGAATTGTGTCTCTACAGAGACTTTCTAACTTGTTATCGTCGGGTGCAATGTAGCAATAACCGGGGACGATCACAACAGCATACTCCGTTCAGCCCACTTTAATTTCTCGCTGAAGGAATTTCCCCGTGTGTGAACGTGGATTGAGGGCCACCTCCTCCGGCGTCCCCTCCGCCACAATCTCACCTCCGGCGTCCCCACCTTCCGGACCCAGGTCGATTACCCAGTCGGCAGTCTTGATCACGTCAAGGTTATGTTCGATCACCACAACGGTGTTTCCTTTGTCGACGAGCTTTTCGAGAACAGAGAGAAGCATGCGGATATCTTCGAAATGCAGTCCCGTCGTCGGCTCATCCAAAATATAGAGGGTCTTACCCGTCCCGATCTTCGAGAGTTCGGTTGAAAGCTTCACCCGTTGCGCTTCTCCACCTGAGAGGGTCGTAGCCTGCTGTCCGAGCCGGATATATCCAAGTCCGACATCGTACAGCGTCTGAAGATGTCTTTGAAGCCGTGAGAGCTCACTGAACAGCCCTATCGCATCCTCCACCGTCATCTCCAGCACGTCGGAGATGGACTTGCCTTTGTAGCGCACTTCCAGGGTTTCCCGGTTATAGCGCTTCCCGTTACAGACATCGCACAGGACATAGACGTCCGGCAGGAAGTTCATCTCGATCCGCTTCACACCATCTCCTTCACATCCTTCGCAACGCCCTCCTTTCACATTGAAGCTGAATCGCCCTGCTTTGTACCCCCGGATTTTGGATTCCGGCAACTGTGTGAACAGGTCACGGATAAGGGTAAAGAGTCCCGTGTAGGTGGCTGGATTCGAACGCGGTGTACGGCCGATCGGCGATTGATCGATGTCAATCACTTTGTCGATCTGGTCAAGTCCCTTGATCGACTTATAAGGATGCGGCACCGCGCGGGTTCTGTAGAACTTATTCGAGAGGATCGGGTACAGCGTCTCGTTGATAAGCGTCGATTTTCCGGAGCCGCTGACGCCCGTGACGCAGACGAACGTTCCCAAGGGAACCTTCAAGGTGACGTTTTTCAGGTTGTTGCCGGTTGCGCCTGAGAGGATCAAGGACTTTCCGTTTCCTTTTCTTCTCTGCTTCGGTACTGCGATTGTTTTCTTCCCCTTTAAATACAGAGCGGTATGCGATACACCCCCTTCCCCGTTGCCATTTGGCTTTATCGTGTCGTTCTTCAGCTTGAGTTGACCCGGCTTCCCGAACGTCACAACGTACCCCCCATGCTCCCCCGCTCCCGGTCCAAGGTCAATCACAAAATCGGCGCTTTCGATCGTCTCCTTGTCGTGCTCGACAACGATGATGGTATTTCCCAGGTCCCTCAGGGACTTGAGAGAATTGATAAGCTTTACGTTGTCCCGCTGGTGAAGTCCAATGCTCGGTTCATCGAGGATGTACAGCACTCCAACCAACTGTGTTCCTATCTGCGTCGCCAGCCTGATCCGTTGTCCTTCTCCCCCTGAAAGGGACCGCGCCGTGCGATCCAGGGTCAAATACTCCAACCCGACGTTCAACAGGAATTCCAATCGCTGCGTTATTTCCTTCAGGACCTGCCGACCGATCTCCGTTTGCCGGGGAGTCAGCGAAAGGTTGTCGAAAAACCCCTTGGCCGAGCGGATGGAACGGGAAACGACATCATGCACGTTCGCAAGGTTCCCTGTGGTAGCATCCTCGAGTTTGATCGCCAGGCTCTCTTTCCGCAGGCGACCGCCGTGGCACGATTCGCACCGGGAGGTTGCCATGAACGACTCAACCCAGTCGCGGATGTTATTCGAGGAAGCCTCATCGTAGTACCGCTTCATCATCTCGATCAAGCCGCCGAAGCGGTGCTTGTACGTCACCGTCCTCCCCCCGTCGTGCACATACTCGACCTCGAACTTTTCATCCCCCGCTCCATTCAGGAGAACGTCTCTCGCTCTGGCGGGAAGTTTCCTGATCGGTGTATCGAAATCGAAACCATATCGTTTCGCAACCGCGCGGAGTTGGCTGAACATCCAGGTTTGTCTCGGTTTACCCAGCGGCGCCAGCGCTTCCTCGTTGATCGTAAGGTCTTCATCCGGGATGATCAACCGCAAATCGAAGGCTTTCTTTTCTCCAAGCCCTTCGCATTCCGGACAGGAGCCGGAAGGCGTGTTGAAGGAAAATGAATTCGGTGCCGGCTCATCATAACTAATGCCGCAAACATGACAGGCGTAGTTCCTGCTGAACAGTTGATCCTTCTCTCCGTCGTTGACAATCAGAATGCCGTTGCCGTACCGCAATGCCACTTCCACCGACTCGGAAATGCGTGAGCGCAATTCCTTCTTCAGAGCGATCCTGTCTATCACGATCTCGATGTTGTGGACCTTATACCGGTCGACCTTCATTCCCTCCTTGATCTCCTTCGTCTCCCCGTCGGTACGGACGCGGACAAAACCGTCCTTGCGGATTTGTTCAAACAACTCGCGGTAATGCCCCTTCCGCCCCTTGACGACCGGGGCGAGAATCCGAAGCTTCGAGCCGACGGGATACGTCAGGATGGCATCGATGATCTGATCGACGGTCTGACGCTGGACCTTGCGGCCGCAGGAATAGCAGAATTGGATCCCGACGCGGGCAAACAGGAGGCGAAGGTAATCGTAGATCTCCGTGACGGTCCCAACGGTCGAACGGGGGTTCGTGCTGACCGTTTTCTGCTCGATCGAGATGGAAGGGCTCAGCCCTTCGATGTAATCGACATCGGGGCGTTCCATGAGCCCGAGGAACTGGCGGGCATAGGCGGAGAGGCTTTCGACGTACCGCCGCTGCCCCTCGGCGTAGATCGTGTCGAAGGCGAGGCTCGACTTCCCCGACCCTGAAAGACCGGTAATGACGATGAGCTGATCCCGCGGAATCTCGACGTCGATGTTTTTCAGATTGTGGACGCGAGCGCCCTTTACAACGAGCTTGTCTTCAGGCATCAAACGAAGGTTTCGATTCAGGACAGAAGGATTGATTTACATCCAAATTTCGTATTTACTCAGCCATTCTCTTAAATGGCCCACGAAATACGCGAAAAACACGAAAGGAATAAACGGTGATACTAAAGATTATGATGAAGGATCCGTTTCCCATTCAAGATTTATTTTTCGCGTATTTCGCGTGTTTCGCGGGCTGAATAGATGCGAAGAATCCTTCTTTTCGAGAGCCCGCTAATGGATTCGCTTGCGCTTGTTCAGGTATTCGAAAAGCGCCTTGTCAAACGGCGTGGTGGTATCGAGCAGGATGTAATCGATCGCATTCTCGCGGCACTCCCGTTTGTATCCCTCGAGGAAACTACCGAAAGAATCACGGTAAGCCTTCTGAATGTGCCACGGCTGAGTCATGAGCTCTTCTTTGGTCTCCATATCACGGAAGACGGCGTCGGTGCCGAAGGCGAACGATCGCTCCATCGGGTCGAGCACCTGCATCACGATCACCTCATTCCCCTTGTGACGGAAATGCTTCAGCGCAGTCATCACCTGTTTCGGGTCATCGAAGAGATCGCTCAGAACAATGACCAATCCCCGCCGTTTGATACGCTCCGCCACGGCATGCAACGATTGCGCCGTCCCCGTTCTGTTGCCGGGTTTGAGCGTTTCCAGCTCTTTCAGGATCAATTTCAAGTACGACTTCGTCGCGCGGGGCGGAAGCGACACCCGAACCTGTTCATCGTAGATGGTCAACCCGACCGCATCCCGTTGTTCGATCATCAGGTACGAGAGCGCGGCCGCGATGTAGGAAGCATACTCGATTTTCTTGACCTGACCCTCCGATGCGTAGTCCATGGACTTGCTGCCATCGAGGATCAGGTACGACTTCAGGTTCGTTTCTTCCTCGAACTGTTTGATATAGTACCGGTCGGTTTTTCCATACGCCTTCCAGTCGATATGCTTGATCTCATCGCCAGGCATGTACTGGCGATGTTCTATAAACTCCACACTGAAGCCATGATAGGGACTCTTATGCAGACCGGTAATGAAGCCTTCCACAACAAGCCGGGCGCGCAGCTCCATGTTGGAGAGCTGGGCAACCACACCGGGCTGAAGATATTTAAAGGCTTCCTGCATAGGGAGTTGTCAAGGTATTAAATAAATGGCCGAGATACAAAACCCAAGAGTATGCCGCTGGAGTGAATAGTGAATCGTGAACAGTGAACAGGGAACAGTGAAACGCGAAACTTGGAACATTCAATGGTAAGTCGAAAGCACCAAGGACAGCGCTTTTCTACCTTCGGCCTTTAACGATTCCGTTCCAGAACCGCGCAGAAAAATCCGTCAGTCCCATCGCGATGAGGAAAGAGCTTCACGTACGGGCCGCTTGCGAGATGAGGGAGATTGCATTTGGCAAGATACGACTTCGCTTCGAGGATTGTGAACTCGGAATGACGGCCAAGAAATTCCTCCACCACCTCTTCGTTTTCTTTCCGTAACAAGGTGCAGGTGGCATACACGAGCCTCCCCCCTTTTTTCACCAGCGGGGCGGCCCCTTCCAGTATATGACGCTGTTTTTCCGAGAGCTCCGTGACCGTCTCCTCGGTAACCATCCACTTCATGCCGGGATTGCGGCGAATCGTGCCAAGCCCGCTGCACGGGACATCAAGAAACACAACATCAAACGTTCCGCCATGATCCTGGACGAGGTCGGCGACATCTCCGATTTCCCGTGATCGCACATTGAAGACACCCGCCCTTCGGGCCCGTTTCCGGAGTTCCTCAAGACGGAAGTTATTCACATCGGTTGCCACGATCTCCCCCCTGTTCTTCATCAGTGCGGCAAAGGCAAGCGTCTTTCCTCCGGCTCCGGCGCAGGCATCGAGCAGCTTCGCCGTCGGTTTCGGGTCGATGATCTGTGGCAGGAGCTGGCTTCCTTCATCCTGTACTTCGAAAAAACCATCGCGAAAAGCCTGCATTTGAAAGATGTTTGCGCGTTTAGCCAGTTGCAGTCCAAGGGGCGATAGATTTGTCACCTCTGTTTCAACCTCCTCCTGCAGGAGCGCTTTCCGGCACTCATCAACCGACGATTTCAGCGTGTTCACCCTCAGCGTAATCGGGGCCGGTTCGTTCAGGCTCGCGAGGATCCGTTCCGCCTCCTCTTCCCCATACTCCCTCATACAACGTTCGACCATCCAGTCGGGAAAGGAGTAATTCACCCCCATGCGTTCGACCGGATCCTGTAACGGAACCACTTCCATTGACGAGAGACGTTGAAGAAGGTCGGGAGCCAGCTCTTTCAAGTGTGAGGATTGAAGCTTGACGGTGACATCGGTGGAGAGGAGATCGGACTGGCGGGCGATGGCAACAAGATACGTGACGGTGAGCAGAAGAAAACCGTCTTCACGACCGATCTCAGCCTTCGTCCCTTCCAGAACCTTCCAGAGAAGTACTTCACATCGGCGGAGATGCCGCAGCGTCCCGTACGTTGTTTCGGCCAGGAAGCGGCGGTCACGGGAGCCAAGATATTTTCGCGAGCGGAAGAACGTGTCGATAAGACTATCGGCGGGTTTCTCCGAATTGCGGATAGTCTGGAGCAGTTCCTGCGCGTGACCGAGAAGTGAGGGGAGTTGCATGGCGGGTTGAAGATACGGAGAATTTGTAAGGCGAACAAAGGGGAGGGATGACAAATGGAGGGCGACCTACCCGCCAGAGGAGAGCAAGAAGCGGGTGCCCGGATCATTGTCTCGTCGGGGCGAATCAGCGATTCGCCCTCCATTCAAATCGAAGCTACGGCACTATGGGGGACATCGTCATTCCGTTTTACGCTCCAGGCAAGCGGGGGGTCAAACGACCGCCTCTGCATGAACTTTCACCACAAACTCCACCATTCCCCGCCCATCCAGGCTGACCTGTACCGTGTCCCCATCGGCAATATCACCTGCAAGGATTTTTTCGGACAGCATGTTCAGCACGTATTTCTGGATCACGCGTTTCATCGGGCGGGCACCGAAGGCTGGATCATACCCGATTTTGGCAAGCCATTCCTTCATTTCCCGCGAGAATTCGAGGGTAATATTTTTGTTCGCAGCGAGCTTTTTGACGTGCCGGAGCTGGAGCTCAGCGATCTCGGTCAGCTCTGCCATCGTGAGCGGCTTGAAGAGGATGATCTCGTCGATCCTGTTCAGAAACTCCGGTCGGATGGTCTGCCGCAGGAGGTCGAACAGGGTGACACGCAATTCGCTCATGAGGTCATCCCGATTCTCGTCGTTGATGAACTGGATCTTCTCCTGGATCAGGTGCGAGCCGAGGTTCGAGGTCATGATAACGATGGTATTCCTGAAATTGACCGTCCGCCCTTTGCTGTCGGTCAGCCGGCCTTCGTCCAGAAGCTGCAGCAAGACATTGAACACTTCCGGATGCGCCTTCTCGATCTCGTCCAGCAGGACCACCGAATACGGTTTGCGTCGCACCGCTTCGGTCAACTGTCCCCCCTCCTCGTACCCGACGTATCCCGGGGGAGCGCCGATCAATCGCGAGACGGAAAACTTCTCCATATATTCGCTCATGTCGATGCGCACCATCGCGTTTTCGTCGTTGAAGAGGAATTCGGCCAGGGCATGCGCCAACTCCGTTTTACCGACACCCGTGCTGCCAAGAAAGATAAAGGAGCCGATGGGGCGCTTTTCATCCTGCATGCCGGCACGACTCCGCCGGATGGCGTTCGCCACGGCTTTCACTGCGTCGTGCTGATTCACAAGACGCTCGTGGATCCGGTCTTCGAGATTCAAGAGCCGGTTTCGCTCGCTTTCCAGCATTCTCATCACCGGTATACCGGTCCATTTCGCAATGATTTCAGCGATGTCCTCGGCATCGACCTCCTCTTTGAGCATTTTCTGACTTTTCTGCACTTCGGCAAGTTTCGCCGATGCGTCTTTCATGTGTTTTTCCAACCCGCCGATGACGCCGTACCGCAGCTCGGCCACACGTCCGAGGTCTCCCTGCCGTTCCTTTTGTTCGGCTTCGAGTTTTGCCTGTTCGATCTCCCCTTTCATCTTGCGGATGGACTGGATCAGCTCTTTTTCCAGATGCCAATGTGCCCTTAATTCCGACCGGGTTTGGTTGAGTTCAGCAAGCTCGCGTTCGATATCCTGAAGTCGTAACTTCGAGTCCTCATCCTTTTCCCGTTTCACCGCCTCGCGCTCGATCTCGAGCTGCTTGACCCGGCGATCCACGCCGTCCAGTTCCTCCGGCATGGAGTCGATCTCCATGCGGAGCTTCGATGCCGCCTCATCGATCAGGTCGATGGCTTTGTCGGGAAGAAACCGGTCGGCGATATAACGGTGGCTCAACTGCGCTGCGGCGACGATGGCTCCATCCGTGATGCGCACGCCATGATGGACTTCATACCGTTCCTTCAGGCCCCGGAGAATGGAGATGGTGTCCTCGACGCCCGGCTCATCGACCAGCACAGGCTGGAAGCGGCGTTCGAGAGCTGGATCTTTCTCGATGTGCTTGCGATACTCATCGATGGTGGTCGCGCCGATGGCACGCAGGTCACCGCGGGCAAGGGCGGGCTTGAGCATGTTGGCGGCATCCACCGCTCCCTGGGCTGCGCCGGCTCCGACCAGCGTGTGCAACTCATCGATAAAGAGGATGATCTCACCGTTCGAGTCGGTTACTTCCTTCAAAACCGCTTTCAGACGCTCCTCGAACTGGCCGCGGAAACTTGTTCCCGCAACGAGAGCTCCCATATCGAGAGCCATAATTCTTTTGGACTTGATGTTCTCCGGCACGTCTCCCTGGACGATACGGGAGGCGATCCCTTCGGCAATGGCGGTTTTCCCCACGCCCGGGTCACCGATGAGCACGGGATTATTCTTGGTCCGGCGTGACAGCACCTGGAGCACCCGCCGGATTTCATCCTCACGACCAATAACCGGGTCGAGTTTTCCCTTTCGTGCAAGCTCGTTCAGATCGCGGCCAAACTTTTGAAGCGCCTGATACTTTTCCTCCGGCGTCTGGTCGGTCACTCGTTGAGCTCCCCGGACATCCTTGAGCGCTTTATAGACTCCATCTTTGCTCATGCCCTGATCGCGCAAGAGTTTTCCTGCACCGGATAGTTTTTCGTCAATCAGCCCAAGCAGAAGATGCTCCGTGCTGATGTATTCGTCTTTGAGCTCCGTCGCCTCTTTTTGTGCCGTTTCAAAAACCGCGGCAAGGGTCGGCGATGCATACTGGCTCGCGGTAACCCCCTGCGCCTTTGGAAGTTTCTCCAGCGCCTCGTTGACCTTGATCTTCAGGTAATTGACATTCGCACCAAGTTTTTGAAGGATGGGAACGACTACTCCCTCGGCATCCTGCACCAGCGCGGCCAGCAGATGCTCGGGCTCGATTGCCTGGTTCTTATAGCTGGAAGCGATCTCCTGCGCGTTCTGGACCGCTTCCTGCGATTTGATGGTATATTTGTTGAAATTCATGGTTCGTTCTTCCGGGTAGGATTGAAGCGCCTGCTTGCCAGAATTCTGCACCTCTTCCAGGAAAGGCCTGGCTTCGTTTACTTATTTTTCCCGCTTTCCTGCTCCTCCATCTTTTTCCCCGCCTTGAGTTCCATCACCATTTCCATGGCCTTTTGTTTATCCTGCGGCTGGAGGTCGTGAAACGCTGTAAGGGACGCAGCCCCCGCTCCCTTCTTCGGTTCGCGAATCATACTGACGATTCCCGCCAGAAGAAGAATAATGACGCCAAGTACAACCACAATCGCCCAGAAGTCATAAGACATACGTCACCTTGCTTTGACGCAAAAGGCGAGGTTGAGCCTCGCCTTTTGCCGGTTAATCCTTCACATCGGTATGAGGATGGAGATTACTTATCATCCACCACTTCATAGTCCGCATCCTCGACCTTCTTCCCTGAATCTCCGGCGGGAGGCGCTTGCTGCTGTTCGCCCGTCGGGCCGGCTTGGGCACCCGGTTCCTGCTGTGGACCGCCTGCTGCCCGGGCAGATTCGTACATCTTCGTCGAAGCTTCATTCCAGGCCGTATTGAGGGCTTCCATCTTCGCTTTGATGTCGTTGATGTTCCCCGCTTTGATCGCCTCATCCAGCGCATTGGCGGAGGTTTCGACACTCGCCTTGGTCTCGGGGGGCATCTTCGCTTCGAGATCCTTCAACTGCTTGCGCGTCTGGAACACGAGGTTATCCGCCTGGTTCTTCGTCTCGATCTCATCTTTCCGCTTCTTGTCCTCGCTCGCATGCGACTGGGCATCGTTCTTCATCTTCTCCACCTCTTCCTTGCTCAGGCCGCTGGAGGATGTAATACGGATGCTCTGCTCCTTGGTCGTAGCCTTGTCCTTCGCAGAAACGTGCAGCATGCCGTTGGCATCGATATCGAATGTCACTTCAATCTGTGGCACGCCGCGTGGCGCAGGGGGGATGCCGTCCAGGTGGAACCGACCCAGCGTCCTGTTATCGGACGCCAGGGGGCGCTCACCCTGAAGAATGTGAATTTCGACAGACGGCTGACTGTCCGACGCCGTTGAAAAGATTTCGCTCTTCTTCGTCGGGATGGTCGTGTTGGCCTGGATCATCGGGGTCAACACACCGCCAAGGGTCTCGATCCCGAGGGTCAGGGGTGTCACGTCGAGGAGCAGCACATCGGTCACGTCGCCGGAGAGAACGCCCCCCTGGATCGCCGCACCGATCGCCACCACTTCGTCGGGATTGACTCCTTTATGTCCTTCCTTGCCGAAGATATCCTTGACGAGTTTCTGGACCCGCGGAACGCGTGTCATGCCTCCGACGAGGATGACCTCATCGATCTGGTTCGGCATCAGCCCGGAGTCCTTCAGAGCACTCTCCACAGGACCCATGCAGCGTTGGATCAGATCCTCCACCAGCTGTTCAAACTTGGCGCGCGTCAGGTTCATGTTCAGATGTTTCGGCCCGTCAGCGGTTGCCGTGATAAACGGCAGGTTGATTTCCGTCTGCATGAGCTGCGAAAGTTCCATCTTGGCCTTCTCAGCCGCCTCCCGGAGTCGCTGGAGAGACATCGGGTCTTTCCGAAGATCGATCCCCTCCTGTTTCTTGAACTCATCGGCAATGTAGTCGAGAATGCGCATGTCGAAGTTGTCGCCGCCGAGATGTGTATCGCCGTTCGTCGACTTCACCTCGAAGACCCCTTCGCCGAGCTCGAGGACGGAAATATCGAAGGTTCCGCCACCAAGGTCGAATACGGCGACTTTGGAGTCCTTCCCTTTCTTATCGAGCCCGTAGGCAAGCGCGGCCGCTGTCGGTTCATTGATAATACGACGAACATTCAGTCCCGCAATCTCGCCCGCTTCCTTCGTGGCCTGTCGCTGTGCGTCATTGAAGTATGCAGGGACCGTGATGACGGCATCCGTGATCTTCGTTCCAAGATAATCCTCCGCGGTTTGCTTCATTTTTTGAAGGATCATGGCGGAGATCTCCGGCGGGGAATACATCCGGTCGCCAATCTGGACCCTTGCCGTATTGTTTTCGCCATGGGCCACTTTATACGGGACGAGTTTCATTTCCTCGTTTACCTCGTTGTAGAAACGGCCCATAAATCGCTTGATAGAATAGACGGTATTCTCCGAATTGGTCACTCCCTGCCGTTTTGCCGCCGCGCCGACGAGCCTCTCTCCCGATTTCGCGAATCCGACCACGGAAGGGGTCGTCCGGGCTCCTTCAGCGTTGGCAATGACGACCGGGTCATTCCCCTCCATCACTGCCACGACGGAATTCGTCGTTCCGAGGTCGATTCCGATGATCTTTCCTGGTTTTCCTGACATTGCTTGGCACTCCTTTTGGTGAAATTTCGTCGGCTCAAAGCCGGACTTATGGATTGCGGAATCCTGGGCGGGCTATCGAGCCCGTTGGATCCCACTGTCTTTACAAGACAAAAGGCCGGGCCCGCCCACCGCGGACCCGACCGCAAAGGTTCGGTTTCATTCCTGTGTGAACGCACCGAAGCCGCCAACAGTTACTTTACTTTTACATCAATTTGCCTGGGTTTTGCTTCCTCGTCCTTCGGCAGAGTGACCGTCAGGATGCCATCCTTGTAGAGGGCATCGATCCTGTCGCTCTTGACCGTTGTGGGAAGCGTGAAGGAGCGCTGGAAGGACCCGTAGGAACGTTCCGCACGGTGGTAGTTTCCTTCCCTGGATTCCTTCTCCTGCTTCTTCTCACCCCGGATGGTCAGGATGTTTGATTCCAGTGTAATCTTCACGTCCTCCTTCTTGACACCGGGGAGATCCATTTTCACCGTATATTCGTTCTCCTGTTCAGCAATGTCGACCGCCGGGGTCCAGAAGTTCACACCGGCATTCTCCTCCGCCTGCATCCCACCCTGGAAAACATCCTCAAACAACCGGTTGATCTCCCGTTGCATCCCAAAAAGCCCCTGGGGCCAGTTCATCAGTTCACGTGTCGGGGTCCATCGAATAATTGACATTGTGGTATTCTCCTTTCCTTCTCTACAATGGCCGGATGGCCGTCGGTCTTTTGACGGGCATCAGGCTTAATGGATTATAATTGTTCTTGATTTTACCTCGTCGGTTTTCGGCAGAAGAATCGTCAAAACTCCATCGTCAAACTCAGCCTGGGCAGCCTGATGATCTATGCCGTCACCGAGATTAAATTCCCGATAGTACATTTTCAAACCAATCTCTTCGAGGAGCATGCCTGATTCGTTCCTGTGGATGACGCCAACCTCCCCCTTCACCGAAAGGCGTCCCGGCTGGATGGTGACATTGACCTTTTCCTTCTCCACACCGGGGAGATCCAGTTTCACCACGAAGGCCTCCGCGGTCTCAAACACATCCGCGACCGGGGCTACAATCCGTTTCAGGCCTTCCGGACGCTTCATCAGGAATTTCGGACCAACCCGTACCAGCGCAGCATGATTCTTGTTTCCCATGACGGCCTCCCTGTTACTTCACCTCGATGGTGCGGGGTTTTGCGGATTCCGCTTTCGGAACAACGATCTTCAGCATGCCATTCTGCAGATCCGCCGAAATCCTGTTGGCGTCGACGTCATGGCTGAACCGAACCGACCGGTTGAATGAGCTGACACGGTTCTCATTGATCAACACCCGGGCATCCTGGGGAATCTCGTACGCCTTGCGCTCACCGCTCAGGGTCAGCACGTTCTTCTCGAACGTAATTTTTACATCCTCTTTCTTCACGCCGGGGAGCTCCGCGATGAGGACCGTTTCGTTCTCGTACTCTGCTATGTCGACCGCCGGAAACAACCTCGCCGAAGGAGCGAAATCATTGACAACGAGATCCTTGAGAAGAGTATCGAGCGGACGGGAAACATCAAATCGAACCACCATGGTGTATCTCCTTAGTTTATTTTGCTTGTTCAGTTGAAAACCTTCCTCCTATCCTGCAACCGGTATGCCACAATCAATTCTTTGATATTCATTGGGTTTTGGGTAGGAGGAATAAGAGAACGCTGACCTATCCGACATCTTGTCATAATCGAAAAACTAGTTTTGTCATTGATTTGCTGCTAATCTGTCACAATGTCTGCATTTTTTTCAGGAAGGGTCATCTTGACTTTCCAGCCCATTTTCTGTATTCTTGAGTGCATTTTTTTGTATCCCCATGCTTCCATTTTTCCAAAGACAAGGAGCTACATGCGACGAATTTTGTTTGTCTTTTTGCCGCTGACCCTCTTACTTGCCCAACCGAAAATTGACAAGAACGCTCTCCCCGGTTATGAATCGATCACTGCAGACGATCTGAGTGCCCATCTCCATTTCCTGGCATCTCCCGAACTGGAAGGAAGGGAGACGAGCTTTCGGGGGCAGAAGGTTGCAGCCCGTTATATCGCCGCTGTATTTCAAAAACTGGGCCTCAAGCCCATTGGAGACAAGGGAACATATTTTCAGCACCTCGATCTTGAGGTGACCCGGATCAGCGAACGGACAACCATCACCCTCTCGGTGCCAAGCGGGAAGAAGGAATTTTGGATCAGGAAGGACTTCCTGACCAACAGCACCCGCGATACAGTTCTGGAGGCCCCTGTGATCTTCGTCGGCTATGCCGATCAGGCGTTCGGCAAAGAAAGCGAAGAGTTGATGAAGGAAAAAATCGTTCTCACGCTCGCCGGCACGAAAGCACCTACGGAGGAGGCAGGCACTCGCTCCTCGCGACGATTCTTCGCCACACGCCCCTATCCCGGAGCTGTTGCAACCCTCGTCATCCTCGATGAGACGGGTCCGACCTCCCTTCCCAGCCTCGTGAACCGCTTCAGTAACACGATCGACAAAGGCTCCATGCGATTGGTCGGAGGTGAATCGCGACGCCGCGCCCCCTCTTCATCGACCTATTATGTGTCGTCCGAACTCGCCCGGGAGATCCTGGCGGGGGCGGGAACGACCATTGAGACGGTCCGATCATCCGCCACGGGAGAATCCTTCCAACCTCTCGCGCTCGGAAACGTTGCGGCCCGGATCGATTCCAAGATAGCCCGGGATATCAAACAATCGGAAAACGTCATCGGGATGCTGGAAGGGAGTGATCCGAAACTGAAGAACGAGATCGTGATTTTCACCGCTCACTATGACCATCTCGGTGTCAACGCAGACGGCCAGATCAACCCCGGGGCGGATGATGACGGGTCGGGAACCTCCGCCGTTCTGGAGTTGGCGGAAGCGTTTGCCGTCAATCCGGTCAAGCCAAAACGAAGCCTTGTTTTCATGACGGTGACGGGCGAGGAAAAGGGTTTGCTGGGGTCGTACTACTATTCCCAGAATCCCATCATTCCCCTGGAAAAAACCATCGCGAACCTCAATACCGACATGATCGGAAGGGTCGACAAGAAGTACGAGGCCATGAACAACCCGAACTACGTCTACGTGATCGGCTCGGATAAGATCAGTACGGAGCTCGACAGTGTTCTCAAGGTGTCCAACGCCTCGTCCGAGAATCTCCTGCTGGATTATACCTTCAACGACGACAAGGATCCGAACCAGTTTTATCGCCGGAGCGATCATTTCAACTTTGCCCGGAACGGCGTCCCGGTGGTGTTCTATTTCACCGGCGTTCATGATGATTATCACCGCCCGACCGATACGGTCGACAAGATCCTGTTTGGGCGCGCTGCGCGCATTACCCGGCTGATGTTCGTAACGGGTTGGAATACCGCCAATTTTCCCCGGATGTTTGTGAAGAACGCAAGCTCCGCGGTCTACCAATAACTATGCTCTCCAAGGAAGAGGTACAGCGTGGTTTGAACACGCGCATCGTCGGCAAGAAGATGTTCGTGTTCGAGTCCATTGATTCCACCAGCACCTGCGCCAAAGCTCTCGGCGATGCGGGGACGGAAGAGGGGGCGGTTGTCGTCGCCGAACATCAATCGCAGGGCCGGGCCCGTCATGGAAGGTCCTGGGAGGCCGAACCGGAGAAAAACCTCCTGTTCTCCATCCTGCTGCGCCCCTCCCTCGAAAAAGACAACGCCGGCCTCTTGAGCTTTTACGCGTCCGTTGCCATCGCACGCGCCATAGAGTCCACAACGGGACTTCCGGTGGAGTGCAAATGGCCCAACGACCTGCTGATGAACGGGAAAAAATGTTGCGGCATCCTCCTTGAGAACTCCTACCAGCAGAACGTCCTTTCGTATTCCGTTCTGGGGGCGGGCGTGAATGTGAACCAGCTCGATTTCCCCTCCGCCTACGGCAGCCGTGTCACGTCACTTGCCCTTGAATGCGGAAACGAGTACGACCGGAAACAGATCCTTCAGAAAATTCTGGGGGAATTGGATCTTCTGTACCTGAGCGTTTTGCGCCAGGATTTCACCCGTATCCTGGATGAATGGTTGCGACGATGCCGGATGTTCGGCCACGATGTGACCGTGCGACACCACAACCAGGAGGTGCACGGAACGGCCGTCCGGTTGAACGAGGATGGCGGACTGGTCATCCAAACGACCGGGGGCATCACGACGGTGTATGCCGGCGACGTCTCTGTTGTTCCATAATGCCTGGAATCGGAATACGAGCCCGTATGCTTCTTGCAATCGATATTGGCAATACGCACACCGTCTTCGGCGTCTACAAGGGTCCAACCCTGGTTGCCGATTGGCGCGTTACGAGCATGCTGCAACGCACCGAGGACGAAATCGGAGCCCAGGTTCGTCTCTTCCTGACGGAGGCCGGCATCCCCCTCAAGCGCCTCCATGGAGTCGGCATCGCCTCTGTGGTCCCCAACATGACGGATATTTTTGCCATGATGGCCCGTAAGTACTTCGGGGTCGAACCGTTGCTCATCTCCTCCGCGCTGAACCTCGGCAGAGCCATTCGCTATGACGATCCGAATTCCGTCGGAGCAGATCGCCTTTGCAATGCGGTCGCCGGTTACACCATGGTTGGCGGACCTTTGATCATCATCGACTTCGGCACGGCCACCACGTACGATGTCGTGGCAGGGAACGGCGATTACCTCGGCGGCGTGATCGCTCCGGGCATCGAGACCTCTGCGGTGGATCTGCACCGGCGCGCGGCAAAGCTGCCCAAAGTGGAGTTGCACTTCCCCAGGACAACAATCGGGAAGAATACCGTTTCCAGTATGCAGGCGGGTATTTTGTACGGGGCAGTCGATGCGATGGAAGGGATGGTGCAGCGTATCCAGAACGAGCTTCAAGGGCAGCGGGAAAATAAAGCCAAAGTCATCGCGACAGGGGGCTTTTCACGATTCATGGCGGAACATTCCTCCGTGATCGAGCAATGTCATCCTTCTCTTGTGCTCGACGGTGTCCGGCTCATCTATGAACGGGTGAACGGGAAACCGCGCAAACGAGCGTAGCGCTTTGCTCCCCACCAACAGAAAAGCCGGCACGAAGCATCATGCCGGCTTTTCTCGTTTCAACCAACTTCCCGTTACGATTTGGGGATCCTGATCTGCTCCTCAAAGACCTGTTTGATGCGGTCGATTTCGCCGGCTTGCGGATGTCGCGCATAGACAAGCTGGTACAACGACAAGAGCCCTCTGATACCCGTCTCCAAAACACCGACCTGCCGTTGAAGTTCGTTCATGATGGCCCGTACCTCTTTTCTCTTCTCAGGAGGGAGTCCGGCCATCAACGTCTCCACCCTCATTTCCATCTCCGCCGCAATGGCACCCAGGGCGCCATTGAGGGTAGGGGTGATGGCGTTAATCACATCCCGCACCTTGTCGGTGGCCTCCCTATTGAGGGCGGTTTCCCGTACCGCCTCCTCTTCAAACCCCCTGGCAACGCGGAACATGTGTCGTTCATGCGTGGCTTTGATCAGATGGGCGAGATGAGGAAGGTCGGTCAACTCCTTCCGGACATAGTCATAGGCACCCAGCTTCATGGCATCCACGGCGACCGTTTCAGATCCGGCACCGGTGAGCATGATCGTGGGAGTTTCATTCTTGTCTTCGTGCATCCATTGCAGGACCTCAAGCCCCGACATTTCCGGCATCATGAAATCGAGGATCATGACATCGAAACCCTGCTTGGACTGCTGAAGGTGGTTTATCGCCTCACGGCCTGAAAAACAGACGGTGAATTCAAGAGCAGAGTCGTCGCGCAGCCCGTCGGCAACAACATTTGCGAACGCCTCTTCGTCATCGACGAGCAGGACCCGGATGGGGGGATCTAAGTTCATGGATTTCAAGATCGGCACCGTGAAGTGATGCGTAATCGTACACCAAGTATAATCAGCGCGGCGTTCAAACGCAACAGCCCTCCCCGTTTTTCCAGGGAGGGCTGTCCTCCAGGGCCTGCAATGAAACGTCAGCGAACGCCAAACATTACGACTGAAGCATTCGCCAGTTCCACAATGGGTGCATAAAAAAGGCCGAAGACCAGCGTCGGGAGCAAGAGCAACATCACAATCGCAAGTTGTGGAGTTGAAAACAGGATCGGCTCGGCGTTCCCCTCAGGATCACGGAGAAACATGTTGCGCACCACCCGGACGTAGTAATACAGGGACACGACGCTGTTCAGGGCTCCCACCACGGCCAGCCACACCCACTTGGCATCGAGCAACGCGGCAAAGAGGAACAACTTCCCGATAAAGCCCGCGGTGGGGGGCAGACCGGCAAGCGAGATGAAGAAGATCACCATGGCGACACTGACGAGCGGGGACCGGTGTCCGAGTCCTTTGTACGAGTCGATGTCCTCGCTCCCCGTCTTATTGGCAACCAGCATCACGACATAAAATGCCCCGAGGTTCATGAACAGGTAGACGACAAAATAGATCAGGATGGCCGCAACCCCCTTATCGCTCAGGACGACAACGCCCATCAACATATATCCCGCGTGGGCGATACTCGAATAGGCAAGAAGGCGCTTCAGGTTGTTCTGCCATACAGCGACAAGGTTTCCGAGCGTCATGGTCAGGACGGAAAGGATCGCGACGATCTTGTGCCATTCGAAACCCTGGAGAGATGTCCACATCCCCGTGGGCAGCCCGATCGCGTTGGCGTCGATGAAGGAGACTTTGAAGAACCGCATCATCAGCGCAAACCCGGCCGCCTTCGAAGCAACCGAGAGGAACGCGGTGATCGTGATCGGAGCTCCTTCGTACACATCCGGTGTCCAGAAATGAAACGGCACAGCGGAAATCTTGTATCCGAACCCGACGAGAATCATGATGATGGAAACCAGGAGCGCCACGCTATTCACGCTCTCGTCGGTGAGGGCCCGATTAATCCCGCTAAAATCGGTAGCTCCGGTCAGGCCATAGAGGATGGAGATCCCATACAACATCACACCGGTGGAGACCGCCCCGTAGATGATGTATTTCAATGATGCCTCGCTGGAATCCGATGCCTCACGCGTATATCCGGCCAGGATGTAGGAGCTGAGGCTCGTCAACTCAATCGCCAGGACCATCATCAGCAAACTCGACGCGCCCGCCATCAGGAACATCCCCAGCGTCATCATCAGAAGCAGGGCGCTGTACTCGCCTGCCCTGTGCAACGTCGATTGCACCTCTGACGAATAGAGCGAAAAGAGCACGATCAGGATCGCTGAAAGACCCACGAGGAGTTTGAAAAAGACGGAAAAGGGATCGACGGACACCATACCGCTGAAGATCGATTCGGAAGTCCCCATCTGCTCGAAGGAGAACCACGTCGCAAGCGCCAGGCCGGCCAATGCGACAAAAAGAGTTGCCTGGGATTTGCGCCCCCCGAAGAGGGAGACAAGGACGGTAAGGCAGACTGCGACCGTCAGGGTCGTTTCCGGCAGGAATCGGGAAAGGCTTTGAAGAAGTTGTTCAACCATAAAGTAGTATCGGGAAAACCATGTTATGCAAGTGAACGATCAGGGGACAAGCGCCATCGGAGCGCCGGTCTTCACAACCTCCACCAGGTGATTCAGGGATGACGTCAGCACATCGATCATCAGGCCCGGATACACACCGAGGACGATCACGATGACCGCCAGGGGGACAAGAGCCGAGAGTTCGCGTCCATTGATATCCGGCAGGCCGGCCCATTTCTCGTTGGGCTGACCGAGGAATATCCGCTGCAATGCCCAGAGCATATAGGCCGCCGTCAGCACAATTCCTGACGTGGAGAGAATGGTGATGACCCGGTGCGTCTGGAACGCCCCGAGAAATGAAAATGCCTCCGAGATGAAGCCGCTCAGTCCGGGCAGTCCGAGGGCCGCGAAGAAGGCGACCGTCATGATCCCGGTGTACTTCGGCATGGTGATCGCAAGACCGCCGAATGCGTCGATCTCACGGGTGTGGGCGCGATCGTAGAGCACGCCGACAATAAGGAAGAGCATCGCGGTGATGGTGCCGTGATTGAACATCTGAAATACGGCCCCCACCATTCCCTGCGTATTCATCGCCGCCATGCCGAGAAGCACCACCCCCATGTGACTCACGGAAGAATACGCGATGAGTTTTTTCAAATCCTTCTGCGCCATCGCACAGAGCGCGCCGTACACGATATTGATGAGCGCGAGAATCGCCAGGGGGACGACAAAGTAATTTGCCGCATCGGGAAAGATCGGGAAACTGATCCGGAGGATGCCATAGGTCCCCATCTTCAAGAGGACCCCGGCCAGGATGACGCTGATGGCGGTTGGAGCTTCGACGTGGGCATCGGGAAGCCACGTGTGGAACGGAAAGATCGGAACTTTGATCGCAAAACCGATAAACAACGCGATGTAGGCAATGTATCGCCACTGCGTCCCCACCCCGGCGAGCAGCGAACCCGGTTCAAAGTTCGCCGGATCCATCATTGCCAGCATATTAAAGGTGTACATCTTCTCTCCCGTCGACGGATCCAGAACGGTAACGCTGAAGTAAAGGGCGATCATCGCCAGGAGCATCAGGACGCTCCCGAGCAATGTGTAGAGGAAGAACTTGATGGCGGCATATTCGCGACGCGGACCTCCCCAAACCCCTATCAGGAAGTACATCGGCAGGAGCATCACCTCCCAGAACACGTAGAAGAGGAAGAAATCCAGGGCAACAAACACGCCCATCATCCCGGTATCGAGCAGCAACAACATCGCCATATATCCTTTGAGCGATTTATCGATATTCCAGGAGGCGATCACGGCGATAAAGCTGATCAGGGCCGTCAGGAGCACCATCGAAACGCTGAGGCCGTCGACGGCCATGAAATATTCCACGACGATCCTCCCGAACCAGGGGACCCCCTTGATATCGATCCACGTCGCCTTTTCAACGAATTGCATGCCTTCCAGGGTGTTGATACCCGTCAGGCCTTTGTCGAAATTGATGAAGATCATCGCGGCAAGAACCATTTGGACTCCCGTAATTGCCAACGGGAGCCATTTCACAGCGCTTTGATTCTCTTTCGGCACAATGAGGACGGCGACCATGCCGATGATCGGCAGGAAGGTTATCCAGGTCAGAATTCCGATCCCTAACAATTCCATTCTGTTGCTCCTTTAGTATTCAACGGAACCAGAGGAAAAATACCATCACACCAAAAATGACAAACACCAGGTAGGTTTGAACCTTGCCGGTCTGCAGCCTCCTCGAGATGAGGCCGAAAAACCCCGCAAGGTAGGCCACCGCATTCACCAGGCCATCCACGATCTTGTTGTCGAACCCACCGACACCGACAAAGAACAGGAAGAATGTCAGTCCGGCCGTGGCCAGCCCGAGAATACCATTCCCTATCATCTCACCAAAAGACGGCTCCGGGGACATCAAAGCCGATGTCACCAGCCAGCCGATATAGATGGAAAGACCGGCGCTGATTGCTTTATAGAAAACCGCACCGAGACTCCCTTCCTCCCAATTCCGACTGGTGCCCAGCGTCAACGCACGCGTCCAGCTCCCAACCCCATTCACGATGCCGTCGATCACACGGTCGTCAAACCACGCGTAGGCCCTCGCAAGGCCCTTCGTCCCGTTGACAGCCGTTGCCTCATACAACTCATCGAAATACCATTTGTTCATCAGGAAGGTATGGAGAGGTTTCAGGCGGTCCGCGACCGCATCGGCGCTTATTTTCTTCCAGTAGTACGTTCCGAACGCAGCGAGGATGCCGATCCCGGCAACCGTTAACGACAGAATCATCGCCAGCGAATGGGAATGATGCAGGGCCTCCTCGAACGCCGCGACCCCCGGGGCCGCGACCGTTCCGGGAACGACGGAATCGGGGCGCGGGACCGCCGCGTAGAACCATCCGCTCGAAGCGCCGAACGGATTAAAACTGTAAAACGCGAAGAACGAGAGGGCCGCGAACACCATGAGCGGCACCGTCATCGTGAAGGGCGATTCGTGGATCTCCTGGATGCGGTGCGCATCCTTATGTTCTCCCAGGAAGGTGAGAATGACGATCCGGAACATGTAGAATGCCGTGAGCCCTGCAACAAAAAATCCGATGATCGGGATAATCGCGTGACCGTTGAGGCTGCTGAAGGCCAGCGTCCCGGCAAGGATTTCGTCCTTACTCAGGAACCCGGAGGTGAACGGCACGCCGGAGATCGCCAGGGTGAAGATCAGGAAGGTCCAGAAGGTGATGGGCATCTTCGAGCGCAACCCGCCCATAAAACGAATGTCCTGCGGATCGGTATGATGATCGCCCGCATGGTGCAACGCGTGATGCATGGCGTGAATGACCGAACCCGAAGCGAGGAACAATCCTGCCTTGAACATCGCGTGGGTGGTGAGATGGAAGAACCCGGCGGTGAACGCCCCGACGCCGAGCCCCATGACCATGTACCCCAGCTGGCTTACCGTGGAATAGGCCAGCACTTTTTTAATATCGTTTTGTGCGATCGCGATGGTTGCCGCGATAAACGCCGTGATTGCTCCGATATAGGTGATCACGATCAACGCGTCGGCTGTCATCATCGTGAAGGTGCGTGCGATGAGATAGACACCCGCCGCGACCATCGTTGCCGCATGGATCAAGGCGCTGACCGGCGTCGGGCCTTCCATGGCATCCGGGAGCCAGACATGCAGGGGAAATTGAGCGGACTTGCCGACGGCGCCGGCGAAGATCAAAATTCCAGCAGCGGTCAACCATGGCTCGCTTCCGAACGGGATCGTCCCTGATTGCATGGCGGCGAAAATATCATCGAAGGTAAACGTCTGAAAATTGGCAAAGAGGATCATGATGCCGGTAAACATGCCGATATCGCCGATACGGTTGACGATAAAGGCCTTATTCGCCGCATCGCTTGCCGATTTCTTTTCGAACCAGTGCCCGATCAGGAGGTACGAGCTCAATCCGACCAGTTCCCAGGAGACGTACATCATGAAGAAGTTATTCGTAACCACGATACCGAGCATCGAAAACGTGAACACACCGAGGTACGCAAAATACCGCCCGTACCGGACATCGCCATGCATATAGCCGATGGAAAAGAGATGCACGAGGGAGCTGACAATCGTGACGACCACCAGCATAATGGCCGCCAGGTTGTCGACCATGAGTCCGAGCTCGAGCTTCAGGGGACCGATACCGGGGACGTTGCCCCAATCGACCCAGGTGAACTTGAACTGGAGAACCTCGTCATGATGACTTCCCAGCTTCCCTGCAAGAACAATCACCGAAAGGAGGAGGCAGAGGAAGAGGATGCCCGTCCCCAGCCAATCACCCTGACGCGGGAGCCTCTTGTTGAAAAAGATCAACAGGATGAACCCGAGCAGCGGGAGCAGCAGGATGACGGTGCTAAGCTGAAGAATTGTTTCTTGAGACATGGTCTGAGTTCGGAGTGGCGGTACTCCCCGCCGTTAATCCCTCAATTGATTGATCTCGTCGACATTGACGGTGTTGAAGTTCTGATAGATATTCAAAACGATAGCCAGTGCGATAGCCGCCTCCGCTGCGGCGAGGATGATGACAAAGATCGCGATCACCTGACCGTCGAGCGTCCCTGTCCCATAACGGGAAAAGGCAATAAAATTAATGTTGGCGGCATTCAGGATCAACTCGATCCCCATCAGCACCAGGATGGCATTCCGGCGCGTCAGGACGGCAAAGATCCCGAATGAAAAGAGGATTCCGCTGACAATCAAAAAATGCTTCAGCCCCGGATGGGAGAGCCATTGTATGAATTCTTGAGCCATAGAGTCCTTACGCGTTCTTTTCTCTTCGTGCGATCATGGCGGCGCCGATCAGCGCGGCGAGCAACACGACCGATGCGATTTCAAATGGGAGCAGATAACTTGTCAACAGCATCTCGCCGATCTTCGCAGCCGTCACCTCCATGGGGGGGGCGGCGGTCGTTTTCCACTCGGTTGACCAGAAGATCCCGACGAGCGTCCCGGCCAACGCGGAGACCGCGAGCACAGCGGGAAATGTCTGGATCGTTCCGGTCTTGATTTGCACATCCAGCACCTGGCTCGTCAACATCACTCCAAAGAGCACAAGCACCAGGATACCGCCGACGTAGATCATGAGTTGTGTGATGGCAAGGAAGTCCGCCATCAGGAGCACGTACAACCCGGCCACACCGAAAAACGCAAAGAGGAGGGCAAACGCTGAATGGACAATGTTCCGTGAAAACACCACGACGGCGCCGCCGCCGAGGGTGATGACAGCGAAAGAGTAGAATATGATGGTAAAGAGATCCATAAACGTATTCAGTTCAGGAAGGGTTGTCCGGTTTTGCCTGCTCCTGCGCCCCGCCTTCCTGCTTGGGAGGGGCTCCTGCCGCTGGAGGAGGAGTCGCCGGTTTGGGAGCAGCAGCCGCAGCGGCCTTCTTCGCCGCCGCTTCTTCATCCGCTTTCCGCAACTTTTCTTTGGCGACCGTGATCTCTTCGGTACTCATCCGGCTGTAATGGTAGTTCAGATTGTGCCGGTCAAATTCCGAAAACTCGTACACGTCGGTCATCATGATGCACTCGGTCGGACATGGGTAGACACACAGGCCGCAATAACAGCACTTTGCAATGTCGATGTCGAAGACCGGAACGTGGAGCCGCTTCTTTTGTCCGGTGGAAGTAACTCCAAGATCCTGGTCCGGGGTTCCCTTGATGGTCTCGATATCAATGCAATCCACGGGGCACGCCATGGCGCACTGGTCGCATCCGATGCAGTCGTCGATATTGACATAGAGACGGTTCCGCGCGCGTTCCGGAAGCTTCAGCTTCACATCGGGATACTGGATGGTGACGGCCGGCGTGAAGAGGTGCCGGATCGTGGTCTTCATCCCGATGGCCGCGGTGGAGAGCGCCAGCCAGATATTGTTGAAATAGAGTCGCACTTCACTCATAATCTATCCGCTCTTCTTGAATTCGATTACAGAACCAGGATCAACCCAACCGCAAAAATGCAGACAAACAGGAAGGGGGTTAAAACTTTCCATGATGTATACATCAGCTGGTCGACACGCAGACGTGGGAGCGTCCACCTGATCCACACCTGCAGAAAGACGAAGAACATCCCCTTTGCGACAAACCAGAAGAAGCCCCAGATCGGGCCCGACATCACATCGCCAAACGGGCTCGACCACCCTCCCAGGTAGAGCGCCACCACGATTCCGGAGACGAGAAACATGTTGGCAAATTCGGCCAGATAGAAGATGGCGAATTTCATCCCGCTGTACTCGGTATTGTAACCCTGCACCAGTTCCGATTCCGCCTCCGGAAGGTCGAACGGCGTGCGGTTCACCTCCGCGATCCCGGCGATGAACAGGATAAAAAATGCCGTGAGGGTGAACGGAAACAGGAGAATTTTTTGCAGGAGCGGCAGGGGTCCGCCGAACACGATCCAGTTTTGCAATCCACCGTCCTGGAACTTCGACACCTCTTGAAGGTTGAGGGAGCCGGCAATCATCACCGCCACGAGAATAGAGAGGGCAGCCGGGATTTCATAGCTGATAATCTGGCCCACGGAGCGCATCGCACCGAAGAGGGACCACTTATTGTTCGACGCCCACCCGGCCATCATGAGCCCGATCACCGAGAGAGAACTGATGGCGAGGAGGTAAAACACTCCGAGGTCGATATTCGTGCCGATGTACGCGCTGCTGAACGGCAACGCGGCAAACCCGGCATAGCCCCCCATGAAGACGAGGAAGGGTGCAACGCGGAAGAGAAACTTATCCGCAGCCGCCGGGATCGTGTCTTCCTTCTGCAGGAGTTTGAGGATATCCGCCACCGGTTGAAGAACGCCATGCCAGCCCGTGTACATATAGGCGACCCGATCCTGCATATGGGCGGAAACTTTCATTTCCAGCAAGACGGCAACCACCGCGAAGGGGAGGACAAACAGGAGAGGGAGCGCGGCGCCGATCGCATAGACCAGCAGCGAGTCGCCAAGAAGATTCTGTAAGAGTTCGTACATAGGGTTAAGTTCGTTTGAAGAATCCGGGACACATCAACGGTCGACTTCTCCCAACACGATATCAATACTGCCGACAATCGCCACCAGGTCGCCCAGCAAGCAACCGCGCGAAATCTTCGGCAGGACACTCAGGTTGACGAAGGCCGGAGCCCGGGCCTTGAGGCGGTACGGGCTCGCCGTCCCGTCGCTCACAACATAGAACCCCAGCTCACCCCGGGCCGTTTCGGTGCGCACATAGATTTCCGCGCTGTCCGGACGAATGCGTTTCGGGATGGCGGCCTGGACATTTCCCTCCGGCAGCACCGCAAGGGCTTGCTCAATAATTCTGACGCTCTGCTCCATTTCCCGTATTTTGACGATGTAACGGTCCCAACAATCACCTGTCGTCCCTCTCTCCCCTCTTCCAACCTGGGGTTCCCATTCAAACTTGTCGTAGATCCCGTATGGATCATCTCGGCGCAGATCCCAGTTGACGCCCGAAGCGCGCAGGGTCGGGCCGCTCACGCCATAATTGATGGCGACATCAGCAGGAAGGACACCGACATGCGCCGTGCGCTTCACAAAAATTTCATTGTAGGAAAGGAGATCGTTTAACTCTTTCATGTTTGGCTTGAAATACGTGCAGAACGCCTTCGCTTTCTCGACAAACCCCGGCGGAAGGTCATGCGAGAGTCCGCCGATCCAGATGTAATTATAGAGAAGGCGGGCACCGCACGTCATCTCGAACAGATCGAGGATGCGTTCACGATCACGGAAGGCCCAGAGAAACGGAGTGAAGGCGCCCATATCGATGCCGTAGGTGCCGACGGCGATCAGGTGGCTTGCGATACGCTGCAATTCGGCCATGATCACACGGATCGTTTCCACACGGGGGGGGACTTCGATCTTCAGCATTCGCTCCACGGCCAGGGCGTAGGCCCAATCGTTATTCATGGAGGAAAGATAATCCATCCGGTCGCAGTACGGGATGACCTGTTGGTAGTTAGTCATGTGCTCCGCATGCTTCTCAAAACACCGGTGGAGATAGCCGATATGAGGGATCACATCCACAACGATCTCTCCATCCAGCACCACCTCGAGGCGCAGCACACCATGCGTGGAAGGGTGCTGTGGCCCCATGTTGATGATCATCTCATCGGTACGAAGGGACCTGCCGCTGGAAGTCTTGAGTTCGTCGGGATTCGTAACGTATCGGGTGGGGAGCGATCGTGTTTCGGTCATGCAGGATGGAGAGTATTAATAAGGAACTTTCATGCCGTTATAGAACTCCGGAACTTTGTAGTCCTTGCGAAGCGGGTACCCCTCCCAGTCGTACGGAAGAAGGATGCGGCGCAGGTCGGGGTGTTCGTCAAAGATGATACCAAGCAGATCGTACGCTTCGCGCTCGTGCCAATCCGCTCCCCCCCAGACGGATGCCACCGACTGGATGTGGGGGTTTTCAACGGTGCAGAATGCTTTCAGAACAATCTTGTGCTTGTGCACCATGGAGGCGAGATGGTACACCGCTCCCAGTTTCCCCTCCTTGTAATCGACCCCGCTCACGCATGAGCAGAAATCGAACTGGAGGGAATCCTCGTCACGCAGAAACAGGCACACCTCCTTCATCCGTTTCGGATCAAGGACAAGAAACGGTTGCGGCGCGTCGAGCTTCGCCTCGACGATTGCATCTCCGAACCTTGCCTGCAGGTTTTTATGAATTTCTTCAGCTGACATACATTCTCTTTACGCTGTCTTTTTGACCAGGGTCTCTTTACGGACTTTCTCCTGCAGTTTCATGAGCCCTTCGAGCAGTGCTTCCGGGCGCGGGGGACATCCGGGGACGTAGACATCCACAGGAATCACCCTGTCGACGCCTTTGAGCACGTGGTAGCCATGTTCCCAATACGGGCCCCCACAGTTTGAGCAACTTCCCATCGAGATCACGTAGCGTGGTTCAGCCATCTGGTCATACAATCGCTTGATGCGGGAGGCCATTTTCAGCGTCACGGTCCCGGAGACAATCATCACATCGGTCTGCCGGGGTGTGGCACGCGGAATCACACCGAACCGCATCATATCGAAATTGGACGCAGAGGCAGCCATCATCTCGATGGCGCAGCATGCAAGGCCGAACTGCATCTGCCAGAGCGATGAGAGACGCGCCCAGTTGAGCAAGCCTTCGAGCGACGTCACCAGCACGTTGCTATTCTCAAACCGTTGATCCAGTAATCCCATACGTTCGAATCCTCATCATTGCCACAGATCAGGCGGCAACTGGTTCTGCCGATGACTGTTGTTTGTGTACCGGACGGTCCCGTTCGAACTTTGGAACTTGTGGTACCGGTTTGTCCCAATCGAGGTCCCCTTTGACCCACACGTAGGCAAAGCCGACGAGAAGGATCGCGAGGAACACCGCCATTTCGATAAACGCAAACAATCCGAGGTCGCGATACACCAGTGCCCAGGGAAAGAGAAAGACGACTTCGACTTCGAAGATCAGAAAAATCAATGCGATGACGTAAAACCGGATATTGAATCGGGCCCGTGCATTGCCGACCGGTTCTTCCCCGCATTCGTACGACGCGAGCTTTGCGGGATAAGGACGGTTGGGGCGTAGAATCCAGGAGGTGAAGAGTCCACCGGCAACGAACATAGCGCCGACGATGAGGAACAGAAGGACCTTGCCAAACTCAGTGAGCATGAAAATCTCCGAAGGCTCGGATTGGGAACGGGGGGTGAAGAATGCAGCAAAAATGACGTGCCAATATAAACAGGATTTGACCGATTGTCAAGAAAAGTCCTGTACAATTGGACAAGTTACAGCGGTTGCTTCACGGGTTCTCTTAAATAATAAGAGGTGGTTTTTTGGGCCGGAGTACGGAACCCGGGCAGGAGACAACGAGAGCATCGATTGCGCATTGCCGTACGGTTGGCACGTGCTATGACCCGTCGAGCACCTCACGGATTAAAGCCAGTGTCAGACTCGTGTCGTATGGCTTTTGGATCACCCTGTTGATTCCTGTTTTCTCAATCTCGCCTTGATCCTTCGGGGCCACAAACCCGCTTGCAAGAATCACTTTCAGCCCCGGTCTGATGCCCTTCATTCGCTTCACGGCTTCCAGTCCGGTGAGCTTCGGCAATCCCATATCCGAGAAGACCATATCGATACTCTCCCGGTGCTGTTCAAAAAGCTCTATTGCCTGCAGACCGTCAAACGCCGAGAGCACCGTATAGCCGTGCATTTCCAGAAAAGTTTTGGCAAGGAAGTGCATGGCCTCCTCATCCTCAATGAGCAGAATGGTTTCCGTCCCCCCGCGCACCGGCTCATGCGTTGCGAGGACCTGCGTCGATAGCTGGGTTCCCTGCTGAGGAACGGGGAAATACAGACGGAAGGTCGTCCCTTTCCCAATCTCACTTTCCACGTCAACCAGACCATTCAGGCTCTTGACAACGCCGTAGACGACCGATAGCCCAAGTCCGGTTCCCTTGCCGGGTTCCTTTGTTGTAAAGAACGGTTCGAAGATCCTGTTGCGCGACGCCTCGTCCATGCCGGTCCCGGTATCGCTCACAGAGATCACAATATACCCTTCTTCTCGTGCATCGGGGAAACGACCGAGCAGGGAAGCCCCCCCAACCTGCCCTGTTCGGATGGTGATTGTTCCGCTGGAAGGCATGGCGTCCCGCGCATTGACACAAAGATTGAGGAGCGTCTGGTGAAGCTGCGATTGATCCGCCATCAGGATGGGGAGATCGGCGTCGGTTCCAACAAGAATATCGATGCTTTTAGGAAACGTCGCCCGCAACATTGACGACAGTTCCCGAACAATAGCGTTCACGTTGGCCGGGCCGATACTGACCTCGGTCTTGCGGGCAAAGGTCAGCAATTGTCGCACGAGACCTGCGCCCCGTTGGACAGCGTCGGTAATGGGCTTAACAGTCCCTTCGATCGACTCCGGCGTAACAGCGCCGCGCTGAAGGATCGACGCGTATCCAAGGATGATACCGAGGATGTTGTTAAAATCGTGCGCCACGCCCCCCGCGAGGGTTCCAATGCTCTCCAACTTCTGCGCCTGGCGGAACTGGTCCTCCAGGCTTTTCTTGTCCGTGATATCCCGCGCCACACCCAACAATCCCACCATGACTCCCTCCTGGATTTGCGGGGTCGTAGTGAATTCCGTAACCAGAAAATCCCCCGTTTTCTTCCGAATCCGAAATTCACCCGAGAAGGTGTTGCCGGTGTCCAGTGTCTGACGGATGTACCGTTGCGCCAGGTCAACATCGGCCGGAAAGAAGAAATCGGTGAGGCTCTTTCCAATCCACTCATTCCGGGTCCATCCCGTAAGTTTTCCAAACGCCGGATTGAGACTCGTGATGATTCCCTGAAGCGAAACGGTCAGGATAATATCCTGGGCACTATCAACGAGCCCGCGGTATTGTTCCTCTGAACGCCGGAGTGCCTGCATGTTGCTGATCCGTTCAAGGGCCCCGCCACAATAATCGGCCAACGACTCCAGGGTTTTTAGCTCGTCAACATGATAGGCCTGGACGCTGTAGCTTTGGATCGACATTATCCCTATCAGCTTGTCTGCGCTGCGGATGGGGGCAAACATCATCGACTTGGAAGGTCTCGTTAAGTCACCGAACGCGGCGGCATCCTCGGAAAAACCCTCCTCCTCCCCCCGCAGGATCAATTCCGCTCCAGCCTCCAAAATGCGGCGCATTCTTTTTGACGGAGGGTGTTGCGGGCTTGCGGGTGGGACATCAACCCTCCGACCCTGGATCGAGTCGACATTCAGTATCGACGAGACCATGTCTTCTTGTTGTGAATAGAGGTGGATCGTGCACAGATCCCAACCCATGAGAGCATCGGCGGTGCTTGCTATGATGCGGGCCGCCTCTTCCGCCGTTGTCGCCAAATTGAGCTTCTGGCCCAAATTGGAAAATTGGGCGATCTGGTCCGAAGTACGCCTGAGGTCGGTGACATCCCTGTTCACCGTTACCAATCCGGTGATCGTTCCAGAAGAGTCACGAATTGGAATCTTCGAAGTGAGGATTGCTCTCCGGATTCTGCCGGTTTTCGAATCAACAAGGGGCTTGGGCTCTCTATTAATGAGCGGCGTTCCCGTTTCAAAGATTTTTTGCTCTTCCCTCACAGCCTCCCGGGCGAAGTCTCCAGGAATGATATCTTCATCCTTCTTTCCGAGAACCTCTTCCGCGGATGTTCTTTTTAACGCACGGATGGCCCCGGCGTTGACATGGACGAATCGCCTCTCGGTATCCTTGACAGTAATCTCGTCAGGGATTGCTTCAATAATCGTATTCAAAAGCTGTCGCTCGGCGTCCAGCCTGGCTTCGGCCGCCTTACGTGCGGTTACATCCTCCGCCACCCCGACGATCCGATAAATGGCGCCGCTAGCGTCCTGAATGGGAAACGCCTTGTCATGGATCCAGCGGATGGACCCATCGGGTCGTACAATCCGGTATTCCTCGTCGTACGTTCCTGCAACCTGATTTTTCAGGGCGCTTTTCAACACACGCTCACGGTCCTCGGGGTCGATCGACTCCACCCAGGCAAAAAAATTCTTGTAGAGGCTCTCCCGCGTACGCCCCCAGATGTCTTCATACCCCTTGCTGATGTACACCATCTCGTTCTTAGCAACGTCGGTCATCCAGAAGACTTCTTTGATGGTATCCGTCAACTGGCGGTACCGTTCCTCGCTTTCCCGAAGCGCCTCCTCCGCCCGCCGTTGCTCGGTTACATCGTTCGCGAGGACCAGCCTTGCCTTTTTGCCGGAGAAGGTGAAGTCATGGGCGGAGACCTCCACATCGATCACCGTGCCGTCTTTCTTAGTATGCTTCCAGATTCCGCGAGAAATATGCCCCTCCTGCGCCCTGGCAACATCCTCCACCACCCGCGACACATCTTCTGCGGGTCGGATTTCCGTGATCTTCATCGACAGAAATTCTTCCCGGCTGTACCCGTAATGTGTGATCGCGGTGTCGTTCACGGCGAGAAATCGCAGCGTTTCAATCTCAAATACCCAGAGGGGAAGCGGGTTGCCATCGAACAGCATCCGGTACCGATTTTCACTCTCCCGGAGCGTCTCTTCAGCTTTCTTCCGCTCGGTAATATCCCTGCCGGTGGAAACAAAATGGGTGATAGCGCCGCCGGCGTCAATGATCGGGGTAATGCTTTGCTCTTCGTGATACAACTCACCATTTTTCTTCCGGTTGATGAAAATCGCACGAAACGTGTTCCCCGAGAGGATGGTCTGCCAGAGAGATTCATAGAACGCCTTCCCATGCTCCCCCGATCGGAGAATCCTGGGAGTCTTTCCGAGTGCCTCTTCTTTTATGAAGCCTGTGCTCTTCTCGAAGGCAGGGTTCACGAAGAGAATGGACCCTTCTTTATCGGTGATGACGACGCTGTCGGCCGTTTGCTCGACTGCACTCGAGAGTTTCTTCAGCTCCTCCGCATTGCGTTCCAATTCGTCATTCTTGCTTTCCAGCTTGGCGACAAGCCGTTCACTGTATTCACGCAAGATGCCCAGATCGCCGAGGTCGCCCGCTTTGCCCGGTTTCGCCTTCGGTTTTCGGAGCACCTCCCGTATCGCTTCGAGGATAGTTTCCGGCGAGGCGGACTTTCTCAGGAACTTGTCCCCGCCAAGTTCCAACGCAAACTTCTCATCGCCGGGTGAGGTGTAAGTCGCCGTGTAGAAGATAAAAGGGATATTCCTGAACCGGTGATCTTTTTGCACTTCATAACAAAGCTTGTAACCATCCATCGTCGGCATGAGGATATCCGAGATGATGACATCGACACTCTTTTCCCCGAGCACCTCAAGGGCTTCGAGCCCGTTCAGAGCTTCAACAACAGCGTATCCTCCCGACTCAAGCTGTTCCCTGAGGAGGAGAAGATTCGTTCGACCGTCATCGACGATGAGAATTGTCATACACGCTTCAGCATTTGAGCTGGGTCCAGGACGCGACCCGGCTATCCGAGCTCATGAGCCGGTCCATGCAATCTGTCCTAACCCGGTTGAATTGACTGAATTGGTGAGCCACGAAGCTTCCCCCTTCCATGGCAACGGGTGCAATGAATCGAAGACACGGCTGGCGCCGGGCCGTGTGACCAACGGAGCAGAAAAAACGCTGTGCTGGAGGGGAGCTGGTGACACGCTTTGGAGGACTTGTTCAGCGCGTCGCGTCGATCCCAAGTCTTTGCAATTGCAGTTTAATGGTTACTGAAAGTTACCATCGACGATAGTGAAAGTCAAGGGGGGTGTTGATGCCACTTTCTTGTGGCGCCCTGTTTTGTTCTTGTAGCTCAATTTCGCCAAAAGAACTGATCGGAGAATCTATTTCTGATAGCCCCATTTCTTATGATTCGCCTCGACTTCCTCCGGGGAGGGATGCGACTTGTTCGGTTCGGGAGTGATTGTGAACTCCTCTTTCGGATGGGCTTCAAACACCTGGGCGTTGATCGCTGTATCCTCCTGGAAGATCTCCGGAACGGAACTGTCTTCAAAAATGGCCCCCCAGGGGCATTCCGGTTCGCATGCCGCACAATTGATGCACTCTTCCGGATGAATGAAGAGTTGTTTCTGGTAATTCGAATCCTCAACCGTCAATCCATAGATGCAGTCGACCGGACACACATTGACGCAGGCGGTATCCTGACAATCAGCGCATAGACGGGTAATAACCCAGGGCATGGTGGATCCTCCTTTCCATGAAAGAGTGAACGGGAACGTGCCGCTCCGGGGCGGGCGGCAGGAGGATCGGTTTACGCGCCCTCGCGCTGGTCCGTTCTCCGCATCGGCTCGGGGGGAAGGTTGAGAACGTCCTCGGCGAAGTGATCGAGGATAAAGGTGACGATATCCTTCACCGACGCCACGGCAAGGGGTTTCCCGGTTTCGTCCACCACCGGCACGTGACGATATCCCCCGACGTGCATGGCGTTCAGGATGTACGCGATGCTATCCTCCGGCTGGAACGCCTGGGGCTTTGCTGTCATGACGTCCCCGACTTTTACCGTCTTGGGATCGACTTTTCCCGCGATCTTCATCAGCACATCGCGCTCCGTAAAAATACCGACGAGCTTGTCGTGCTCCGTGACCGCCACACATCCCAACCTCTTCTGCTGCATCAGGTTGATCGCGTCCGCAACGGATTGCCCCGGTGAGACGAAGATGGGCTTACGGGTTTTCAGATGCTTGATGGGAGTCTGAAAGGTGGCGGCGTCGAGCACGCGGGATGGCTTCTCGCTTTCCTCGTACATTTGCGAGAGTTCGTCATCGAAGATTTGTTCAGTCATCGTTCGCTCCTTTCTGTCTTTGCGGTGGGAGGGTTGGGGACCCTTCGTGTTTTGAAGAAAAGAAGCTTGGGGTGTCGACTGGCCTAGTATAGAGAACGGGGAAACAAATTGCAAGCGCGGCCGGTGCCATCATGCGCGCTTTTTCCCCCGACTTCGGGGCGGGCCCGCCCTGCCTTTGAGCCGTTTCAGAACTTCCGGACTCTGTAACTCACGGAGGGCATCGGAAGCGACCCATTTCGCCGCTCCGGAGTTCATTCTCCGGATTTCTTCCGCCGCTTTGACGGCGTGAGGATGGAGAAACAGGCTTCGTTTCCCAATCTGCCGCAATGCCCAGTTGACCGCTTTTCTGACGAAGTTCCGTTCATCGGTCGCCCCTTTCCGGATCAGGGGAAGGAAGCGGAGAAACGTTTTGTCGTCCTCCCGTTTATCATGAACGGCGAGCACTGCCATCATCACATATCCGGCCCGTTTGACGTACTCCTCCTTGCGCCGCGACCACTCTCTCGCCTTCCTGTACGCGTAAGGGGTCCTGTCAAAGAGATTGCCACAGCAGGTGTCGCAAATCGCCCACGAATCGAATTGTCGCACCCACTCCTCCATCTGCCTCTCCGTTACCTGGTCCGGGTCGCCGATCAGGGCGGCCAGGCTCCTTCCCTCGTATATACCGGTTTTCCATAGCTGGAGCGAGAGTTGCTGATCGGTCCCGATTTCTTTTGCCAGGGCGCGCATTTGTGGGGCGGTGAGGCCAAACGCGTTCTTCGAAACAATGCCGTAGCGGGCCATCCCTTTCACGTTTTTCGGATTGGCCTGAGCCTTCAACCGCTGCATGACATCGGAGAGTTTCATCGAGGGTGCCATTCCGTTTCCTGTTCGCCATCGAGATGGTTGGCATACCGTGCGAGGACAAACAGGAGATCGGAGAGGCGGTTGAGATACACTATCAGGACAGTTCCGATGTTTTCGGACTTCGCAAGCTTTACCACAAGCCGTTCCCCCCGTCGGCAAACCGTCCGTGCAAGATGCAGATGAGCGCCGACAGGTTTTCCCCCCGGAAGAACAAACGCCTTCAACGGCCGGAGCTTCGCCTCCAGGGAATCGATGATCGGCTCAAGATCCTCAGCGTGCCTCAATTCCATGCGTGGAATTTTGGTGTTGGAAGAGGATAGGGGGGTCGCGAGGTCGGCGCCAAGGATAAAAAGGTCGTTCTGGATTCTTTCGAGAATCGTCCCAACCCCGCCACCGGGCTTCAGCGAGCGCGCAACGCCGAGGAGGGAATTCAATTCATCGACGGTTCCGTAGGCCTCGATCCGGAGTGCGTCTTTTGATACGCGTTCTCCGCCGAAGAGGGAGGTCTCTCCCTTGTCTCCGGTCTTCGTATAGATTTTCATTTTGAGTTGATATCGAATAATTGTTGAGTGGATTCCGGCCTGCCGAAAGAGAATAATGATCCACGAAGTTCACCCCGCCCGAACGACTGAGGTTCAGTCGGGCGGGGCAGCAGGTGGGCGGGGAAGAACACTAGAAGCGGACTCAAAAACCCTTACCGAGTCATTGCGGGGCCGGAGGCGTACTACTGCAAGACGCGAAGCGTCTTACAATTTGGACCTTTAGCGAGAAGCGAC
>JBBEBV010000075.1:0-1230 GCA_040882165.1 Bacteroidota bacterium
GCGGTCTCCACGATGAAGAAAGATCGGCTCCTTGCGATGTTGACGACGCCGTAATGTTCAGAACGCATCCCTCGCCTCGCGGCTTGTATCCCCCTCTCGTTGCCTTGTTCCTGTCCCTTGTTCTTGTTCTCGTTCCAACCCCCGTCTCCGCACAGGTTCCGTTCGATGCCATCGTCCGTTCGCATCTCAAGCAGTACCCGGCGATGGAGGCACAGGACCTGTACAAACTTCTGTACCAGGCAGCGCTCGGCAACGAACATCTGATGACTGACACAACCGGAATCGGACGGTACTTGTCGCACGAATTGGAAACCGTCCAATCCTCCGGGGACGAACCCCTGTACGATGTGCTGACGCCGGACAGCCTTCTCGTGCGGCTCCACCTCCGGCCCTTCAAAGGCCGCAACGGTAACGCCCGATTGCTGCTCGAGGCCATGTTCAAGACCGCCGCCACGTTCCACCCTTCCCCTGAAAACCTGGAGCGCTGGTGGCTCGACCTGGAACGGCTTGCCGAAAAGAAGGTCGTTCCATTCGATCCAGGGGAGCTTCGGGAGTATTTTCAAACGATGCGGTCGGAAGGTTTTCCGGCAAAGCATCACTCCAACACGTTCAGGCAACTCTACGCCCCGGCCTACCGCGTTCTTCTCCGGTCACTCCTCCCGGAGTTGATCGGTCGATAAGAACCACAATCCCGTTGTTGCTTTCCACACCGCGTTTCTGTAAAATTGATCCCGGCGGTTCCCCGCTCCCGTATTCTCCTACAAAACCAACAATGCGGAACTCTCATGAAAATACCCAGGACTCTTCTTCCGACGATGTTGTGGATCGGGCTGGGATGCGCTCTCACTGCCCAGACGCGCTGGTCCATTCAGGACGACGGCGGTATCGCCTGGAATGTTACCCGGGGTGAAGCCCACCAGGATCACGTCGAGATGAGCGGCCAGAAAGTGTCGGTGATCGTAACGTACGGGGTGGACAAAGCCGGCCTCTTCACGATCAAGCGGCACGTCGCTTTTCCCATGCTCCGCTTCAGACCGAACCAGACCCGCGACCACCTGGCACTGGATTTCAGCGAAGACGCATCTCCCCGCATTTCTCTGAACAATGAATCTTCGCGAATCCTCACCAAACCCCGGGTGCGATAACAAAAGCTTAGAACCCATCTCAAAAATGAATTGGCCACAGCCGGAGGCGTATAACAACAGTTGCGTTAGCAACTGACAAATCGGA
>JBBEBV010000076.1:0-2866 GCA_040882165.1 Bacteroidota bacterium
TCTGCCATCTGCCATCTGCCATCTGCCATCTGCCATCTGCCATCTGCCATCTGCCGTTTGCCATCTGCCTATTCTGCTTCTTGACAAAGAGCCCAATACTCGCGATAATGGCTGCGACATTTCCATGAAACCTGCCAAACGCATTCAGTTGATTATTCTCCTCCTCGTTGGCCTCTGGTCGGCGGGCATCCTGCTCGCACCCATGCTCAGCGCAGCCGGAAGTCCCATCGGTTCTGCGCTCTATTCTCTCTATGCGCCGGTGTGTCACCAATTCGACCATCGTTCCTTTCATGTTGATGGGGAAAAACTCGGTGTCTGTGTCCGGTGTTCCGCGATCTATTTCAGTTTCTTCCTTTCCTCCGTCGTTCTGGCGGCCTGGAGGAAAAAAGCTGCAACATCCCTTCCGGCTCATCGGTGGATCTTCGTCGCGGTCGTTCCGATGGGGATCGACGCGATTCTGAGCCTGCTCACCGGATATGAGAGTACGGCGGCCTCACGCGCCGTCACTGGTGCCCTGTTTGGTTTGATCATGCCCTGGTATCTCCTCCCTCTTTTCATCGAAGCGCTTTCCCAGCTTCGAACGCGATTCATCATCAAGGAAGGTTCGCCTTATGTTCGAGAAGCCCAGTAAATGGCGTGCGGGATTGATCGGCGGGGCTGTTATCGGCGCGGTGGCCGGCATTCCCGGTATCAGTCTCATTAATTGCTGCTGTTGTGCCGGGGTGTGGCTCGGCGGCTTGCTGACGATGTATCTGTATAAGAATGAGTTCACTCCGGAGATGGAGCCGCTCGAGTCATCGGATGCACTCATTCTCGGTTTGGTTTCCGGGATTGCCGGCGCTTTTATCTCAACGATGATCGGTGTCCTGATCCTGGTGATCTTGGGGCCGGTGGAAGCGGAGTTTCTTCGTTCCCTTATCGAGAAGGCGTTGGAACGGCTTGCAGAGGACGGGAGTCTGCCCAGCGAGACGGTCGAGCAGATGCGCGAACAGTTTGAAAGCTCGCTGAAGGATTCAGCCAGCGTTTCGGGCATCCTCGGCAATTTGTTCGTGACGCTGATCGTGTACCCGCTCTTCTCGATTCTTGGAGCGTTACTCGGGTATGCACTCTTCCGTCCGAAGAAACCTGCCCAACAGATTCCAACACAGCCAGCGTAAGGAGTTCATCCGGATCTGGTTTTCACCGGAGACCTGCCCACCGGCGGGCCGGGGCGCGAAGAACGCGGAGGGGAAGGTGTATGAAAATGAATTAAAACACAGAAACATACTGGTCTGAAAAAAGAAGCGCTTTTTTTCACCACCGATGGCACACGGAGTGACGCAGAGATATTCCCATCAACAGCTTAAAATTATTCGATTCTATCTCGGTGCTAATCGGTGTGTCATCCGTGGTTGAAAAGAGTTGAGTAGGAAAATGATTGGTGATACAAGTAAACCTCTGCGGTGAAATTGTCACCGCAGTCCGGATCCAAAGTCCGAAGGCGACGAGCAATCGTCGCCTTCTATTTTTTCATAAGCTCCAACACGGCAGAGGTCATGGCCTTCACCCCTGTCCGGATGGTTGGCTCCGGCAGAGGGGTAAACTGGCTGGAATGAAGCGAAGGGAGTGGGGTTCCCGTGGCTGCGCTCTCCTCGACCTTTTTGGGATCGACAGCTCCCAGCCAGAAGATACATGCCGGTACTTTTCCATCCAATCCAAACCTGCCAAAATCTTCTCCCCCCATTACGGGGTCGACCGTAACAACATTATCTTTCCCCAACGCCGCTTCAAAGGTCGTTCTGAGTCTGCTTGTGAGCAACGGGTCGTTGTAGGTTGACGGCGTGAACTCGTTCTCATCGATCCGTACGATCGGGAGCCGGTCCTCGGGCACCCCTGCCGAACGGGCAATCCCTTCCGCAATGCGCTTGATCGCGGCAAGGATGGTCCTTCGAACAGGTTCCTTATACGCGCGTACCGTTAACTGCAAATGGACTTCATCGGGAATGATGTTGTGCTTGGTTCCGCCATGGATGGCGCCGACGGTTACCACCGCCGGTTCGAGCGGTGACACTTCCCGGCTGACGATGGTCTGAAGGGCGAGAACGATCTCCGAGGCGATGACCACAGGGTCCTTGGTGGTGTGAGGATACGCTCCGTGTCCGCCGACTCCCCGGACTGTCATATCTACGGAGTTCACACTTGCCAGGGCAAAGCCTTCAGTCACTCCCACTTTTCCCGCTTCCAGCGTTGCGTTATCATGCAAAGCGATGGCAAAATCCGGTTTCGGAAACCGGCTGTACAGGCCGTCGTTGAGCATGGCTTTCGCGCCGGCTCCCCGTTCCTCCGCCGGCTGGCCGATCATCACGAGCGTTCCCTGCCATCGGTCCTTCAGTTGAACCAGCATCCTGGCCGTCCCGAGAAGGGAGGTCATGTGAATGTCATGTCCGCAGGCATGCATCGCCCCGACTTCTTCCCCCGTTTCGTTTTTGGTGCGAACTGTGCTGGCATAGGGGAGCCCCGTCTTCTCCTCCATGGGTAAGCCATCGAGATCGGTCCGCACCATAACGGTCGGGCCCGTTCCGTTCTTCCGCACGGCGACGACTCCGTAGCAGGTCCGGTTGGGGACGCCGTAGTTGCCGACTCGTTCGGTCACGGTAAATCCCAGCGAGCGTAATTCCTTTGCCATGAACGAAGAAGTTTTCTCCTCGTAATAGGAAATTTCAGGTTTCGCATGGAGAGAGCGATAGGTTTCGAGGAGCGAGGGAAGAGCGCTCTCAATTGAGCGGTCGAGTTCCTGACCAGAAGCGACCTGAATAGAGCAAAGAAACAGCAACAGGGTGAGAAAACGGATGCGGGGCATCATTCCTCCTTACGTGGTGACCACTGA
>JBBEBV010000076.1:2966-6894 GCA_040882165.1 Bacteroidota bacterium
GTGCCATCCGTGGTCAGAGAGCTGAGTCGTCGTTACCAGGGAAACTCTATTTTTTCAAACGAATGCGGAATGTCGTGCCCGCGCCCGGTTTGCTTTCCCTGAGCGTGAGCTTGCCGTTGTGGTACGATTCGATGATGCGTTGAGAAAGGCTCAGTCCCAGTCCCCAACCCCGTTTCTTCGTCGAGAAACCGGGACGGAAAATTTCCTTCTTGGTTCCGGGATCAATCCCTTTACCGTTGTCTGTAACATCGACATAGATGTAGTGAGGCCGCCCACCGATGGAGAGTGTGACCGTTCCGACACCGGTTTCGATCGCGTCAAGGGCGTTTTTGATCAGGTTTTCGATCACCCATTCGAACAATTCGCGATTGATCGCGGCAAAGACGATGTCTGACGGTTCCAGGATTATTTGTATTCGCTTGCCCGTTTGGGGGATGCGGCGTTGGAAGTAATGGATGACCTTCTCCGCAACCTCGTTCAGGTTCTCATCCTTCAGGTCGGGTTTGGATCCGATCTTGGAAAACCGGTCGGCAATTTTCTGAAGTCGCTGCAGGTCGTTATCCATGTCGTGAAGCGTTTCCGTGATCGCAGCGTTGCCGTCGCCTGACTGGTGTTTCAGAAGTTCCACCCATCCCATCATGCTGGAGATCGGCGTTCCGAGCTGGTGCGCCGTCTCGCGCGCCATGCCGACCCAAATGTTGCTTTGTTCATTCCTTTTGATATAGCTGAAGCTGATATAACCGATCAGGATGAAGAGGGCCACGACCCCGAACTCGATGTACGGCAGGATCCGGAGCCGTTTGATCAGGTTCGATTCACCGTAATGGACATGGTTCAGGATAATGCCGTTGCCGAAGGTGACGAGGATCGGCGGGTTGGTCGCATCCATCTCGACAATGAGTTTTTTGAGATGGAGCCGTTGCTGCTCGGGCGAGAGGGTGGTATCGATGCTGACGTTTCGGGTGGTCGCTGTATAGGGTGGCAGCGGCTCCTTCTTTGCGTCGCTCGAAATAATGGGGAAATCGATCTTCTGGATGATATTGTCGAGCACGAAACTGTAATCACCGTCCTGGCTTCTGCCGCTGCCGAGGTACTCCAGGGATTTTGCATACAGGCCGGCAATATCCCGCTCCTTTGATTGCAGGTCCTGGACAAGCTGGTGGGTATACCAGAGCGTTCCGGCGACGATGAGGAAGGCGAGGACAAGGAGGATGACCTTGATTTCGCTGGATTGCGGGGGCGTGTTTTTTGGAATGGGGGCCAAAGCGCTACCGTAACGTCAACGTTTGATCGCGTCGCGCCCCAACCGACACCATCCAGATCTTTGTTCGGAGAAGCGTCCCGATCGCTTCGATATAGGTCCTGGCTCGGGCCGGGAGTTTGCTGTATGTGCGGACATCGGATGTCGGCGTTTTCCACCCCTTGAACACCCGGTACTGCGGTTCAATGGCTTCGAGCGTTTGTACGTCCGTGGGAAAACCCGTGACTTTCTTCCCCTTCGACATGTATCCGGTGCAGACCTTGATTTCATCGAACTCATCGAGCACATCGAGTTTGGTGATGGCGATCCGTTCGATGCCGTTGATGCGGACCGAGTAGGCAAGGCTTGTCAGGTCGAGCCAGCCGCAGCGTCGGGGGCGGCCGGTCGTGGCGCCGAATTCCCCGCCCGTCGTTCGCAGGCGTTCGCCCACCTCGTTGAGTTGCTCCGTCGGGAACGGACCGTTTCCGACGCGGGTGGAGTACGCTTTCACCACGCCGGTGATGGAGGTGATCGAAGTCGGGGGAATGCCCAGCCCCGTGCAGGCGCCGCCGCTCGTCGGGCTCGATGAGGTCACGAATGGATAGGTCCCGTGGTCGACGTCCAGGAAAGCTCCCTGGGCTCCTTCGGCCAGGACCTTCTTTTTCTTCTGAAGGGCTTTGTGCAGATAGGCCGAGGTGTCCGTAATGTACTGATCGATCTCCTTGTCGAATTCCTGGTACTCGTTGATGATCGCGTCGACGTCGAGGGTATGGGAGTGGTAAATATTCTTGAGCAGTTCGTTCTTCTCTTCGATGTTCTGTTTGAGCTTTTTGCAGAGGACGTCCCTGTTCAGCAGATCGACGACCCGTATCCCGGTTCGCGTGTACTTGTCGATGTAGGCAGGGCCGATGCCGCGCCCTGTGGTGCCGATCTTGTTTTGCCCCTGTTCCCGGATCGAATCGAGCAATTTGTGATACGGCATGATGAGGTGGGCATTGTGACTGATCAGGAGCCGCCCTTGAAGCTTGATGCCGGCCGCCTCAAGTTTTGCAATCTCGGACATCAAGGCAACCGGGTCGATGACGACGCCGTTGCCGATGACGCACGTAACATGCTTGTGGAAGATCCCCGAGGGGATGAGGTGGAGGACGTATTCCTGCGTCGTCATCCCGTTCCGACCCTTGGTCGGGATGACCACCGTGTGGCCGGCGTTGGCGCCCCCCTGGTACCGCGCGACAATGTCGACGTGTTCGCTCAGATGGTCGACGATCTTTCCCTTCCCCTCGTCGCCCCACTGCGCGCCGACAACGATGTGAACAGGCATAATTTTCGGATGCGAATGTGAAGAGTGAGATTGAGAGCTTCTTTCCGAAAAAGTGTAGGGAAAAAATGAACGAAATACAAGAAGAGCCTCTCTTTGCCTTTCACTCGTTTAAGGGTTATATTTTCCCAGACATGCTCCACACACTTCCTGAAGGGGACCACGCTTGGACAAATTTGTAATTCGCGGCGGCAGGGGACTTCGAGGCGCCGTTCAGATCAGCGGGGCGAAAAACGCCTCGCTCGCGCTTATGCCCGCCACATTGCTGGCCCCTGGTTCCTATACTTTCTCAAATACGCCGAATCTCCGCGATATCCAGACGATGTCACGCCTCCTCGAATCGATGGGCCTTGGCTTCGGCCACGCCGATCACACCCTGAAGATCGACGCCTCGCACGTCACGAAGTTCGAAGCTCCCTACGAACATGTGAAAAAAATGCGCGCATCGATTTATGTGCTCGGTCCGCTGGTTGCCCGGTACGGACACGCACTCGTTTCACTGCCCGGCGGATGCGCCTGGGGGCCGCGCCCGGTGAACCTGCATATTGAAGGTCTCCGGAAACTGGGAGCCCAGATCGACGTGGAGGGAGGCTATATCCGGGCGAAAGCCGGGAGACTGAAAGGCGCGAGGATCGTGTTCGACGTTTCGAGCGTCGGGGCGACGGGGAATGTGATGATGGCGGCCGTCCTCGCCAAAGGAACGACGGTCATCGATAACGCCGCCATGGAACCGGAGATGACGGCACTGGCTCAGTTCCTTGTCAAGATGGGGGCGAAGATCGATGGGGTCGGCGGAAACCACCTTGTCATCGAGGGGGTCGATGCATTGCACCCTGCCGATATGACGACGATCCCGGACAGGATCGAAGCAGGGACGTTTCTTGTCGCTGCCGCGCTCGCAGGGGAACGGGGAACGACCGTCCGTGTGGAACGGTGCAATCCGGATCATCTGAGCGCGGTGACCACGAAACTGGAAGACATCGGCGCACAACTGACGTACGGCTCAGACTTCATTGAGATCCAACCGCCCCCCGCGATCCGGGCGGTCAACGTGACGACCTCCGTCTATTCGGGTTTCCCGACCGATATGCAGGCGCAATGGATGGCGTTGATGGCCCTTGCGCAAGGAACAAGCATCGTGACCGATACGATCTACTTCGACCGGTTCATGCACGTGCCGGAGTTGATCCGGCTCGGGGCCAACATTACCGTCAAAGAGAACATTGCCACAGTGATCGGAGTGAAAAAGCTGACCGGGGCGAAAGTCATGTCCACCGACCTGCGGGCAAGTGCCTCGCTGATTCTTGCCGGGTTGGCTGCAGAAGGAACCACGGAGGTGCTCCGCGTCTATCATCTCGACCGCGGCT
>JBBEBV010000077.1:0-6851 GCA_040882165.1 Bacteroidota bacterium
AACTCCATCGGAACCAGGTTCCGAAGGACGATCCCGGTCCATGTCAAAATCGAGACAGGGATGAACAGGATCGGGATCAAACCTGTCGACCTCAGGGTCCTGCTGAAAGCGATCGCAACGTTGAGGCGGATTGAGATAAAGGGGGTTTTCACGCATTTCGCCACGTCGGATGCCCGGAATAAGAGGTTTGCAAGGGTGCAGTTGCAGCGATTTTTGCAGGCCCTTGATATCGTGCATGCTGAGCGTGTCGGGCCGGAGCTTGTGCACACGGCCAACAGCGGGGCAATTCTCGACCTCCCGGAAGCGTTGTTTTCCATGGTGCGGCCGGGAATTATTTCGTATGGTTATTACCCCTCGCATGAGACCAGCGAGAGCATACCCTTGAAGCCGGCCATGAAGTTGCGAACGGTTGTGGCCCTGGTCAAGCGAATCGAGCCGGGGGAAAGTGTCAGCTATAATCGCCGCTTTATCGCAAAGAGGAGAACACGTATCGCCACGCTCCCGGTCGGATACGCAGATGGCTATACCAGGCTCCTGACAGGGAAGGGCTCTGTGGTTATCCATGGGAAGGAGCACCCGGTCGTCGGGACCATCGGCATGGATCAGATGATGGTCGACGTGGGAAGGGCCGATGTGGCGGCCGGAGATGAGGCTCTTCTGATCGGCGCGCAGGGGAAAGCCAGAGTCGACGCCTGGGATCTGGCTTCGCGGTTAGGAACCGTTCCGCTCGAAATCGTCACCGCCATCACAACAAGAGTCCCACGAACCTACAGAGGCTTATGAGCCACGCACAGGAAGCACTCCAAATTCTTCTCAGCAACATCCCCCCCTTCGAATTCTCCACCGATGATCAGCGTTCGACGTTTGATGCCATTCGACAACGACTCACTACATCGGCTGATATGGAAAGCGAGTTGAAAGCGCTCTATAAAGTCCATAATTTTTCCGATTTTGCAGCGGCCTTACTGTGGATCGCAGACCGGGCAGAGAAGGGGGGAGGATCCCAAACCGGTGCGGAAGAAACTTCCCTGGTCCTTTCAACCTTCCGGACCGCTATGGGAGACACCGCCTTTCCGACGGCATCCGAATCCCTCGTCCCGGATTCCGATACTCCCTTGGCCGGATTTGGTGAGGGTTCACCGGTTCCTCCCGATGCCGTCTTGTCCTTCTCGGGAGATGAGAAGCAGTTCTCCGCGCTTCTCGACCAATTCGTCGAGGCCATGCAAAGCGGGGAGGAGGCCCGGGTACCGCTGCTCGGCCAGGTGGTTGCGGCATGTTCTGTCGTCGGGGCAGGAGAGTTTGCGGGTGACTACAAAGAGTACTGCGGCTCTCTGATGGAATTTCTCAACTATATCTCGGAGAATCAATTTCTCGACGATGTGCGGGTGATGAATCTACTCTCGAACGTCTCCTCCCCCGTCTCGCAGTGGGCAAACACCGCGCCGGGAGAACGGGAAGGATTGCTGGAAGAGGGGATTGCACCACTCCGCGACTTTAAATCGCTTTTCGAATAGCGGACCACCGCGTCGCACGGAGTGTTGTCGTGCAGACGGTTGTGCATGATCGGATAACATAGTACAACAGTATGGCTCATACCTTCGCAGTGATCATGGCGGGCGGTGTCGGTTCTCGTTTTTGGCCCCGCAGCAGGGAACGCTCGCCGAAGCAATTCCTTGAAATCCTCAGTTCCGGCACGCTGCTCGAAAATACCCTCGGGCGCATTGAGCCGTTGGTGGAGAAGATCAATACCTTCATCGTGACCAACAGAGCTCAGGTCGAAAGCGTCGTCAAACTCGTTCCCTTTCTCCCGAAGGAAAATATCCTCGCCGAGCCGTTTGGCCGGAATACGGCCCCCTGCATCGGCCTTGCCGCCTTATGGATCCGCCGCATCGACCCCGACGGGTTGATGGTTGTCCTCCCATCCGATCACCTTGTTGAAAATACAGAGGAATTCGGCCGCGTCCTCAACACGGCCCTGAAAGTCGCGCGGGAAAAGGAAGCCCTCGTCACGATCGGGATCAAGCCGTCTCACCCGGAGACGGGCTACGGGTATATTCAAATCGAGGATGAGGATCACGACCGGAACCCATACCATGCCGAGGGGGCCTACCCTGTCAAAACCTTCGCTGAGAAGCCGAACCTTGAGACCGCCGAACGCTTTCTGCAAAGCGGCGATTTTGTCTGGAACAGCGGTATGTTTGTCTGGAAGGCTTCAGCGATACTGAAGGCGATCGAGGTGCATGTCCCCGACCTCCATGTCCAGCTCCAGGCGGTCCAGGAAGCAATCGGTACCCCGACGTACAAGCAGACCCTGGAACAGGCGTACGGCCTGACGCGCAATATTTCCGTCGATTATGGTGTGATGGAGAAGGCGGGAAATGTCTTCGTGGTGAAGGGGGACTTCGGTTGGAGCGACGTGGGTTCCTGGGATGAGGTCGTGCGCCTGACCACCAAAGACGCCGACGGAAACTCGACCAGGGGGAAGGCCCTCCTTCGCGATTCATCCAATAATTACGTCGACGCGGGGAATAAGCTCGTTGCAGCGATCGGCGTGGAGGACCTGATCATCATCCAAACGGATGATGCGGTGCTCGTTTGCAGGAAGGGGAAGTCGCAGGAGGTCAAGGAGATTGTCGATTTCATCAGGCGAAAACAGATGAACGAGTACCTGTAGCGATGAAAACGCGACAGATGCTGGCGGGCTGCCTGGTCGCCTTCGTGCTTTGCGGGTGCGCCGCTTCGCCCCGTTTTGCTTCGAAAGGGGGAAGCGCACGCTCGGAACCTCCGGCGAGCGACGGGAAGGAAAAGACATCAACGCGGGAATCCGGGTCGACGGAGACGCCGCGCGTAAAAGCTCCGGAAGGAAAAGCGCTTCTGACCCTCGAAGGGGTCGCGTCGTACTATGCCCATGAGTTTCATGGGAGGCTCACATCGAACGGAGAGACGTTCGACATGCACTCGCTCACCGCAGCACACCGGACGCTCCCGTTCGGGACGAAGCTGCGCGTCACGAATCTGGAAAACAACCGGACCGTGATGGTTCGGATTAATGACCGCGGGCCGTTTAAGGAGGGGAGAATTATCGATCTTGCCATGGGAGCGGCCCAGGAACTCGACATGATTCGAAACGGGACGGCGCGGGTGCGGCTGGAAGTACTGGCGTGGGGAACCGGGGAATGAAGAAACAACTCTTAACGGAAGCGGATATCATCGCCGCGGCAAAACGGGGTGCGCGGGCGATTCCCGTCGATGCAAACACCCTGCTGACCCCCTCCGCAATGGAAGCCGCTCTCCGGCTTCGCATAGAACTGAGCCGGTCGGTGCCCGGAGGTTCTCCGGTGCCGGCCGTGAACGCTGTGGAGGTGATCGCACCGGAGGATAAGCGTGGCCCCCATGCTTCCAAGGTGATCGCCCTTGGATCCGATCACGGCGGTTTCCCGCTGAAACTGGCGGTTAGGAAATACATACTGGAGCTGGGCTACACGGTCGCGGATGTCGGCACCAACTCCGAACAAGCGTGCGACTACCCTGATTTTGCTTTTGCTGTCGCCTCGCTTGTTGCCTCCGGTCAGGCAATACAGGGCATCATGATCGATGCCGTCGGAGTCGCATCGGCGATCGCGGCAAACAAAGTTCCAGGTATCCGGGCTGTCTCATGTACCTCGGAATTCGTCGCGCGCAGCAGCCGTGAACATAACGACGCGAATGTCCTGACCCTCGGCGGAAAGGTCCTGGGTACTGAACACGCCAAGGCGATCGTCAAGGTCTGGTTGGAAACGTGGTTTGGCGGCGGTCGTCATATGGGAAGGGTTCAAAAGATTGCGGATATCGAACGCAGGTTCGGGAAGTGACCCCTTTTCGCGAGAACGATACTTTACGGGTTGGTAAGAATTTTTCCGCACCGTTCGGGGTGCGGTTTGTGTTTTAAGATGATCGGACGCCGCAGCCATGAAGCTCTCCATCCAGGTCAAAACCAACGGAAGAAAAAACGAGGTCACCGTGCGCGAGGACGGGAGTCTTCTCGTTACTGTCAACGCCCCTCCCATTGAAGGAAGAGCAAACAAGAAAGTCATTGAAATCCTGGCCGACTATTTTCATCGTCCCAAAAGCGCCATCGTCATTGCGGCGGGAAAAAAAGGAAAACACAAGATCGTGGAGATTCTGTGAAACAGAGGATCGTGTTCCTGCGTTTTGTCGGCACGTTCGGCCTGGGCCTGCTCCTCATGGTGCCGGCGGCGCTGCTTTCTGCGCAGGCCGTACAGGGGGAGAAGCGAAGCATTGCTCCGGGGGTGACCTATGCGGTCTACTCTGCTGAAGGACCGAACGTTGTGAACGTCCTCGAAGTGGATCTTACACGACCGGAGTATAAGCTTGAGTCTTACCGCCCGGCCCGCCTGATCCCGACCTCGCAACAAGCGGAGGCAAACGAAACGGGAGGAAGCCGGGTTCTCGCGGCCATCAATGCCGATTTCTTCAGTTTCAAAACCCAGTGGCCCATCGGCAACCAGGTGGTGAACGGCAAATTTGTCCACGGCACCGAAAGCGCCCGGTCGCACGTTGCCGTCGATGAGCAGGGCAGGATTTTCCTCGATCGATTCTCCTTCACCGGGTGGTTTCAAACTCCCCGCAGGGACTTGCACCCCATTCATGGTGTGAATGACCGTCACACGAACAACGCCATCGTACTTCACACATCGTACTCTGACAGCGCAACGTCATTCGGAGGACCGGGAGAAACATTTGGATTGAGACTTGTCAGCCCGCGCTGGATCGCGGGCGATACGTTGCTCATGGTGGTTCAGGCAGTGGGCGTTGATGAATCGTATTCCCTTTCCCGGGATGAAGCGGTGCTATGGATCGGTAACGGCCCGGAGGTTTACCGTGTGCGCGGGGGGATCGCGGCCGGTGACACGCTCCTGGTATACCTCGGATTCGTTCCTTCGGTCGAACGAATCACGCAGGCCATCGGTGGCGGCGGGAGGATCCTTGAGGAGGGCAGGCCCGTTTCAGACAGCATCAACGGTCGCGAGCGGATCGGCGTCGTTTTCCTTCGGGCACGCCATCCCCGTACGTTTGTCGGTGTGAACCGGGATACCACGCTCCTTTATTTGTGCACGGTTGACGGCAGGCAACCCTCGAGTGTGGGGATGAGTTTCGATGAGATGGCGAAATTCATGCTCGAACTGGGGGCGTGGGAAGCCATCAATCTTGATGGCGGAGGGTCGACAACGTTCTCACTGGAGGGCAGGGTGGTCAATTTCCCTTCTGATAAAACCGGGGAACGGGGGGTGGCCAATACTCTCCAATTGATTGAACGGCGGGGAGGTGAAAGGAAATGAAACTGAGACGCACAGCCGGAAGGCGTTCACGGAAGGCCGGATTGCCGCCCGGGACCCTGGTCTACACGGGTGAGGCGCGGACAACCGCCCCCAAAATTAGCGTGTTTGATTATGCACAGGGTTGGTGTGATGAACGGAACGTCAAGACCGCGGAGGAGGCGCTGCAGACGAAAAGAAAAGGGAGTGTCCGGTGGATCGATGTGGATGGACTCCAACAAACCTCCATCCTGGAAACCATCGGGAACGAATACGGAATCCACAAGCTCGTTCTGGAGGATATTCTCCAGACCGGCCAGCGCCCCAAGCTTGAGGACTATGATGACTACTTGTTTGTCGTTCTGAAGATGCTTCGCTACAATTCCATCCGAAGGGTCGTGGACACGGAACAGGTGGCACTGGTCATCGGACCGAAGTATATCCTTTCCTTCCAGGAGGGAGTGGAGGGGGACGTGTTCGAACCGATCCGTCAGCGTCTCCGGAACCATAAGGGGCACCTCCGGAGCCTTGGCCCCGATTACCTTGCCTACTCGCTTCTTGATGCGATCGTGGACCAGTATTTTCTCATCCTGGAGGAGTTGGAAGACCGGGTCGAGGATGTCGAGGAAGAATTGTTGAATGAACCGACGCGGTCGACGATGGACAAGATCTACCGGCTCAAACGCGAAATGCTCACTGTTCGCAAGTCGATTTGGCCATTGCGTGAAGTAACAGGCCAGCTGCAAAGGGGAGAATCGACGATCATCAAACGTCCGACGCGCATCTACCTTCGCGATCTGTACGACCATACGGTCGCGGTGCTCGATACGCTGGAGAACGAGCGCGAGGTGATTGCCGGCATGCTCGAAATTTACCTCTCCAGTGTCAGTAACCGTCTCAACGAAGTGATGAAGGTGCTGACGATCATCGCTACCATCTTCATCCCTCTTACGTTTGTCGTCGGCGTGTACGGGATGAACTTCGACCCGGACTCCGGTCCGTTGAGCATGCCGGAATTGCGCTGGGCTTGGGGCTATCCCGCCGTTATGGTCTTTATGGCCGGCATCGGCCTTACGATGTTGTACTTTTTCAAAAAGAAAAAATGGTTCTAGAGCAGGGAGTCCTCCGATGAAGCATGGCATCATCCTCTTATTCCTTCTTTCGCTTTCTCCCTCTGTCTTTCCCCAGGATGTCGCGACATCGCCGCCCCCCCTCCGCGAACAGGCCCGCATCCAGCAGGAGTGGCTGAAGGCTCGCGTGGAGCGTGTGTTACCCGGGCTCATGCGGGAGAACAACATCCGGATGTGGATCGTGCCGATGCGGGAGTACAACGAGGACCCGGTTTTTTCATCGCTGGTCTCCGCGACAACCTTCGCAGCCCGGAGACGGACAATCTACGTTTTCTATGACAGGGGAGCGGAGCGAGGGGTCGAGCGGTTGGCGTTGGGCGGGAGCTCGCAGGGGGGATTGTATGTCGCTTATCGCGACACGACACTCGGAAATGCAGAGCTCTGGGGGAACGATCAGTGGAAATTA
>JBBEBV010000078.1:0-1217 GCA_040882165.1 Bacteroidota bacterium
CGCCCCTTCAGGGAGGCAAGATAGGCTTTGCATTCCTTCAGACGGGCGGAGCGTTCAAACACCCGTGGCGTGTCGTCGCGCCGGGACATGTGGGCGACGGCCATGATCTTCAGCGACCAATCCAGGGAGACATAATGATCGAAGTCCGTTACAGCCTTGTCTCTGGCCATGCGGTGTGGTACCTTGTGCGTGAGCATATGGGGTCTCCTTTTGTTAGTGGGTAGTGGCACGCGGTCCGTAAAGTACGGATATCAACACCACTGCGAAAGTGAGACCCTTTTCTAATTTACCATGCGTAACGGCAGCTACCGAAAGTGCTAAATCCAATGGGACATTACGGTTACTTCGATGAATCTGGCAATTTTGGCTTCAGTTTCGGCAAGCCGAATGTGTCAACTCACTTCGTTGTCGGCGGGCTGATTTTTGCAGAGGGTGCGTTGCCAAACATCGAGTCGATTTCCGAATCGATTGCAGATAAGTACTTCAACGGATCGGAGATCAAATCCAGTAACGTGGGATCAGACGATGAGCGAAGGATAAACATTCTGAAGGATGCGCTTTTAGGCGACTTCCATGTTTACACAATGGTATTCGACAAGCGACGATTCAGGGGCAGCGGACTTCGACGGAAACAGTCATTTGTCAAGTTTTTGAATCGACAGGCATATGAAAATGTAGCTTTATCATTTAACAACATTAAACTCGTCGCCGATGAGCACGGAAGCAAGGAGTTTATGCGAAGTTTTCGCGATTACATTGGGAGACATTTCTCCCGCCAGGACATTTTTGGCCAGACAGAATTCGGGTTTGAATCCAGTAAATCAAATCGAGTTCTTCAACTCGCAGATTTCTTGGTCGGAACAATCGCCCGATGCTACGATTTGAGCAACCTGAGTACGCGCCGCAATGATCTAATGTCCTTACTCTTTCGAAGCAATCAACTACTGCCCATTTTTGAATGGCCGATCCGCAAGATTCCATACTCGGGTACCGAAGAAACCTTCCCTGCTGGCAATTATGATGACAGTATAATGAGTCTCAGCATCAAAAAGGCCGAGAAGTTCATCGCCGATAACAAATCGAAGTCGGGTGACTTTATTGCTGAACAAGTGGCAGCAGTCAATGTTTTCTTGCACCACATCAGGTACGGTGACCGTAATCGCTTTCTACGGACCAACAAGATTCTTCAATACTTCGCTGTCAACCCGACTCTTAAG
>JBBEBV010000079.1:0-2376 GCA_040882165.1 Bacteroidota bacterium
ACACTTCCTCAGGTCCTCCCGGCGCAGGGCGTTGATGTCCGGGGTGTTGTATCGGATAGTACGTCCGGAGAGCGGCTCCCGTTTGCCAATGTCGTGTTTGTGGGGACCAAGAGGGGGGCGGCGACGAATATCCATGGATTCTACCTGGCTACCAACGTCCCGCCGGGAGCGTATACGATTTCCGCAAGTTCGATCGGGTACGAGACAAAACGGAGGAACGTCGTCATCCAGGCGGGTCAGCCGGTTGTGGTGAACTTCGAACTTCCCCCCAAAGTGGTGGAATTTTCCGAGATCGTCGTCACCGGTCAGGCGAAACGGGAACTCACCGAGATCAGCACGAGCATCCACCTGCTGGATCAAAAGGATCTCAAGCTTGTTCCCACCACGATCCAGGAGGATATTTTCCGTTCCATCCGCATCCTCCCGGGGATTGTCTCCACGAGTGACGTCAATTCACAGTTCTACGTGCGCGGCGGGGCGGGGGACCAAAACCTGATCCTGCTCGATGGCATCAAGATCTACAACCCGTACCACGCCTTCGGGATATTCAGCATCTTCGATTCCGATATCATCAAGACCACGGAAGTGTATACCGGAGCGTTCCCGCCGGGGTTTGGCGGGCGGCTTTCGTCGGTCGTCAACATGACGAGCCGCGATGGGAAACAGAAGGAGATCTCCGGCAAGGCCAACCTCAATTTTCTCTCAGCGAAACTCCAGTTGGAAGGGCCGGTCGTCGGGGATGCGACCTGGGTCATCAGTGGACGGAAGTCGCTCTTCTCGGAGACGTTCCGGAATTTCCTGCGCAAGGACGTCCCCCTCTCGTTCTACGATCTCTTTGCGAAAGTGACCATCCAGGGTTCCGAGCATTCAAAGTACGGGCTGCAGGCGTTCACCAGCGGCGACGACCTGCGCTCCGATAATCTGAACGAACCCGACTATTCGTGGCGAAACCAGGCTGTCGGATTCGTTGCCGCGGGGCTCATCCAGGACCGCGTGTTTATCAACGCGGTCGGGTATGAAAACAACTTCGTCGCCAAGCGGGAGCCCAAGAGCACGAGCACACTCTCAGCGGCCTCCACGCGCGTGCGTGAAGTCGGGGTCAGGGCCAACGCCACGCTTTACACCGATTCCCATGATCTCTATTTCTTCGGGTTCGAATTCAGCTTCCCCTCACTTGAGTATAACCTCATCAATAATTTCGGTGTGCCGAGGCGCCTCTTCAGCTCGTTTGTCGAAACATCGACCTGGCTCCGGTACCAAACAAACTTCGGGAACCTTCAACTGGACGGTGGATTCCATATCGACCTGAGTTCGCTCCTTGACCGTGAAGCAGGCCTCGAGGTGTTTCAGCCGCGCCTGAACATGAGTTATCTCCTTGTCGATAACTGGAGGGCGAAGTTTTCCTACGGCCGTTTCAATCAAAACATCATCACCGTCAATAACGAGGATGATGTCATCCCCATTTTTGATGCATGGATCAGGGTGCCGGTCGGGTTGGAGCCGGAACATGCCGATCACTATGTCGCCGGGATCGATGGAAATATCATCCCCGCTCTCTCCACCAGTTTCCAGACCTATTACAAGTACTACAGCAGTCTGGTCAGTTATAATCGCGATAAGGTGGACGCCCTCGATCCGGACTATATCAACAGCACCGGGAAAGCCTACGGTTTTGAAACGCTCCTTCGCTACGGGATCCCGGCGCTCGATGTCTATGTCGCCTACACGCTGGGGTGGACCACCATTACGGCGGGAGGGCTCACCTACTATCCACGGTACGACCGGAGGCACAACCTGAATATGCTCGCTGTTGTCCACCTCACGGATGCGTTTGACGTGACCGCTCGATGGGAGGTTGGAAGCGGCTTTCCGTTCACGCAATCGATCGGGTACTACGATCGACTGAACCTGGGCAACATCTTCGGCGGTCAGTTCGTCGGTGAGACGGGGGAACCGTATTCGATCCTGGGGGAAAAGAACACGGCGCGGTTGCCCGCCTATCACCGGATGGATCTCAGCGCTTCCTACCGGTTTCACGTTGCGCCGATCAACGGCTCCCTGGGGATTCACATCATCAATGTGTACAATCACCGCAATGTTTTTTATTTCGACAGGAAAACCGGTCAGCAGGTTAATATGCTTCCGTTCTTCCCCTCTGTCACCCTGAACCTCGAGTACTGACCGATGAAACGGTTCATATCATATGGGATGTTTCTTCTCGGCGCTTGTGTCTTGATCTCGTGCGATTCCGAGTTTAACCCGAAGGGACCATATGCCGAACGGATGGTGATCTATTCGATCCTTATGACGAAGACGGATACGCAATATGTCCGGCTCTACACCACCTACGATCCCCCGGCCTTTGATCCATCGGAG
>JBBEBV010000079.1:2476-5490 GCA_040882165.1 Bacteroidota bacterium
GTTCTGAACCCCTTCGTGTTGCGGTCGCCCCAATCGTTCAATGAGAACATTATCGTCAGCGCCCGTATCACCCCTCCGGCTCAGGGGTTCTTGCTCAGGATGTACATCGACTACGAAGTGCGGTTCAATGATGCGTGGTCCCCACAGCGGACGGAAGTGCCGAAAGAAGTTGTGGACGCCGGCGAAGAGCGGCGATTCGTGTACCCCCAACTGGTTCGAAGAACGACAGTCCCGGTGTCCGCTAGATCCCTCAATGCGGAATCCGTGGTGTTCACAAACTCCGCCTACGAGGCGGTCCTGCAACAATTATTCAACGACTATGGCTCCGAGAACCTCCGGTTTTCAAAGGTCGTCCTCATTCTGACCCAGGTCGATGCCAATCTTTATACATACTACAATCTCGCGAACGGGTTCCAGGATGAGTTCTCGATCCGTACCGACCAGCCCGACTATTCGAACATCCAGGGGGGGTACGGAGTCTTCGGTGCGATGACGGAAGACTCAACCCTGATCGGCCTTCAGTAACCCCTGATTTTTTATCCCCTCGTTCAATACTCTCCTTGAAAATCCATCGAAAAAATGGTAGGTTGGGACATTCCAATCGCTCCCCATGAAGATCTTTTCACTTTTTCAATCCGACCAGCGCTCGCCGGCGTGGACATACACTTCGCAAGCCCTGATCTGGCGAATCCTGTTTTCAGATTCCGGACGGATTTTCGGCGAGAGCCGTGACCATGAACAAAAACAGGTCTCATTCTTCTGTCTTGATGAGCAAACCGGTGTGCCTGCCTGGGAGGGGAGGGAGTTCGAGGAGCATTGGTGGATTGGGATCGAGGCAGTTCAGCATGATGTCCTGCTTCTCCATGAATTCGCGAAGCCGGATCTTCCGGAACACAAACGGATCAAAGCCCTGGATGGCGCAACGGGGGACCTCCTCTGGAAGAATGATGAGTTGACCTATTGGTTCGGCTACCGGGAAACCGTGTACGCTTACAAAGATCTTTTTGAGAGAAGGGTCGGATACGCGCTGAATGTCCGGACCGGAGAGATCCAGCAGACGTTCGACGAGTCCTTCGAAGACATGCGGCAGGTCCGGACCCTGGCAATGGACGAACAAGGTCCGGGGGGGGTGCTGTTCCCTGAGATTTTTGAGGAGGGTGGCGCGGACCCGGCGGTTGACACACTTCTGCACAAGACGATCGGTGGAACACGTTTGGTCGGAGGAATCGAGTTTATCCGTGAGCAAGGGTATCTTGTTTTCAATTACCATGTTCCGGAACCAGGTGCAGGGCCGGAGGCTCCGGTGTTTTCGAACCGGCTCTCGGTGATCGACATGCAGGAGGGGAAGAGCGTGTTTACGGCGGTGTTGGCAAGCCAGGTGAGGGCATTCATCCCGGATTCCTTTTTCGTGAGGTGCCCGTATATTTTTTTTGTAAAAGATCAAACGACGCTCACAGCCGTAAAGATATGGAAATCGTAACCGAGCAGTTTTCCATCGCGACAAAGGGTGGCTCGGAGGTTCTGGATGTCACGTCCCACGTCGCTTCGCTCCTGGCCAAGCATAGTCTCAGGGAAGGCAACGCGACGGTGTTCGTAACCGGGTCGACCGCAGCGGTCACGACAACGGAATTCGAACCGGGGTTGCGGAGGGACATCCCGGAAGCTTTGAACCGGATCGCTCCGGAAGGGGTCCGCTACCACCATGATGAAACATGGCATGACGGGAACGGGCATTCGCATGTCCGGGCCGCGCTTTTGGGTCCTTCGCTGACCGTCCCGTTTTCCAACGGCGAACTGCTGCTGGGCACCTGGCAGCAGATTGTGCTGATCGATTCGGACAACAGGCCGCGGCAACGCATCATCATCGTTCAACTTATAGGAAAGTAGATCGCACCAGGTGCGCAAGTGCCTGATGCGAGAACAGCCATGAAAACCTACCTGCTCAAGCACGTCAATGCCTTTACCGACCGCCCCTTTTCGGGAAATCCCGCGGGCGTGGTCCTCGATGCCCGTGGACTTCCCGATGCGCGGATGCAAGCCATCGCAAGGGAAATGAATCTGTCGGAAACGGCCTTCATTCTGCCCCCCACTGTCAGGAATGCCGATATCCAGGTGCGCTGGTTCACGCCCCAGATGGAAGTACCCCTGTGTGGCCACGCGACGATCGCGGCCTTCCATGCGCTGGCCGCAGAGGACATGGCCGGGATGAAGTCCTCCGGCTCTTACCGCTTTCGGGTTCAAACCAAAAGCGGAATCCTCGGCGTGGTGGTGGAAAAGAAATTCTCCGCTTCGGTGATCGAGTTTCAGATTCCGCTCCCGAAGTTCAAGACGAGGAACTCCGTTCCCGCAGCGTTGCTGAAAGCTCTGGGCATCTCCGCGGAGGACGTGGAGACGCGGTTGCCTTTTGTGAGCCAATCGTACCTCTATCTCCCGCTGAGGAAATTCTCCACCATCAAGACCATGAAGCCCGATTCGAAGAAACTCCTCGAATGCCTGCGAGCGACACGGACTCTGGGGATCTGCGTGTTCTCTCTCCGGACATTGGAGAAAAGCTCGGCCGTCCATTCCCGTTTTTTTGCCCCGGCAGCGGGGATCGATGAGGATCCCGTAACCGGTTCAGCGAATGGCCCCCTCGGGTGGTACCTCTACACGTACGCGGTTCCGGCCGGTTTCCCGATCCCGTCTTTTATTTTGCCCGATGGTCGTGTGGAGTTCATCGGTGAACAGGGGGATGTGATCGGACGAAAAGGAAGGGTGAAGATTAGGCTCCGCGTGAGTGGGGAGGGAGTGCAGCACCTTTCGATTGCCGGCGAGGCCGTTACGATCATGGATTCCCTGATGGGGTGCTGATCCTTTGGTCGGGGCGCTCTCTTTTCGTAACTCTTATTTTTCTCTCGGCCCGTGAAAAAAATCTGCCACAAAATCCTGCGAAGGGTTGAATGACCGTTAAGAATATTGTTTTCAGCATCTTGTTTCTGGCCTCCCTCACGCTCTTCGCGTTCAGCGTGCGCCGG
>JBBEBV010000079.1:5590-6831 GCA_040882165.1 Bacteroidota bacterium
CCGATCAACCTCGAGGCTGAGAATGTGGAGAAGTTCGGGGCGTCCGATGTGGAGGACCTGACATGGAAACAGCTCCTGGACGGATATACCTGTACGGAGTGTGGTCGTTGTGACGCCTCCTGTCCGGCAAATAGTACCGGGAAACTTCTCTCCCCGCGAAAGATCATCGTCGATATCCGGCGGCGGTTGGCGGAGAAAGGACCTCTGCTGGTGGACGGTGCAGGAACTCCTCCTGCGGTCATGGAGGGTGAAAAAGGTCCTCTCGAAAAAACTCTGATCCATGATTACATCACGCCCGAGGAATTGTTTGCTTGCACAACGTGCATGGCATGTGTGCAGGAGTGTCCGGTAAACATCGAGCATGTCGACGCCATCGTCGAAATGCGCCGCAGTCTGGTGCTGATGGAGTCGAACTTCCCGCCCGAAGTGCAGGTCGTATTCCGGAATCTTGAGAATAACTTCACACCGTGGGCGTTCCCGGCATCGGCCCGCGCCGATTGGGCCGAGGGGCTCAACATCCCGACGATGGCGAGCGTCCGGGATGCAGAAGTGTTGTTCTGGGTCGGTTGCGCCGGATCCTATGACGCCCGCTATACCAACGTGACCCGGTCATTCGCCAGGCTCATGCAGCAAGCCGGGATCAAGTTCGCCATCCTCGGCACGGAGGAAAAATGCACGGGCGATCCCGCGCGCCGCATCGGGAATGAATACCTTGCGCAGATGCTTATGAAGGAAAACGTGGAGACGCTGAACCGGTACAAGGTCCGGACCATCGTGACGTCCTGTCCCCATTGTTTTAACACGCTCAGGAACGAGTACCCGCAGTTTGGCGGCAACTACACCGTGCTCCACCATACCGACTTTCTGGTGAAATTGATCAACGAGGGGAAAATTTCGATATCGAAGGAAGAGGCGGCGAAGATCACCTTCCATGACTCTTGTTACCTTGGACGGTATAATGATGTCTATGACCAGCCGCGCGATGTTTTGAAATCGATTCCCGGACTTAAGGTGGTCGAGATGGAGCGGTCCCGCAGCAAGGGATTTTGTTGCGGAGCCGGCGGTGGGAGAATGTGGATGGAGGAACATGAAGGGAAACGGGTCAACATCGAGCGGACGGAGGAGGCGCTCGCCCTCAAGCCCGACGTGATAGCGACGGCATGTCCATTCTGCATGACCATGATGTCCGATGGCGTGAAGGCGAAGGAGGCGGGGGACCGCGTGAAGGTGAAGGATATTGC
>JBBEBV010000080.1:0-6901 GCA_040882165.1 Bacteroidota bacterium
GTAGACAAACGGCTGCTGTGTGCTCATGCCTTCCTTGGGTTGGTTGAGGGATTAGGAGAGTCCGCCCATCGCAAGTTGCTCCAATCGTGAAACCCGCTCTTCCATCGGCGGGTGCGTGGAGAACAGCTTCATCATGCCCCCACCCCGCAATGGGTTGACGATAAACATATGTGCAGTCGCCGTTCCCGCGTTTTCCATGGGGATCCGTTCGACACCGGCATGGAGTTTCCGCAGGGCGTTGGCAAGACTCAAAGGCCTGCCACATATCCTGGCCCCGGCGGCATCCGCAGCGAATTCCCGGGAGCGCGACACTGCAAACTGGATCAGCATCGCCGCAATGGGGGCGAGGATCAGCAGGAGGATTTCACCGATCGGGTTGGAGTTCTCCCGGTCACGGCTCCCGCCCGAAAAGAGAGATGCCCACATCGCCATGCGCGTAAAAAACGTGATCGCCCCGGCCATGGCAGCAACAATTGTTCCGATCAGGATATCCCTGTGCTTGACGTGCGCGAGCTCATGCGCCATCACCCCTTCAAGTTCGTCATCACTGAGGGTGCGGAGAATCCCTTCCGTGGCAGCGACCGCGGCGTGGTCCGGATTACGCCCGGTGGCAAAGGCATTCGGTGTTTGCCCGGGGATGATATAGACCTTGGGCATCGGGAGCTCGGCCTGGAGGGCCAGCTTTCGGACAATGCCGTACAGTTTGGGGGCATCCTGCTCGGTCACTTCTTTCGCCCGGTACGTCATGAGGACGATTTTGTCAGAAAACCAATACATGCCAAAGTTCATCGCCAGGGAGATTGCAAAAGCCAAAAACAACCCCTGTTCTCCCCCGAACCATTGGCCAATGAACATCAGGAGTCCCATCATCAGAACCATGAGACCCACTGTCTTCACCATATTCATGAGTTACCTCACCTCGCAGCAACTTCATTCAGACGTTTACGCTTTGAATAACAAATTTATAAAAAAAAGGCTTAGTAAACAAACGTTTCCGGGGCACTTTGTTTCTTGTTGCTACGAAGGTACATTACAAAAGGAGGAGCAAGGCGGGTATGCTTGCGGGGGCTTAAGATCAGGATCGTTTGGCTGAAATGCGTTGAAGGGTTCTCTGAACAAGATCAATGTTCTCATCCAGGAAATGTCTTGAGAATCGTCTGGCTCGCTGCACTTCTTGCGCATCAAGTCGTGCGAACAGAAGATCCTCCTCGAAGTATGGTGCCTGGGCGAGCAGATCGCCTCCCGGACCGGCCACGGCGGACCCCCCCCAGAAGTTCACGCCATCCTCAAATCCCACCCTGTTACTAAAGAGCATGTACGAGCTAAAGAGGCGGGCATAGACCCGGAGATGCTCATGGTTGACCGCAGCAGTGCTGAGTTCCCCGGCGGCATCACCCATCCGGGTGGGACTTGCCGTGAGGATCAGGATCGCCTCCGCACCGTCAAGGCTGAGCAGGTAAGGAAGTGAGGGATGCCACAGGTCTTCACAAATGAGCACGCCGAACCGTCCATGCTTTGAATCAAAAGCTGCGACGTGCTGTCCCCTCCCGAAGTATCGACCTTCTTCGAACATTCCGTAGGTTGGAGGGTACATTTTCCGGTAACACCACTTTACTTCTCCGTCTTCCAGCACCAGGGCGGCATTGTAGATTCCATGATCCGGGGCGCTCTCAACGAAACCCAGGACGATGGTAATGGCTTTACTTCGCTGTTTGAGAGGACGGAAAAACGGATCGGAGGGATTCAGGGCGACCTCCCAGGCAAGATCCCGAAGGGTGTACCCCGTCAGGCTCAACTCCGGAAAAAGGATGAGTTGCGCCCCCTGTTTCACAGCCCGGTCGATGAGGGCAAGGTGTCGTTCGCGGTTTGCCCTCAGGTCTCCGACCGTTGCATCAACTTGCGCGATTGCAATCTTGAGGTTCATAGTCTGTGTTTCTGCCCTGCGACGTTCGACGGTATCCGCCAACGAACGTACGGAGGCTGTGTCGTGGGCCTGTTTACGAGAGATCGATCATCCGGATATCTTTAATGTATTGGACCGTCTTATCTTCCTTGAGGTTGTGAAGCTTTTCCATCTTCGCTTCGATCCGGGTCACATTATCCTTGATGATCCCCAGATATTTCACCGCCTTCTCCGAGTGCTCCTTCTGGAGCAGGAGTTCTACCGATTCCTTCATCCTCTTGAGCGGGGAGGTGACTTCGGCGCTGATGCCGACCACAAGCTCCTGCATGGCCTCCAGGCGTTTCTTCCGGATTTCCAGTTCGGCGACTTCGAGCTGGTATTTTCGTTTCTCCACGACGCTCATGATGGTCTTTGGCAGAACGGGGGTGCTGATTTCCTCCTTGACGAGATAGTCCTCCACGCCAAGCTTCATCACTTCAACGGCAAGGTTCATGTCCTTGTTCACAGTCAGGAAGATAACGGGGAGGTCGATATTCTTCTCCTTCAGAACCTTCGTCACCTCAAGGCCGTTGATCCCTGGCAGGAAATAGTCCATGAGGATTACATGGATCTCCTTGTTCCGTTCTGCTTCCTCAATTCCTTCGCTTCCGTTGTCCTTCCAGACCACTTCGATCTTCGCCTCTTCATACTTGTCGAGGTACAATTTGACTAGTTTCGCGAAGGCCGCGTTGTCTTCAATCAGAAGAACGTTAATATGTTGGCCTGTGTCCATGGTTATTTCCGTGATGGTAGTTTGGCAATAGTGGACCAATAATCCTGGAAGGTTTTGACGACGCTCCCGAATTCCTGGAGGATCGCTGATTTCGAAACATAGCTGCTCGCACCGAGTTCATAGGCCTTGCGTACGTCTTCTTCCCGATCGGAGCTGCTGAGGATGATCACGGGAATCCCCATGGTGTTCTGCTCCCCTTTCAGTCTTCGCAGGACCTCCCTGCCGTCGATGCGTGGGAGATTAAGGTCGAGGAAAATCAAATCCGGCCTCCCCTGTTCATCGCATGCGGGGGAATGAAGAAAATCCAGGGCCGATTTTCCATCGTCAAAGTAGGTAATCCGGTCCTGACATCCGTTCTGCTGGAACGCCCACTGGAGGATGCGTGCATGATCATGATTGTCGTCGATCAACACAATACGTAATGCCGCGCGTTGTTCAGCCACTCGTCGTTCTCCTACACGTTCGGGATGGTGAAGAAGAATGTCGATCCGACGCCCGGATTGGAATCGACCCAGATGCGCCCGCCATGGGCCTCAACAATTTTTTTAACGATCGTCAACCCTGCACCGGCTCCTTCAAACTCATCCCGTTTATGCAACCGTTGAAAGATCATGAAGATCTTGTCAAAGTACTCCGGCTCGATCCCAATGCCGTTATCCTTGATGAACATTCTCACCCCGTCGGCCTGCACTTCCCCCCCCACTTCGATCGTGGGATTCGTCTTCGTGGAGAATTTGATCGCATTGGAAAGAAGATTCCGAAACACAATCTTCATATGGGTATCGACGGCGAGGACGTCCGGCAGGGGATGATGCACGACAACCGAGATCTTCCGTTCCCGGATGGAAAACTGCAGCTCTTCGAGGACATCCCTGAGGATGCCGGTAAGCTGCAGCTTCACCTTCTTCTCTGCGAGTTTTGTAACGCGGGACAACTGCAGCAATTCGTCGATGAGTCGTTTCATATGTGCGCACGAATCGACCACCGATTGAAGGTATTCCCTCCCCGGCTCATCCAGCAGATGGAGATATTCATGGCGAAGCATCTTCGCGTATCCTTCAACGCTGATCAGCGGTTCCTTCAAGTCGTGAGACACGACGTAGGTGAAATCGTCCAACTCCTTGTTCCTCGCCTCGATCTCCTGCGATTTCATGATCGTTTCCTGGTAGAGATTGGCCTTTTCAATCGCGATCCCCACGACATTGGCAATACTCTGGAGCAGGGCCAGGTGATCCTCGGAATACTGGTTTGCGGTGTACGACTGGGCTGAGAGAACGCCAATGGTCCGGTCCTTGGAGAACATGGGAACATACATCAGTGAAGCCGTCGCCTCCGACTCGTTCCCGAACGGGGTGTAACGTATTTTGGACGGAACCTCGGGACGAAGCTCCAGAAGGGGTTTCCGTCCTTTGATGATGATCGCGGATGCCATGGTATCGTCCAGCTGAACGGCGGAGCTTCGCACGTCGAACTCCCGACGTTCGCCATTCACAACATCGACAATAAAAATCGGGCGGATGATATTCTTTCGTTCATCGAACAGGTCGATGAAGAACGCGTCGAGCGGAATAACCTTCGCAATCTGCTCGTACGTGATCCGGGCGATTTCCTTCGTGTCAAACGTATCGGTAAGGGCACGGCTCAGGTCGTAGAGCACCTCCAGCCGCTGCAACTGACGGCTGAGCTCCGTGCGGGAGATTTGCCGTTCCGTAATATCGCGCGCAATATTGACCATCAACACCGGGTCCCCGGCGCTGTTCCTCAGGAGCGTCGTGTTCAGGCTGACCGCAATACGCTCGCCGTTCTTCCGCAACCAGGTAATATCGAAATCACGAAGAAGATTATTCTCGCGGAGCTTGTCAAGCCAGCCGATGTAGGAACGGAGTGCCTCTTCCGGGATCCAAGGATACGGAATCTCCCTGCCAAATGCCTCTCTCCTGGAAAAACCGGTAAAACGCTCAAACTCATCATTCACATCGAGGACCTTTCCCTGAAGGTCGGTGATGACAAGCGCATCCACCATGGAGTTGACGACATTCCGCAACAGCCCCTCCGAGTCGGTGAGCCGACGCTCCAATTCTTTCCGGTCTGTGATATCGTTGACCGAAACGATGAGCGCCGGGGCATCATGGTGGGCCGTCATGCTGATCGTCATTTCGACGTCGATCGAAGTGCCGTTTTCCCTCAGCATCCGCGTTTCGAAACGGGCCGGAATCGTTTCACCCCGAAAGGCCCGCTGTTCCAGCACCGTAAAAAACATGCGCGATCCCTCGTCGAGAAAGCGCCGGATTTCCTTTCCCAACACATCGTCACTTGCCCGGTAACCCAGGAGTTTACAGAACATCGGATTCGCAACCACGAGTCGCTCCTCCTGCACCACCGCGGTCCCGTACGGCGAATGTTGGAAGAGTGTCCGATAATTCGGTTCATCGTCGCTGCCCGGGAGCGGAAAAAACTCCGGCAACGCCATCGTGCCTTTCCCAAAGCTCCATAAGTTCGATGAGGATACAGCGCCCCCCTGGTGAGCGAGCGCTACGAGATAGTGTCCCCCCACCAGGCGGGTGGCGTGGAGAAAGACGGTCTGGCCCCGAACGTCGTTCATGGTCTGAACCCGGCCGCTTTTGACCGAATCGAATGAAATCTTCAGAGGGGGAGGGAAACATTTTGTCAGGGGTTGGTTGAGAACCTCAGAGCGTTTCTTACCCAGGAGTGCCATCGCAGCATCATTTGCCAGGAGGCATTCTCCCCTGGCATTCAGCACCAACAACCCACCCCCCAGCCTCCTGAAGACACGTTCAAAGAGACCGGCGGGTAACGGGCTCTTGCCCGCAACCACCTTTCGCGGTGAAGGCTTTTGACGCGCGTATGGAGCTGATTTGCGTTTCACGTCGTGGCAACGGAAGTAACCAAAGAAAGGGATTTACCCATGAGAGGAGCGAGCTCCTGCAAACGGTCCAATAAGCGACGAAACGTGTCCGGGCGCAAGGACTGAAACCCGTCCGAGAAGGCTGCTTCAGGATCCGGGTGCACTTCGATGATCAATCCGTCTGCCCCCGCGGCAACGGCTGCCTGCGCCATGGGCGCCACCAATTCCCACGCCCCCGTGCCATGGCTTGGATCGACGACAATGGGGAGATGAGAGAGTTTCTTCACAACCGGAATTGCGTTCAGGTCGAGAGTATTGCGCGTGGACGTCTCGAATGTTCTGATCCCCCTCTCGCAGAGGATCACCTGGTAGTTGCCCCGCGCGACGATATATTCCGCTGCCATCAACAGCTCCTCCACCGTTGCCGAGAGACCTCTCTTCAGCAAAACCGGTTTGTTCATCTCTCCGATCTTCTCGAGCAATGAAAAGTTGTACATGTTCCGCGCTCCCAATTGGAGGACGTCTGCATACTCCGCCACCATGGGAAGCGTCTCCGTGTCCTTGACCTCGGTCACGATATGCATTCCGGTTTTCTCCGAGGCTTCCTTCAGATATTCAAGGCCATCGACCTTCAAGCCCTGAAATGCATACGGCGAACTGCGGGGCTTGAATGCGCCTCCCCGAAGAAACTTGACCCCCATCTCCCGCAGCATCGCTGCGATCTCGAGGATCTGGCTCCTGCTTTCAACCGAGCAAGGACCAGCGATAACGGTTAATTCACGTCCGCCAATTTCGTCCGATCCTACCCGGACAACCGTATTCTCGCTCTTCACCTCCCTGCTGACCAATTTGAACGGTTTTGAAACGGGGACCGCGTCCAACACGCCCGACATGCTTTTAAACGTATCGGGGTCGATACGCCCTTTGTTTCCGGTAATGCCGATGGCGATTCGCTGCGCCCCGGGAATTTCGTGCGACTGAAAACCAAGGGAGAGGATCTTCTCCTTGACTCTGTCGACATCCTCCCTGACAACACCGGGCTTCATGAGAATCAACATGCCTGAACCTCTTTGCGCAGTACCGGAAGAGCAGCTACAACTCGCCAGAATTATTTGATATGGTAACAAAACTTCATTCTAAAAACAAGATTGCCGAGACACCGACCATTCCACCACAGGGTCCAAACCCAAGAAAAAAGGCAATCCTGGGATTGCCTTTGGTCGTCTCACCCGAAGGTGGAATAATTCCGAAATTCGTTATTTCAGCAAAGCTCTTGCAATAACCACTTTTTGGATTTCAGAAGTTCCCTCGTAGATCTCCGTGATTTTCGCGTCGCGCAGAAATCTCTCCACTTTGTACT
>JBBEBV010000080.1:7001-32198 GCA_040882165.1 Bacteroidota bacterium
CCCTCGTAGATCTCCGTGATTTTCGCGTCGCGCAGAAATCTCTCCACTTTGTACTCCCGTACGTATCCATAGCCACCATGGATTTGAATGGCTTCGAGAGCGGATTCGACAGCCACCCGAGAGGCAAACAGTTTTGCCATGGCGGCCTCAGTTGCGTACGGCTGTTTCCGGTCCTTGAGGGAAGCGGCATTCAGAATAAGCGAGCGCGCAGCTTCGATCTTCGTTGCCATATCGGCAAGCTTAAACTGAATTCCCTGAAATTCAGCAATCGGATGATTAAAAGCCTTTCGTTCTTTTGCGTACTTGATCGAGGCTTCCAGACTCGCTTCCGCGATGCCCAGGGCTTGTGTGGCTATACCAATGCGCCCCCCATCCAGAGTCTTCAAAGCCAACTTGATGCCCGTCCCTTCTTCACCGATCATATTGGCAGCCGGGATCCGGCAGTCCTGAAAGGAGAGCGAAACGGTATCCGAGCTGCGGATGCCCAGTTTTTTTTCCTTTTTCGCGATCGAGAAGCCCGGAATGTTCTTCTCAACGATGAATGCGCTGACTCCCTTCGCCCCCTTGGAGCGATCGGTCGAAGCCATCACCAAAACCACGTCTGCCTGGGAGCCGTTCGTAATGAAATTCTTCGTCCCGTTAAGGATAAAATAATCCCCGTCGCGCCGCGCGGTGGTCCGTTGATTGGTCGCATCGCTTCCCGCCTCCGGTTCCGACAGGGCAAATGCTCCCAGCATCGCTCCGGTTGCAAGATTCTTGAGATATTTCTCTTTTTGCTCCCCGCTGCCGAACGTCTCAATTCCCCAGCAGACAAGAGAGTTGTTGACCGACATGATAACGCAAGCCGAGGCATCCACTTTGGCTATTTCTTCCATGGCGAGGACATAGGAGATCGTATCCAGTCCCGCTCCTCCAAATTGCTCGGAGACCATCATCCCCATGAATCCGAGCTCCCCCATTTTCTTGACCGCCTCGAACGGAAACTCCTCTTTTTCATCCCGTTCATCCGCTGTAGGCGCGAGGACTTCTTCCGCAAACTGCCGGGCCGTATCGCGGATCATTAATTGTGTTTCCGTGAATGTATAATTCATACGAATCGCCGATCCTTTTCAAACGTCAGATGGTGCACTCCCGATCAGGAGTAGGAATAGAATCCCTTCCCCGTTTTTCTTCCTAAATGACCTGCGGCAACCATTTTCTTCAGCAAGGGACAAGGCCGATACTTGCCTTCCCCCAGACCGCTGTGAAGCACCTGCATGATCGAAAGACACACATCGAGGCCGATAAAATCCGCCAGCTGTAACGGTCCCATGGGATGGTTCATGCCCAGTTTCATGACCGTGTCAATGGCCTCGGGCGTCGCAACCCCTTCCATCACACAGTACATCGCCTCGTTCAACATGGGGAGGAGGACACGGTTTGAAATGAAGCCGGGATAATCGTTGACTTCGACAGGGACTTTTTCCAATTGTTCGGACAGGTTCTTGACCGTCTGAAATGTCTGATCCGAAGTCGCCAGGCCACGAATGATCTCCACGAGTTTCATGACGGGGACGGGATTCATGAAATGCATGCCGATGACTTTCTCGGGCCGACGTGTGACCGCTGCAATTTCTGTGATGGAGATGGAGGAGGTGTTGGAAGCCAGGAGCGCGGAGGGTGGGCTGTCTTGATCGAACTTGCGAAACAGTTCCTTTTTGACAGATGCGTTCTCCGTCGCCGCCTCGACGATCAGGTCGGCGTTCCCGCAGGCATCCTGGAGATCAAGCGACGGACGGATCCTTGCAAGAATCTCGTTCTTCTCTCCCTCGCTGAGCGTCCCTTTTTTGATCTGCCGATCCAGATTCGATGCGATCGTCCGAAGCCCTCGATCGAGGAAGTCCTGCTGCAGATCATGAAGTGTGACGGAGAATCCGTGCTGGGCGAACACATGGGCAATACCGTTTCCCATCGTCCCGGAACCGACAACCGTAATGTTGGATTTGCGTTCAGAGGACATACCATTCATCCTTGTTATTCTGCAGTGAACCCGGGAGACTTGTCTCCGGGGATTCGAAAGGAAGCATCACACCAACTCGACGATCACAGCGCTCGCCTCACCTCCACCGATGCAGATAGCCGCCATGCCTCTCTTCTTGTTTCGTTGTTTCAACGCATGGAGCAGCGTTACGAGAATCCTGGCGCCGCTCGCCCCGATCGGATGCCCGAGGGCAACCGCCCCTCCGTGGACATTGACTTTGGTGTTGTCAATACCGAGCATTTTGTTTACTGTCAGCGTTACGACCGCAAACGCCTCGTTAATCTCAAACAAGTCAATGTCGGCGAGCTTGAGGCCTGTTTTGGTCAGGACTTTCGTGATCGCGTCCACCGGAGCTGTCGTAAACCATTCGGGCTTCTTCGCGGCGGAAGCATAACCGGCGATACGAGCCAGAGGCTTCAATCCCATGGCCGCGGCCCTGGCGGCGGACATAACCACAAGAGCGGCCGCGCCGTCATTGATTTTGGACGCATTCGCCGCCGTCACCGTTCCGTCTGGTTGAAACGCCGGTTTCAACTTTGGTATCTTCTCAAAATTCGCCTTGAACGGTTCCTCATCCTGCTCCACAATCGTCTCGTTCTGCTTGTTTTTGATCGTGACGGGAACGACTTCTTCCCGGAAGTGTCCATCCTTCCAGGCCTGTTGTGCCCGTGTGTAACTGAGGAGGGCAAATTCGTCCTGCGCCTCGCGCGTGACGGAACATTCCCGGGCGCATAACTCCGCTGCATTTCCCATGTGAAAATCGTTGTACACGTCCCACAATCCATCCTTGACCAGAGAGTCGGTGATTTTGCCATGCCCGAGGCGGAATCCTGTCCGACCCTGTTCAAGAAGATACGGAGTATTCGACATGCTCTCCATCCCTCCCGCAACGATCGTTTCGGCATCTCCCAACCTGATGGCTTGTGCAGCAAGCATGACGGCCTTCAGCCCGGAGCCGCAAACTTTGTTGATCGTCATACACTCGATCGACTCCGGTAAACCGGCGAAGAGCGCCGCTTGGCGCGCAGGCGCCTGCCCTTCCCCGGCGGTAAGGACGTTCCCAAGAATCGCTTCCTGAATATCGGATTTTTGAAGGCCTGCGCGCAGCACCGCTTCTTCGACAACAAGTGCTCCGAGCTTCGGGGCAGAGAGCGGGCTGAGCGCCCCGAGAAAAGCGCCAATGGGGGTTCTGCAAGCACTGACAATAACGGCGTCATTCATGGCTGCACGCTTGAAAAGAAAGTGTCGGGTTCTGGTGGGATGTGACGCAGACGAAGGATTGAGGGAGCATGGAGGCTACAACCGTTGACCGCTTAACTGTTCATCGATTTCAGGAATTCCTTGTTGGATTTCGTCCCCTTCATCTTTTCCTGAATGAACTCCATCGCATCGACCGGCGTCAATTCGCTCAGGAATTTCCGAAGGATCCAGACACGGTTCAATTCTTCCTGATCCATCAGAATCTCCTCTTTTCTTGTTCCGGACCGGTTCACGTCGATGGCCGGGAAGACGCGACGATCGCTCAACTTGCGATCCAGCACAATTTCCATGTTGCCCGTGCCCTTGAACTCTTCGAAGATCACCTCATCCATGCGGCTGCCGGTCTCGACCAACGCGGTCGCTATAATAGTGAGGCTTCCCCCCTCCTCGATATTCCTCGCAGCACCGAAAAAGCGTTTCGGACGATGGAGGGCATTGGCATCGACACCGCCTGAGAGGATTTTTCCGCTATGCGGGACAACCGTATTATGGGCGCGGGCCAGACGGGTGATCGAATCGAGGAGGATGACAACGTCCTTCTTCGCTTCCACCAGGCGCTTTGCCTTCTCCAGCACCATGTCGGAAACCTGAACGTGCCGCTCAGGGGGTTCGTCGAACGTCGAGCTCACTACTTCTGCGCTGACCGACCGCTCCATATCCGTCACCTCTTCCGGGCGCTCGTCGATCAACAGCACGATCAGCTTGACTTCCGGGTGATTGCGGACGATACTGTTGGCCATCTTTTGAAGAAGGACTGTCTTACCGGCTTTTGGCGGTGAAACGATCATCCCGCGCTGCCCCTTCCCCACCGGGGCCAGTAAATCGAGGATCCGCATGGCGTATTCGCCGGGAATGGTCTCAAGTTTGATCCTGCTTGTGGGGTACAGCGGGGTGAGGTTATCGAAAAGGATACGGTCGCGGATGACATCCGGGTGGTCGTCGTTCACCGCCTCCACGCGCAGCAAAGCGAAGAAGCGCTCCCCTTCCTTCGGGGGGCGGACCTGACCGCTTACGCTATCCCCGGTCCTCAATCCAAATTTCTTGATCTGGGATGGGGAGACATAAATATCGTCGGGCGAAGGGAGATAATTGTAGTCGACGGAGCGAAGAAATCCATACCCGTCAGGCAGCACCTCCAGCACCCCCTTGCTGAACGTCAGTCCATCCTTTTCAGTTTGGGCTTCGAGGATTTTGAAGATGAGTTCTTGTTTCCGCAGATCGCTGTAGCCGCCGATGTTCAGTTCTTTGGCAATTTGATTCAACTCAGCGATTTTTTTGGACTTCAGTTCAGTGATGTCCATTGGCATGAGCGTAAAACCTTAAGAGGAAGTTGGAGGACGGGAAATGTTTAATAGAATGAACCTCACTCAGCGGAGGAAATAATCCGACGAAGTATCAAAGGTTGGAAATTTGGATACCAGAAGTGTCTAGCTAGGGTGGAGGTTGGACTAAGGAAGAAACCCCTTGAACTCACCTGCCAATATACCCGAATGCCGAGTGATTGTCAAGAACTTTTTTGGAAGCGAGCGCCTCCATCGCTTCCCCGACGACAAAATGTGATCCCGAAATGAGGATCGGGCGCCGGTGACCTGAACGCTTCAGCGCCAGCTCCACCCCTTCCCTGACGCTCAAGGCGGCTGTCACCGGCACTCTTCGCCTGCTGAACGCTGCAGCGACATCGCTGGCGCTCAATGATCGCTCGGTTCTTGCCGCGACGGCAATGGCCTCAGACACGATGGGGGCGAAAGCCCGGACGATCGCATCGCAGTCCTTGTCCCTCATCACACCGAACACGAGCATGAAGGGTTCGGACGAAAGTTTTTGCAGACTTCGGACGAGTGTCCTCACCGCGTCCGGATTATGGGCAACATCCAGAAAGACCGGAGGATCTTTCCGGAAGCACTGGAGGCGTCCCCGGAGCCCCGTAAGGGCCTGGACATCGTTCAACCCCTTCTTCACTTCATCAATGGAGATTTCAAACCTTCCTGTTTTGTTCAACAGATCAATCGCGCCAAGCGCCATCGCTGCGTTGCTCACCTGAAAGAGACCAGCAAGTCCGATATGAGCGTCCACAATTTTTGTGTTTCCCAGCGCAAGGTCCAGGGATGTTCCTTCCCATGTGGCCCCCTTGATCCGGGTCTTATACCTGCTCCCGTCCAGCCAGGGCGCGCTTCGTTCCCTGCAAACCCTCCTGACCACACGCAGCGCCCGTCGATCGGTTACGCCGGTGATACACGGGACTTTCCTTTTGATGATCCCTGCTTTTTCCCGGGCGATTTGTTCAACAGTTGCTCCAAGGATCTCCTTATGGTCCAACCCGATGCTGGTGATGATGGAGACGAGGGGTCGTACAACGTTTGTCGAATCCAGCCGGCCGCCCAGCCCCGCTTCGACGACCGCAATTTCCACCTTCCGTTCGGCGAACCAGGCGAACGCCATTGCGGTGGTCGCTTCAAAAAAGGTAGACTGATGGCGGTTGATCGTTTGTCGCATCCTCTTCGTGAATCGAACAATCTCCTTCCGTCCGATGGGTCTGCCGTTGATACGAATGCGTTCCGAGAAATCGAGCAGGTGCGGTGAGGTATAAAGTCCCGTTTTGTACCCGCTGGCAGTAAGGATTGCCGCGAGCATGGAAGCCGTTGATCCCTTTCCATTCGTCCCGGCAACGTGGATGACCGGCAAGGACCGGTGAGGATTCTTCAACGCATGAAGGAGAGCCAGGATCCCCCGAAGCCCGAACTTCATACCATGCTGCTGCAACGCGTAGAGAAAGCGGACTGTTTCAGGGTAGGACATGGAAGAAGGGCGTGAGGGTCTTACAGCCAGGATTGGAGCACGGAAAATTCCTTATTGGACTCCATCGCACCGACGAGCTGGCCGAGATCGGAAACGCCATACCGTTCTGCATACGAACGCATCCCCTCTGCCACCTTGACACCGGCTGATGGGTCAATGAAGTTTGCTGTACCAACCTGCACAGCCGTGGCTCCGACCAGCAAGAACTCCAGCGCATCCTCCGCCGTCATGATCCCTCCGATGCCGATGATCGGGATGGAGACTACCTGCGCCGCCTCGTACACTTTTGCAAGAGCGATAGGCTTGATGGCCGGGCCGGAGAGTCCGCCGGTCACCGTGGAGAGTTTCGGTTTCTTTTTATGAATATCCACGGCCATTCCTACAACGGTGTTGATCACGGAGATGGCATCGGCACCCGCCTCTTGCACGGCACGCGCAAATTCCGAAATATGTGTCACGTTCGGAGTGAGCTTGATGATAAGCGGTTTTTCCGTGCGTCGGCGAAGGCTGGCGGTAATCTCTTTGGTCTTGGCACAATCCGTCCCAAAGCTGAGTCCCCCCTCCTTGACATTCGGACACGAAACATTGATTTCGTACCCATCGATCCCCTCCTGCTTCTCCAGGAGCGAAAGGACATCACCGTATTCCTGAAGGGAGCTTGCCGCGATATTCGCGATGATCACGGTTTCGACCGTGCGCAGATAGGGGAGCTTCTCCCGGATGAAATACTCCACACCCACGTTGGCAAGTCCGATTGAATTCAACATGCCGCTCGGCGTTTCAACAATGCGCCGAGGAGGATTTCCGTCGCGGGGCTTCCAGGAAAGCGATTTCGTACAGATCCCTCCCAGCAAATTAACATCGACAAGCTCCTTCACCTCGTTGCCGTAACCAAAGGTGCCCGAGGCAACCAGGACACGGTTCTTGAATTCCACTCCCCTCAGGGTAAACGATTCTTTGACCATTTAGCGAAGGATAATATCGTTGCAGTTGAATGTGGGACCCTCGACACACACAAGGGCGTATTTTCTCTCCCCCTTCGTTGTCTCGACAGGGCAACCCTGGCAGAGCCCGACCCCGCAAGCCATATCTCCCTCCAGGGAAAGTTCGCACGCGATATGCAGTTTCTGTGCAGTCTCAGAAAGCGCCCTGAGCATCGGCGTTGGCCCGCAGCCAAAGATCTTCGGACCCGGGAGCGCATGGGACCCCCAATACGATTCCAGGGAAGAAACCACCGTCCCATGGAAGCCCGATGACCCGTCGTCCGTTGCGATCTGAATATTTTCAAGGTTGGTTGAGACAATATGCCTGCTCGTGCGGCCACCGAGGAATGTGGTGATCTTTTTTGCGTGTTTCTTCAGATAACGGGTCAGCAGTGGAAAGGGCGCGACACCAAGCCCTCCTCCCACGAGGATCGCAGTCTCGAAATGTGCTTCATAGCCAAACGGTTTTCCCAGCGGACCCAGCACATCCAGGGTATCACCGACTCTGCGGGAGGCCATCATCCGCGTTCCCTGTCCGACGATGTTAAACATCAGGTCGATCGAATCTTCGTGTACGTGGGAAATACTAAACGGCCTTCTCAGGAAGGGCAGAGAGCCGTCTGTGGATCGAATATTGACAAATTGCCCGGGGCGCGCCAATTGCGCAATCTCCTTTGACTCAAGCGTAAGGAGGAAAATGCCCTCTGCAATCTGGATGTTGGAAAGCACCGGTGCGACTTGTTGAAGGGGCATTACTGGACTTCTTTCACTTTGCCCCGTCGGGTTCTGGAAGTATCGCTGCGGGCGTTGAACAGACGTTCTTCGTCCGGGTCAACCCCGATGACTGGTTTCGCAGGATCAGCCTGCGGAACGGGGGATTTCGCAAGAGAATCCGGCGCCGCTTGCTGCGGAGCGGGGGAATCGGCCTCGGGATCGATGATGCGTCGCATGGCAACTTTGGAGTACTCCGTCGAACCATACTGTTCCACGATACGCTTGTAGTACGCAAGAGCACTGTCCGGCATGGAAAGATGTTTCTCGTACAGCCAGGCAAGCGCAAAGTCACTCTTCGCTGCAAAGGGGGATTTTGGATAGAGTCGGACCAAATCCTTCCATGCCTCCAGCGCCGCGGGGTGGTTTCCGGAGACCAGTAATGATTCCGCCCGGGCAAAGGCACTCTGCGCGGGATCGAGGTCCCTGGCGGGTTTCGGGATTCCTAACCTTGCCCGGGCTTCCTCGGCGTAGGCCGACGCGGGAGCCTCGCGAATGAGCCGGCGATAGAGCTCATCGGAATCACCGTACTTTTTTTCCGGATTCGAACGAATAATTTCTGCAAGAATGAAAAATATGCGGCCCGCCCTGAGGCTATCCTGATGGAGCCTGAGAGACTCGTTATACCAGAAGAATGAAGAATCGGGGATCTCCAACTCCGAATAAAACAGTTCCCCAAGTCCATACGCGATCCCGGAAAGAACAGCGCGCAAGGAATCGGGCTTCAACCTCATCGGGAGAACAAAGGCGGCAGTCGAATCCGATGAGAGCGAGTCACTCCTCAGGGCCAGGGTCGATTCCAACATCCCGGTCGAATCCCTGACAGTCGTATCGACAGCCGCAACCAGTTCCCGGATCAGGCTGTCTCCCTGCAATACGGCCGTCGTATCCGGCAATTGCCAAAGACTGTCATTCTCGTGAACCGAGAGAAGGCTATCGACCACGTTAAACGTTCGCTGAAGTTCGAAATACCTCGACAAGGCGACATTTCGCTTCTGAGCCTGGCGTGACTCTTCCAGGGCAGGCAGGCTTGAGGCATGCTCATAAGCCACTTTCGCCTGCATGTAGTCTCCGACCTCGTATTGCAGCAGCTTCCCGAGTTCATAGGCTGCTTTTACACCGATCTCCGTTCGGGCAAATGTCGTATCGACATACCGATACTGCTCTATCGCCTCGGTGATCTCCTCATTGACAGCGAGCGTTTTCCCCACCTCGAAACGGATAACATTCTCGTATGGGAAGAAGCGAAAATCCCCGAGAAGCTCGTCAAACAAATCCAATGCTTGCTCGTTCTCCTTCAACTCTCGGGCGGCCCTCGCAGATTGAAGCCGTCCGTAGTATAAAAGATATATATCGCTCGTATAGCCACCGACCTTTTGATAGGCCGCCATTGCGCGATGGTACTCCTGCAACGTCATCAGAATATCCCCTACCTTCGCCTGGATGGTCGCCCTCTCGAAACCATCATCCAGTAATTCGACGGCTTTTTCATACCGTTGAACGGCAAGGGATGGGTTGTTTTGCTCTTCGGCCACCTCGGCAAGGGTCACAGATGCCTCACCGGCTATTGCCGGTTCCTCAGCGCCTGTTGCAGCTTCGATGAGCAATTCCCCCGCCGTCTCAGCATCCTCAAACTTGTCAAGCCGGTGCAATGTTTTCAGGAACCAAAGCTGCGCATCCAGGGTCAGGGGTCCATTCGGAAATTGAGCCAGCAGCTCAGAGAATTTCCGTTCCGCTTTCACGTAATCCCCCTGGTAAAAATTTGCCTTTCCAATCAGGAACAGTGCATCATCCACGAGAGAGCTCGTCGGGGAGAACGACAGGATATTGGAGCACTTGTCGATAACAAGGGTGAGTTTTTGTTTTGCCGTGTTAGGAATGGGAACAGCGGAGGACGTTGGAGAAGACTTTCCCCGCGTTGCGAGGTTGGCAGCAATGATCTCTACTTCCGCTTCGGTGAAGAGTCGCTCGGCGTTATAATACGCGTTGAAATACGATACGGTGTTCTCGTAGCCTTGCGAGAACCACTCTCCCATCGGACCAAAGACGGAACAACCCGAAAACAGGAGGGCAAGAGAAACGACCGGAACAATCCTTGACGGGGTGCAATTTGAAATTCTCATTTCCTGCTCCCAATATATTAAAAACGAGCTACTGATTCAAGCAAGGGTGGTCAAGGGGAAGGTTCCCGTGGTTGATTCTCTTCATCTTCTCTTCCCTTGACGGAACTCTCCTTCAATCCTGTAGCGTCGGATGTATCATTAAACCTTTCACACCCTCCTCCATCTAACGGTTGATTCCATCCATTACCAACGTTGGAGGTTCTCATGACAATACGTACAAGCGGCATCATGTTTCTGCTCCTGACACTCTTGTCAGCGTCAGCCTGGGCCCAGGGGTCGGGACGTGTACAAAGACCCCGAATGACGGAAGGTCGGGCCGAATTCCTGAAAGAGCTTCAACTGACTGATGAACAGAAAAAAGAAATGCTCAGCATTCGTTTCCAGGCGCAGAAGCAGTTCATTGCGCAGCGCGCAGCAATCGCAACGGCCAGGCTGGAACTGCGACAACTGTTCCGGGCCCCCTCGCCGGATCAATCGGCAATTGAGAAAAAAGTGAAAGAAGTTTCCGAACTTCGTACAAAAGCCAGCCTCGCCCGCATCGGCCAATTGTTCTCCTTCAGAAATATCCTCACTCCGGAACAACGGAGCAAAGTCCGCGATCGGATGGGTCAGGTGCTTCGCACCCGGCGCACAGGGGAGATGCGCAAACGCCTCCCGGGCCCGGAAATTCGGGAGCGCATCAAAGAGCGGATGGAGCGCTTCAAGGAGTTCGACCCGTTTGAACGGTAAGAAACAAACCGTTCTCCTTCACAGCGCCGTCGAATCCTCGACGGCGTTTTTTTTAAACGGGGAACAACGTCGGTAGCAAGTTATTTGGGGTTGGTCGGCCTGATATCGATCTCGCTGACCATCGTTCGATCCGGCAATGTTAATACCGTGATGAGCGTGTCGGCGATATCCTGAGGGTGGATGATCTTCTCCGATCGGGCGGGGTCATTCGCGGCCGAGGAAAAAGTCGTATCGACGGAACCGGGACAAATGGTGACCACGCGTATATTATGTTCACGTACTTCCAGCATGAGGGTTTTTGAAAACCCCAGCAAAGCCCATTTCGTCGCGGAATATCCCCCACCGCCTACAAAAGCATTTTTGCCGGCAAGCGAGGAGATGTTGACGATCGCTCCCCGCCGTTGAGGGATCATCAACGGGAGAGCCTGTTGCGTGCAGAGGAAGAGCGCCCGCATGTTCAGGTTCCACATCGCATCGAACTCATGGACCGCCAGGTCCTTGATGGGTGCGAATCGTCCTATCCCCGCATTATTCACCAGAATATCGAGGCGCCCGAACGTTTCCCGGAGATGACGGAACATCCGCTCGATATCCCGATCGTTGGTCAAATCTCCCTCAAGAGCATGAGCCTTCCCTCCTTCTGACGTTATCTCGTTCCTCACAAGATCCAGTTCGGACTTCGTCCTGGCCGTAAGAACGACTTCCGTTCCGTTCCGGGCAAGGGTCAACGCCAGGGTTCTGCCGATGCCACGACCGGCTCCCGTGATAAGAGCAATTGCTCCCGCAAGATTCATACGTTCAGGTCTCCAATCTGCGGACGAAGGACAAGTTCCTCGATCATCATCGATTCAGAGAGGCGCGTTGCTTCGTAGACCTTCCGTGCAACTTCCGCCGGCGCCATCATAACCTTTGCGTACGTTTTTTGTTGAGCGGAGCTCCACATGGGCGTCAACGTTGCGCCGGGATACACGTTGAGCACCTTGATACCTTTGCTTCGCACCTCGGCCCTCAGACAATCCATCAAGGCCACGCCTCCGGATTTGGAAGCCGAATAAACGGATGAACCCGTGTAGATGGTCTTGGCCGCAAAGGACTGGATATTCACAATCATCCCGCTCTTTCTCCTGAGCATCCCGGGGAGAACGCATTTTGTGGCCAGGAACGCGCCCCGCAGGTTGGTCTCGATGACATGGTCAAACTCTTTTACCGATGTTTGCGCGAAGTCCTTGAAAACAGTCACTCCGGCATTATTCAGCAACACATCCACGCGTTTGAATCGCGCCGTAATGCGTTGCACGGCGGATCGCACGGACCGTTCGGTCCGAACATCACACACAAGAGGAAAACACTCCCCCGGTGCGCCCGCCAACGATCGTTGCAGGGAATTCAAGCTTCCCCTGCTGCGTGCAGTGGCAACAACGATCTCTCCCTCGGTCACAAACAGCTCCACGAGAGCCTTTCCGATGCCGGAGGAGGCACCGGTAATCCAAACAATGCGGGGAGAACGCGTTCCGATCATTGTTCCAGCCGATGACGAATGAGGGTGAGGAACTCCATGCGGGTTTTCTCGTCGTTGCGAAATGTTCCAAACATCGCGCTCGTGGTTGCGACGGAATTCTGTTTCTCCACTCCGCGCATCATCATGCACAAATGGCGGGCTTCAACGACAACACCAACTCCTTGCGGATCGAGAGTCTTGTAGATCGCCTCGGCAATCTGCTTGGTGAGCCGCTCCTGGACCTGCAACCGCCGGGCAAAGACTTCCACGATGCGGGGCAGTTTGCTTAACCCGATAATTTTTCCGTTGGGGATGTAGGCAATGTGACACTTTCCGAAAAAAGGAACGAGGTGGTGCTCGCACAGGCTGTAAAAGTCGATATCCTTTACGATTACCATTTCGTTATACTTTTCCTTGAAGACCGCCCGGTTCACAACGGAAGCAATATCCTCTTTGTAACCTTTTGTCAGGAATTCATACATGCTCGCGACACGGGCGGGCGTGCGGCGCAACCCTTCCCTCGTCGGGTCTTCCCCCAGTTCACCAAGCAAATCATGGACCAACGACTGCATACGCTTCGAAGGGGGGGATTGCTTCATGAGGCACCTCGGTATTCAACGATGTTATTCTCCGTTTCGCGCAGCCGGACGGAGAAAAGCCTTCCCTCGGTGATCTTCGGCTCGAGGATATTCCAGAACACCTTTGCGATGTTCTCAGCGGTGGGGATGATTCCTCGCATGAACTCAACGTCATGGTTCAAGTGCTTATGGTCTACCTTGTCAAGAACTTCGCGCTTGATGATTTCCTTCAATTTCTTCAGGTCGATCACATACCCCGTCTCCTCGCGTGGCTCCCCTCCGACGGTCACTTCCAAAACGTAGTTATGACCGTGTCCCATCGGGTTCGCGCACTTGTCGAATAACGCTTCGTTTTGCTGATCGGAAAATGCCGGATTGTACAATCGATGTGAAGCGCTGAATGTCGACCGTCTTGTCACGTAGACCATGATGTACTCTTTCTTTTTCTCGCTTGCTATGCCTTCCGCCGGATCACCGGCTCATGAGAGGGCGGCCAGTACATCCTCGAGGTGTTTCTTCACGCGAACCTTCCGGAAGATATGCGTCACCAGACCGGCTTCATTCACGATGACGGTGGTTCGTTCAACACCTTTGTACTTGTGACCGAACAGAACTTTCTGTTTCCAGGCTCCATAAGCCTTCAGAACCTCCTTCCGCTCATCGCTGAGAAGAGGATACCGAAGGTTATACTTTTCCGAGAATCTGGCATGTTTGCCCGGGGAATCCGGACTGATACCCAAGACCTCAGCCCCTTTGTTCAGAATGGCCCCCAGATTGTCCTGGAATGAGCAAACCTCCTTTGTGCAGGTGGGTGTGTCATCCTTTGGATAGAAAAATAACACCACTTTCTTTCCCCTGAATTCCCGGAGTTGTACCGTCTTTCCGGAACCGGAGGAAAGCTTGAAATCAGGGGCCCAATCACCTGCGGTAAGCAAGAGAGAAATCCTTCAGATGTTGAAAATAAGGACAACGATGACGGCGATTCCCAGCACAAAATTGAGCATGAACAACAGCATGGAACGCCGGTGGAGCCTTGAAAATTCCCGGCGATCATTATAATTGACGAATTCTTCCGAACGGATCTCCGCCATTTTCTCCCGAAGGATATGAATCTTTCTTGCAAGGACATGCTTATCATAGAGAGCGACGAAAAGGGCCAAACTGACAAGGGCGGTCGCGAGTCGCAACTTCATTCCCATGAATGGGGAGAGAACCAGGGATTGGAAGAGGAAAGTGATGATCAGGAATAATGCGTTGGCAATAAATATCCCGGAGTAGCGCAGAAGGATGTCGGACATCAACATCCCGGCGGAACGTTCCGATGACACCTGTTTCAGGACAATCGGCGCAACAAGAACAACCAGAGCAAAGGAGGTCCCGACCCAGAGGCAAAGGGAAAGAAACTGGGCAGTAAGGAAGAGAGAACTCGCCATCAGAGGCTGGATCGGAACGGAACACAGAGGGAAACGTGGATGGTGCGCAGACTATCCTCGGGGATTAATTGACCAACGCCAGGACCTTCGTAATCTCTTCATAGTTCGGCTCTGTCCCGGAAGATTCTGCAATCCAGGCATATGCAATCTTCCCCTCCCGGTCAAGAACGAACACCGATCGCTTCGCGGCGACATATCCCTCGAGACCTCCGAATCCAACGTGCACGATATCGTATGCCTTGACGGCGTTCCGTGCGTAATCGCTCAGCACCGGGAATCCCAGGTTGTTCTTACCGGCGAATGCTTTGTTGGAGGCCGGAGCGTCAACACAAATGGAGACGACCTGGGCATTCAGTTCATGGAACCGGGCCATGGAGTCCCGAAAGGTGCAAAGTTCTTTTTCACAGACACTCGTAAACGCTCCGGGAAAGAACGCCAGGACTGTTTTTTTTCCGAGGAACTCCTCCAGAGACCGCACTTTCTTCTCAGTGTCATGCAGCTTGAAAGCCGGAGCTTTCTCGCCTACCTGCAAAGGCATGCTTGAGTTCCCCGCGGTGGTGAGTTGAAAATTGGTCTTTCGAAGGAAACGACCTGACTTATTCCCTGGCCAGACAGTCGGTGCAGACGCCGTAGAAATCAAGCCGATGAGTTCTGATCTGCCCCCCTACCGCCGGCTGAACGCGGATGTTGAGGTCTTGCTGGGGAGGAACATCAAGGTCCTTCACTGCGCCGCATTGTTCGCAGACGAAATGATAGTGTTGTTCGACCATGGCGTCATAGCGGCGGAGACCTTCACCGAAGTCAAGTTCGCGGATCTTTCCCTGCTCCTTAAGAATATGGAGGTTGCGATAAACCGTGCCGAGCGAAATTCGCGGGATATGTTCCCGGACCCGTTCATGCACCCACTCCGCGGTCGGATGGGAAGTTGTTCGCTTAAGAACCTGAAAGATTCTTTCCCGTTGTTTGCTTCGCTTCGTGCCGAATGTTTCCATAGCATTCACCCCTCTAAGTCCTTATATGCTATCAATATATCAAATACAGGAAGGAATGTCAAGAAAGCCTTGCATGCAGCCACGGTGGATGAAAGAACGCTCGACACTCATCAGAGAAGGTCGAACCATACTGTCGCTCGTTGCGGGCGTTCCGGGATCGATGGTGACGCCGTGGAGCGTTTTGGAAAGGGAGGTGTGGGAGAAAGCACCAGAGCGTGCAAATTGCGGGCGCGAAGGCCATCTCATCGGCAAGAGAGGGCTTCGGACGAACGTGCCGTCGGGTGTCACTCCCGCAAGAGTCCGGGGGAGAAGACAGGTTGGTGGTCGAGATACAAATTGAATTTTGAATGCGTTCTCGCTATATTGGTCACGCAAAACATCAACCATACTCGGAAGGGTGCGAGAGTGGTTGAATCGACCGGTCTCGAAAACCGGAATGGCTGCAAGGCCATCGTGGGTTCGAATCCCACCCCTTCCGCAGACCCAAAGCCACAAGGAGACCCTCCTCGTGGCTTCGTCGTTCATGTCTGTCCGCTCACGAACCCCTTCCGTTGCATCGTTCCCCACGACTTCTTCCCACGGAAATAGTCCCAAAATCCCTTCACCCTCCACCAGAGGGTCATCTGGCGATAGCCGAAATTCTCGATAACGCCGACGGAGAGCAGCAGTGCAAGGTCGAAGGGCTTGGGATAACGCTGAAAGGAAACTTCTTCCAACAGCACTGCCCCCACAGAATACATGGCACCGTAAAACACGGCCACGATGAAAAACAGTATGGTCATCTCGGCATTCAGAGCATTCAGGGCTATCAGTGCGAACAAGGTCAGGTAACCCATGAACTCGATCACGGGTCCGAGGAGTTCAACAAGAACGAAGTACGGCATCGCGGCAAGGCCCACGATGCCGTACCTGGGGTTGAGGAACATTTTTCTATGGATCAGCATCGTATCGAGAAGCCCCCGGTGCCAACGGTTCCTTTGTCGGCCCAGCATCTGCGGTGTCTCCGGCGCCTCCGTCCAGCATACCGGGTCCGGCACAAATGCAATCCTATAGGGACGTTTCCACTCCCGCATTTTCCGGTGCAATCGCACCACGAGCTCCATATCCTCCCCCACCGTGTCGTGCCGGTACCCCCCGACTTCGATAACCGAGGAGCGCCTGAACATCCCGAATGCCCCGGAGATGATCAGGAGGCCGTTGACCCCATGCCAGATCATCCTGCCGGACAGAAATGCCCTGAAGTATTCGACGACCTGCATGATAGGAAGAAGCTTATTGGAGAGTCCGACTTTCACCACGCGTCCGTTGACGACTTTGCATCCGTTCGCGATCCGAACGATGCCACCGACCGCAACCATGGTGCTATCCTCGAGGAATGGCTTCACCACCTTTTGCAGAGAATCCTCTTCAAGCAGGGAATCGGCATCAATCGCACAGACGTACTCAAACCGAGCGACATTTATCCCGACATTGAGCGCATCCGCTTTTCCTCCGTTCTCTTTATCCACGATCACGAGGTTTCTGTACGCCGGTTGACGGGATTTATAGATCCCGCGTACCCGCTTCGCCGCAATCAACGGACGATACACCTGCTTTGAGGGGTACATATGGAATTCTTTGATCAGCCGATCCAGCGTGCGGTCCTTCGAACCGTCGTTGATCACAACGACCTCGTATTTACCATAGTTCAGTTTCAGGAGGCTCTTGACACTCTCCACCACAGTCGGTTCTTCATTGTATGCCGGCGCGAGGATCGAGACCGGCGGGGTGAGTTCCGACTGTACGAGCAGGCGGAGATTCCCGAACGAATTGTGGCGCATGTAATACAGGATCTCCCTGAACGACATCCCCAGGAAAAACGTATAGGTCAGGTTGACAACGACAAAATAGCCGATGACAAGGAGAAAGTAACTCTGAAGGAGGAACTCTATGATAGCCATGGATTTCAAGCCTTGGCGGGATCTGCACCGAGTTCTTCCAGAACCTGCGCCGCAACCGCAGAGATCAGAGAGTCACCCGAGTGAATACACTGCTCAAGAAAGAGACGGCCTTCCGTACCGCACCGTCCGATCGCCCTTGCAATGGTCGTTTGTTCTTCGCCGGCGGAGAGCGTAAGACGACCCTGCAGCAAAGGGAGGGCTCCGGGAGTGCCGATGCTTCCAAGGGCTTCGATAGACCGGAGCCGCAAGCCGGCATGAGGATTTGCCACAGACATGAGGAGTGCATGCTCGGCCCGTTCATCGCCGAGCCGGCCCAACGCCTCGGCCGCCTTCGCCCTGACAGCGGGGTTGCGGTGCTCCTGGAGAATACGCAGGAGGGCGTCCACGGCCTGAGTAAATCCGATCTCCGCAAGCATTTCAATCGCAAACGATGCAATGCTGTCGTCGCGCGAATCCAGAGCGTTGATCAGGGAAGGAACGGCCTCCTCCCGGAAATTCATGATGATCACGGACAGTTCGATCTCCGTCCACTTGGAAAGATTCCGGCTTATCCCAAAGATGGTGTCGAGCGCATCGACGCCGACCAGGACAATCAACGACTGGATAGCCTGGTTCCGGACATCCTGATGATGGTCTTCCAGCGCGGCTGTCAGGCTCGCAATCCCCTTTCGGGCCCGCACCTGTCCGATCTCACGCGCAGCGTGCGCCCGGATCCACCAATGCCTGCTTTTCATCAAGCGCAATTGTTCCTCGACGAATCCCAGCACATAGAAAAAATAGACAAGACGCTCCGAGGGCTCTCCGCTCAGATCCTGAGCAAAATCGATCATGACCCGTCGCAATACTTCTTCATGTACTTTTCTCTGTCCCACGGTCATGGCAGCAAGTCGTTTCTTCACCGGTTGGATCAGGGGTTCGTACAGATGAAGAATCGCGCCGGGTTTTGCCTCCGGGGGGAGAACGGGAAGGTCTTGCAAGAGGATTTCGGCGAAAACGGAAGAGTATTGTCCGTACAGACGCTCCTGCCTCCAACTCCTCTGGAACTCGATTGCTTTGTGAATAACAAGGGACACGGAGATTACCAGCACCAGCAGCGTTGCGACCGCTGCAAAGCCCATGATAATAAGAAACTCGATCGGGTAGGTGGCTGTCATGGTCCGAGGAAACGGGAGGAGAAGGAACTGTAGGGGATTCTTGAACAGTGAGAGGTTCGGATCGATGAGATGGGATTCGGGCACCGGGGCATGTTAATCCCGGGCTTTGCCGGTGCGCAGAAGGATGGTTTTGACCCGGGCTGCAAGTTCGTTGGGGCTGAACGGTTTTGTAATGTAATCTTCCGCTCCAAGATCGAGCCCCTTCACGATCTCATCTTCTTTGCTCTGGGCGGTGACTAGTACGACGGGGATGTGGCGTGTCGCCTCATTTTGCTTCAGTGCGGCAAGAACTTCAAACCCGGTCATGAGCGGCATCATGATATCCAGGAGGATAAGATCCGGTTTGATCTCCGCAGCTTTTCGGAGCGCCGTAATCCCATCCTCCACACCAATCACGGTATATCCGGAATTGCGAAGCTTATATTCAATGAGGCTTCGGATATGTTGCTGGTCTTCTGCGACAAGGATTGTTTGCGGCATACGAACGCGATGCCCTCTTTCATCCAACGAATGGGAATGCCGGCACATGGAATGACTCACGATGAGCCGGGGGGAAAGTATGAAAAGATGTCCCAAAATCAAACCCGATTGCATGTAGAGCATTCTTTTCCTATTATTGTCCGTCGAAAAAGTCATGAAGGACAGCAGTACCCGGAGAGGTGCAAGAGTGGTTGAATTGGCCACCCTGGAAAGGTGGTATACCCGCAAGGGTATCGTGGGTTCGAATCCCACCCTCTCCGCAAAACTGCGTCCCGCAGAAAACACATGGCTTCGCTTTGCAGACATGCAGGGTCACTGACGGGTCGACGATGCTCCGTAGGAGCGCACTTGACCGCAATCGTATCGAACTTTGGCGCCATTTTTGCCGATGTCCCGGCGTCCCGTTGTCTCAAGCACGGAGCGTTCCCATGAAACGCCATCCTTTTCTGTTTTTGCTGATTCTCCTCCTCTTCGGTTCCCAGCGGTTGCATCCCCAGTCTGTCCTTGCGATCAAAATAGACGGCTCCATTAATCCTGCGGCAGCGGAGTTCATCCACAACAGCATCCGACAGGCCAAGGAATCCGGTGCTCAATGCCTCATCATCCGACTGAACACCCCCGGCGGCCTCCTGAAGTCAACGCGTGTGATTGTCAGCGACATTCTTGAGTCCCCCGTCCCCATCGTCGTCTACGTTTCGCCCGGCGGAGGACATGCCGGCTCAGCGGGGGTCTTCATCACGCTCGCGGCTCATATTGCCGCTATGGCTCCGGGTACGAATATCGGCGCAGCCCATCCCGTCTCGATGCAGGGGGGCCAGGATTCCGTTATGAGCGAAAAAGCGACAAACGATGCGGCAGCTTTCATACGAACGATTGCGGAAAAAAGGAACAGAAATCTCGCCTGGGCTGAAGAGGCCGTTCGAAACAGTGTCTCCATCACCGAGAACGAAGCGCTGCAGTTGCGGGTGATCGACCTCATCGCCAAATCCATGGACTCCCTTCTTGTCCAGATCGACGGCAGGGAAGTTCAGGTCTCGTCAGGAACGGTTATCCTCGAAACAGCCGGTGTGACCATAGAGCAGCTCGAAATGGGAGCCATCGAACGGTTACTCGATATTCTCAGTGATCCCAATATAGCTTACATCTTGTTCATGATTGGAATCTACGGTCTTATGTTTGAGTTGTACAACCCGGGTTCCATGCTCCCCGGTGTGGTCGGTGTCATCAGCCTGATCCTTGCGTTCTATTCGCTTCACACCCTGCCCATTAATTACGCGGGTTTTGCGCTGATCGTGTTTGCCATTATCCTGTTCATCGCCGAGATCAAAATCACAAGCTACGGACTTCTGAGCGTGGGGGGTGTGGTCTCCCTTCTCCTGGGGTCGATGATGCTTATCCGGACCGACTCGGGACTCGAGTTCATCGAAATTTCCTGGTCCGTTATCATCACTTCAACGGCCCTGACCTTGATCTTCTTTTCGTTCATCATCGGGCTCGGACTGAAGGCACAGCGACGAAAACCGACAACCGGGAGTGAGGGAATCATCGATGAAGTCGGTGAAGCCATGAGCGCGATCAATCCCGGGGGAAGCGTTCGGGTCCATGGCGAAATCTGGAATGCTCAATCACCCTCCGGACCGATAAAAAAAGGAGCAAGAGTGCGGGTGACAAAAATTCATGGCCTGACGCTCACGGTCGAAGAGGTCCGGTAGGAACCTATCACTGAAAGGGATTCCCATGCAACTTTTCCCATCGTTCATCGTCGGCGGCATCATTCTGCTTGCCATCATCCTTGCCAATGCGGTCAGGATCCTCCGGGAGTACGAGCGCGGAGTGGTCTTCCGTCTTGGACGGTTCGTCGGGGTGAAAGGCCCCGGCCTCATCATTCTCTGGCCGTTTATCGATAAGATGGTCAAAGTCAGCCTTCGTACCGTTGTCATGGATGTTCCGCCTCAGGATATCATCACCAAAGATAACGTGTCACTCAAGGTCAATGCCGTCATCTATTTCAGGGTTGTCCAGCCCGACAAAGCCATCGTGGAGGTCGAGAACTTCCTCTTCGCGACATCGCAGTTGTCGCAGACGACCTTGCGAAGCGTTCTCGGTCAATCCGAACTGGACGACCTTCTTGCGGAACGGGACAAGATCAACGCGCAGCTGCAGAAGATCATCGATCACCAGACTGAACCTTGGGGCATCAAGGTCTCCAACGTCGAGGTGAAGCACATCGACCTCCCGCAGGAAATGCAGCGAGCGATGGCCAAACAGGCAGAGGCGGAACGGGAGCGCAGATCGAAAATCATTGCCGCGGAAGGCGAGTTCCAGGCCTCACAGCGCCTGTCCGATGCGGCAAAAATTCTGAGCGACCAACCGAGCGCCTTGACCCTTCGGTACCTCCAAACGCTTCGGGAGATCGCGACCGAGAACAACTCCACTACCATCTTCCCGGTCCCGATCGACCTTCTCAAGCCATTCTTGAACGTCGAGATGAAGAAGAAGTAGTGCCGGATGGATGTCGTACTCTATGGTCAGAATGAAACGCCGGGCATTGTGGGCGTCCAGCAACTGGATGAGCAACATCTCCGGCTCTACACCCGAGAAAGCGGGAAGATCTCTCACGCAGACGTGGAGTTCTTCCCGTTTTTCTTTCTCTCCACCGCCAGCCTGATAGACGGTTTCCCGAAACGATTCTGGCTGAAGGAACTGACGGGAACAAACTTTTATCGGACCCTCGTTGCGTTCACACGCTGGAACGACATGTGGGAAGCGGTCCGCTTCATTCTCGCCCGCTACAACAAAACCTCCCCACGCCGGGTCAGTTCCTATACCGAGTCGGATATCCTCCTCCTCCGACCCGACCCGGTTACGCAGTTCCTGATGCAATCCGGCACGACGATGTTCAAAGGCATGACGATCGCGGAACTTCGCCGCCTGCAGATAAGCATCCAGGCTTTAGGAAAAGGAGGAAAACCCGGCAACCCCGGCAAAACAGAAGACCGCATCATCGCCATCGGGCTCAGCGATTCCACCGGATGGGAAAAAGTCCTCCACGGACGCAAGGACTCCGAAGCAGAAATGCTGACCGAGCTCCTCCGTTTGATCCACGAGCGAGACCCCGATGTTCTTGAAGGACACTCCCTGTTTCAACACATCCTCCCCTACCTTTTGAAACGTTTTGAGTTGCATGAGATCGAGTGCACGATCGGGCGCGATACATCCGTGATCAGGACCTCCACCCCCCGCGGCACACCGGTTGACCGTGAGTTCGAAAACGCTTTTTTTGAAGTGCCGGGACGGCACCTCGTCGACACCTCCACGCTCGCGCAGACATACGATTTTTCGAAACGTACCCTGGAGGGATTCAGCCTCCATCATCTGTCCGCTCATTTCGGAGTTTCGAACCAACAGCGGATCCTGGTTCCTCCTGAAAAAGTTGCCTCGATATGGACCGAGGATCCCGGACGGGTGTGTGATTTCTCGCTCCAGGAAGCGCGGGAAACCCGCGCGATCAGCGACCGCCTTTCCCCCAGCTACTTCTTCATGACGCAGATGTGCCCACTTTCCTACGGGACCATCTGCAGGACAGGATCGGCTATCAAGATCGAATCCCTCCTGCTCCGGGAATACATCAGGCAGAAGCATTCCGTCCCCAAACCGCAAGGAGGAACTCAAACATCCGGTGGATATACGGACGTCTTCCAGACGGGACTGTTACAGAACGTGCTCCATGCCGATATCGAGTCTCTCTATCCCTCCGTCATGCTGAGCAAAGCCATCAAACCCTCCTCCGATTCGCTCGGCATCTTTCAAGTGCTCCTTCGCGACCTGACGACCAAGCGGCTCGATGCAAAACGGGCCATGCAGCAGGCCAAAAAAGAATCAACGCGCGCAAGCTACGATGCCCTCCAGTCATCGCTGAAGATCCTGATCAACTCCTTCTACGGATATCTCGGCTACGCACGCGGGCTCTTCAATGACTATGAACGGGCTGACGAGGTGACCACCTCGGGCCAGGAGTATATTCGGACCATTCTTCGGCAGGTGGAATTGTATAACGGCCGCGTCATCGAGGTGGACACGGACGGGTTGTTCTTCATTCCCCCCGACAATGTTCGCGGGCCTGAACAGGAGGAAATCTTCGTACAGAAGATAGGGGCCTCGTTGCCCGAGGGGATCAATCTCGTATTGGCGGGACGGTACAAGAAGATGCTGAGCTACAAGAAGAAGAACTACGCCCTTCTTGATTTTAACGACCGGCTTTCCATCAAAGGAAGCGCGCTCATTTCAAGAAGCCTCGAGCGGTTTGCAAAGAGCTATCTTCACCTGTGCATCAACAGGATCCTCCAGGAAGATATCGAAGCGCTGCACAACCTCTATAGTTCGTTCAGGAAGGACATCATCGGTCACAACTGGGCTGTTCTGGATTTTGCCCGTACAGAAACACTCCACGATTCGTTAGAACGGTACACGCTTGAAATCCAGGAGGAGAAGCGCAAGCCTTCGGCGGCATACGAAGTTGCGAGGCGAGCCGGCCTTGCCTTCCGGTCCGGCGACAGGATCTCCTACTATGTTACCGGAGGAACAGCAGGCGTGAAGATCATCGACAACTGCAAACTCGCGGAAGAATGGGATCCCAATTTCCCCGATGAGAACACAGCCTATTACCTGGACCGGCTCGACGAGGCCTCCGCGAAATTCGAGGTTTTCTTTGAGCCGGAAGACTGGAAACGGATTTTTTCGGCTGAGGACCTCTTCGGCTTCTCCCCCGAGGGGATCACAATTATCAATAAATTTGAGGGTTCCGTTGATCAGCCCTCGAAGGAGGAACGGGAATCTTCACAGTTCGGAATCTGGCTGGACGACGAGCAAGAGCCGGGATGATCCTGCTCCGGACCGTTGCTTGCTTTTTTATTCAACAAGTGCTATACTCGCGCTGTAATCCACCAACACCGTTTTTGTTTCGCACCGGTTTTGGCACCGTCTCCGTTTTCGGGCGCATGCTATTCCCGCGGAGAAGCTTTCCAGGCTCCACAATGAGAGACCGGGACATGTTCCTCCCGCTTTTTGTTTTTGAGAGACAAATATGGTGTGCATGTTCAACACTATAAGGATGAAGTAACCTTATGGAACAGGGTACTGTTAAATGGTTCAATAATGCCAAAGGGTATGGCTTCATCAAGCGGAGCACCGGTGAAGACGTGTTCGTGCATTATAAGTCCATCAGCGGCGACGGCTACAAGACCCTCAAAGAGGGGGAGAATGTAGAATTCGAAGTTGAACAGGGCGCCAAAGGTCTTCAGGCGATTAACGTCATCAAGAAAGCCTGAGCCAACTCTCAAAAAGCAAAAAAGCCCGTTCCGGATCCCGGAACGGGCTTTTTGTTTCTTCATCTTCCCGACACTGCTCTCCTCAGGCCAACTCGTTCTCCCGCCTATGTTCGCCGGCCCAGGTGCGGATATATTTGACAATCTCAATCGTTGAGGCACCAGGAGTAAACAATTGACCGACCCCGTTCTTCTTCAAGACATCGATATCGCTCTGGGGAATAATCCCGCCGCCGAACAACAGAACATCGGTGAGTCCCTTTTCCGTCATTAACTGCCGCACTTTCGGAAAGATCGTCATATGCGCCCCGCTCAACAGGCTGATGCCGATCGCATCGACGTCCTCCTGCAAAGCGGCTTCCACGATCATTTCCGGGGTCTTGCGAAGTCCCGTGTAAATCACCTCCATGCCCGCATCACGAAGGGCCGCCGCAACGACCTTCGCCCCCCGATCATGGCCGTCCAGGCCGGCCTTCGCAACCAGTACACGAATTTTTCGATCCATACTTCTTCCAGACCTTTCAGACGCGTTTCTCAAGCAACCTGATGAACTCCGTTAACGTGCTGTAAAAACGGGCAAGAGGGAATCCAACGACATTATAGAAACAACCGTCGACCTTCTCGACAAAGACAGCGCCGTAATCATCCTGTATTCCATAGGCCCCGGCTTTATCCATCGGGGCTCCGGATCCGACGTATGCGGCCACCTCCTTGGGGTCGAGCCTCCGGAACCGGACCCTCGTTCTTTCAACACCGGCTACGGACCTCCCCGATCGCGCATCCACCAGGGCAAATCCGGTATAGACAAGATGCTCCCTCCCGCTCAACTTCATCAACATCATCCGCGCTTCTTTCTTCGTGCGCGGTTTTCCGAGAATCCCGCCATCGACCACCACGATCGTGTCTGCTCCGACGACGATACCGCGTGATACATTCCGTGCGACGTCCCGTGCTTTTTCCAGGGCTATGCGTCGCGCGTTGCTTCGCGGAGATTCGCGTGACGAGAATACCTCCTCGACCTTGCTCGGACGTACGGTGAACCTAAGCCCAATTTGTTTCAGAAGCAATCGACGGCGGGGTGATTGCGAAGCCAGGATCAGCCGCGGAACCTTCATA
>JBBEBV010000080.1:32298-40015 GCA_040882165.1 Bacteroidota bacterium
GGCAGTCGTTTCATAAGACATCGAAAAGATAAGGGATAGAGATTTCAAACACAAGAACTTTTTTCCGTATTTTGAAACCGTCCCCACCTGAAGAGTTTAGCCCTTTGTTTTGACCCTTTTCGTGTTGCAGATCAAACGGGCTTTCGTCCCTCCTCTAACGATGGTTGCATTTCATCCCGAGAATCTCTAATATCACGAACCATTTCTGATACTTCGGGAGATCTCATGAAACGCCGCGAGTTCCTCAAAACCACTGCCGCCACTGGGACATTACTCTTCATCCCCTCTCTTCCCCTCGGCCGTACGGGCACTGTTCAGTTTTCGAATCCCGATTTTGAGAAACTCGCGGAGGCAGCTCTGACAACGGCCAGGAGTCTGGGAGCCACCTACGCCGACATCCGGATAGCCCGCTATCGGACTCAATCCATCAACACCCGGGAGAAACGCGTCCTGAATGTCTCCGATTCTGAGAGTTATGGCTTCGGAGTCAGGGTGATCGCCCGGGGCACGTGGGGATTCGCCGCGAGCCAGACGGTAACACGAGAGGAAATTGCGAGGGTGGCAAAGCAGGCGGTCGCCATCGCGACGATCAACTCCAGGCTTCAGAAACGGGCTCTGATACTCGCCCCGGTTCCCTCCTTCAAAACGACTTGGGAGACACCCATCAGAAGAAATCCTTTTGATGTTCCGCTTCAGGATAAAGTGCAAAAACTCCTGAGCATCAACGAGGAGGCGTTGAAGGTACGGGGAGTGACATTTTGCTCCTCTTCCGCTTCGTTCGTCAACGAACATAAGTTCTTCGCCTCAACCGAAGGGTCCATGATCGAACAGGACCTTTACCGGTGCAACCCCTCCTTCACCGTGACCTCGGTCAACCGGGAACTCGGATCGTTCCAAACGCGGAATTCCTACTCAGAACCGCAGGGGATGGGGTACGAGTACTTTGAAGAGTATCCGTGGCTGGAAGACGTCCGGCAGGCGGGCGAGGACGTGAACGAGAAGCACAAAGCGAAGTCCGTTGATCCGGGTCCGGATGATCTGATCCTCCACCCCTCCAACCTCTGGTTGACCATCCATGAATCGGTCGGACACCCGACGGAGCTCGATCGTGCACTTGGGATGGAGGCAAACTACGCCGGCACAAGCTTTCTGACCCTCGACAAACGGGGAACATTCAAGTTCGGAAGCGATATCGTAAACTTTGTCGCGGACAAGACCCAGAAGAATGGACTCGCCACCTCCGGGTACGATGATGACGGAGTCAAGACCAGGGAGTGGGATCTTGTGAGGAATGGATTGTTTGTCGATTACCAGACAACCCGGGAGCAGGCACACCTTCTCGGGGAGAAGGAATCGTACGGCACCTGTTACGCGCAAAGCTGGAACGCCGTCCCATTCCAGCGCATGCCGAATGTCTCGCTCCAGCCCGGTTCCCAACCACTCTCCCTGTCCGATTTGATCGCGAACACTGAACATGCAATCCTGATCAAAGGCCGGGGAAGCTACAGCATCGATCATCAACGGTATAATTTTCAATTCGGAGGTCAGGCCTATTACGAGGTGAAGGAGGGTAAGGTGACCGGCATGCTGAAAGATGTTGCCTACCAGGCCCGGACACCGGATTTCTGGAACGCGTGTGACGCGATTTGCAGCAAGGATGAATACTATCTCGGGGGTTCGTTCAATGACGGTAAGGGGGAACCCGGCCAATCCAATGCCGTCAGCCATGGCTGCTGCCCCGCCCGATTCCGCAAGATCAATATCTTAAACACGGCTCGTACTGTGTAAGGAACGCATCTCATGCACTCGGAACAAGAAGCGCGACACATCGTAACCAAGATTGTCTCTCTGTCAGAAGCGGACAGTGTGGAGGTCAACCTTGGCGGAGGCACAACTGCCCACCTGCGCTATGCGAACAACGCTCCTTCCACCAGCGGCAGCGTTGAAAATGTGACGATCTCCATCCGGAGTACTTTCGGCAGGAAGAGCGGCACGATCGGCCTGAATCAGACCGACGATGCCTCCGTGCAGGAAGGTGTTCGGAGATCCGAAGAGCTTGCCCGACTTTCTCCGGAGGATCCAGAGTTCATGCCCCCCCTGGGCCCGCAACAATACCTGCAGGTCCGGGCATTCGACAACACCATTGCGGAGAACGGACCGGAATTTATGGCCGACGCCGCGGCAGAATGTATCCGGCAGGCAACGGACCGCAATCTCATCGCGACGGGATTTCTCCAATCCAACGCCGGATGGTCGGCACTCGGTAACTCTGCAGGATTATTCGGATATCACCAATCGACATCACTGTACTTCTCCGAGACCGTTCGCACGCCCGAAGGCGACGGATCTGGTTGGGTTTCGTCCGCATCCCACCGGGCAGCTGATCTCCGGTTCCGGGATCTCGCCAAGGTTGCCGTGGAGAAAGCCGCACTCTCAAGAAACCCAAAACCACTTGCTCCGGGAAAATACGTCACCATCCTTGAGCCATCGTGCGTTGCCGACCTTCTCCAGGGGATGGTTTCTTCTCTCAATGCAAGAAATGCCGACGAGGGGAGGAGTTTTTTTTCGAGACGTGAAGGAGGGAACAAGCTTGGAGAACAGATTTTTCCCGGAAATGTGAACATCTATTCCGATCCGACGGACCCACAGGCTCCGGGATCACGATGGGGTGCCGGAGGGCTTCCTCAACGACGAATTGAATGGGTTAAGGATGGCGTGCTTTCAAACCTGAACTACACGCGCTACTGGGCGGAAAAACAAAAGGCAACACCGACACCGGGCGCTTCGAATCTCATTTTCAAGGGAGGAGACGGATCGTTGGAGGATCTGATCCGCTCGACGAAACAGGGGGTTCTCGTCACCAGCATCTGGTACATCCGCTCCGTCGATCCCCGGTCCCTGCTCCTTACGGGTCTCACCCGGGACGGAGTCTTTTGGATAGAAAACGGGAAAATCGCCTACCCGGTCAATAATTTCCGTTGGAATGACAGTCCCATTTCTGTTCTGAAAAACATCGACGCGATGTCAAGGTCCATGCGGGTTCCACCCCGCGAATCACGCTCACCCAATGTTGTTGTCCCGGCATTGCGAGTCAAGGAGTTTAATTTTTCCAGCGTCTCAGAAGCAGTGTGATGGGGAGAGATCCGGGGGGAATTCTCTCGGGAGGGTTGAGGGGAAAGGCGAGTTCAATCCATACGAATCGTCTGATTTGAGAAAAGTGCAAACGCCGTACAAAGGCAGCGACACATCCGCCCGTCAGGCCGTCTCTTCACGCCGGTGACAATTCGGAAACGAGTAATCCCCCCACGATCAATCCCCCACCAAGCATTCCCAGCAGGCCAAGTCTCTCGCCCAACAAAAGAAAAGCAAAACCCGCAGCGAAGACAGGCTCCAGCGAAAAAATCACAGCGCTACGGGTTGGGGTCGTGTCTTTCTGAAAGCGTGTCTGGACGTAAATGGCAATGACCGTCGCGAAGATGGCCAGATAGAGTATTGCCAGCATAAACTCCTGACTCGGCGTGAAGACAACATCCTCGAAAGCAAGAGCACCGCCCGCGCCAAGGAGAGCCGCAACGACGAACTGCATCAAGGTAAGCTGTGCCGGCTCGTATTCCTTCCCGAACATATCGAGGTACACGATATACAGTGCGAACAAGAAGGCACAGACGAGTGTCAGCGCATCGCCGATATTGAATTCCGAACCCTCGGGCGATGTCAGAAAGTACAATCCCACTGTCACGAGGATCACGCCGATCACGTTTCCCTTTCGGGGCGGACGTCGTTCGATCAACAATTGACATATGGGGGTGAAGACAACGAGCATCCCGGTGATAAAGGCCGACTTGGAGGCGGAGGTATATTGCAGGCCGATTGTCTGGAGAATAAACCCAAGCGCGAGCAAGCCCCCCAACACACCCCCCTTTTTTGCAGCCCCGGCACTCAATCCACTCATCTCTTTTCTAAAAATCACCGCCAGAAGAACCGCAGCGAGGCCGAAGCGTATGGCGATATAGAGGAACGGGGAAACCCCTTCGAGGAGATACTTCGTTGTCACGAAGGTGCTCCCCCATATAAACGTGATCAAGAACAGGTACAACTCTGCGCGAGAGCGGCGGGTCATGGGGTTCGTGCTGCGGCGGAAGGGTAGTGAGAGCGCTGAGAGATGGCGAACGAGAAGACTTGTGTAAATCGCATCAATCGGTTCCTGCGGGAGGGTATGATCGGAAGAGCTCGCCCCAGGGGGACTTGCGAAGCCACTTTTTGAAAACCCGTTTATCTCTGAAGGGCCACCGGTAATAATCGTGGTAGGCTTCCGATCCAAGAATGAAAAAATGAACCAGGGGAGTCCGGAAGAACAAACTCTGGAAACGCTTCAACGGACTGAACCAGAGCAAATCCCCGATAATGCTTGCACCGTTATCCCCGACAGAGAATTTCCAGTTCACAGTACTGATATCCTCCCCCACGACACGGATTTCCCTCACATCGCCGCAACCCAATCCCCGCTGGTGGGCATAGTTGATATACCGGATGCTCAAGGGATCGAAACCCATCATTTTCGCCGCAACCGCATCGATCGCCACCTGATCTGCGCTGGCAAGGATCACATTTTTCTCCTCGGGATACATCGTCCTCGGTCCGGGTCCGTTGCCCGCCGTCGTCCCATCCATCACCGCGAAAATGCCGGTATGGATCTCCCTTTGTATCGCGAGCAGATCGACGAGCGTCTCATGAATCCATGAGTGCGTGTAATGCCGGTGCGTATTCAGCAGTCCGCCAAACGCGTTCTTCATCGCCCCGGTCGTCGTTGTGTAGATATGACATTTCACGGTGGGGAGATGGACGATGTTCTTTCCGAAGAACAAGTCCGGAATCCGAATCCCTTCCGGATAAATCTGGTCGAGGACCAGGAGTGGGGTTTTGGGCTTGTACTCCACCCATGTCATATCCCCCTCTTTGAAATTGAACTTCACAGGGATCCCGTATTTCTCGAACAGCGGAACATACTTGTTGAGGTCCTCTCCCTTGAAAGCATCCGTCACGACAGTTTTATTCTGGACGCAGACAAGGTCTTTGAATCCCGCCCGCTGCAATCCCAGGATCGTCCCTTCGAGCTGCCAGGGAGTTGTGTTGGCGCCGGGGAAAGGAAAATGCCAGGAGATGTTATCTTTCAGGATTGTCGGTGCTGTTGGATCCAGGGACGAACTGACTCCGGCCAACTCCATGGCCCGTCGGATATCATCCAGAATGGTGGCGGGCGATGTCCGCACAACGGCGACCTTCGCTCCGGCAGGGTTCAGCCCGGATATCTTTGTGGGAGTTTTCGGCTCAGGCAGTTTCATGGTCAATGCAGGAGAGTTTTCAATTCCTCAAAATAGATAATGACGACACACGTCACAAACCATCCGGCGACATTCAGAATCATCGGTCCATCCGTCATCAGGACGTGTGTCGGATTGTCGTCCGTTCTCTTCACCTGGACCAGGTAAAGATATCGAAATATACCAAACAAGACAAACACTGTCGTGAAAATCAGATTCTCCGTGCCGAAGACCGTGACCGTTCGTTCCGCGACGGTGTAGAGCGCATACGAGATCGCCATGCCGGCGGCGGTGATCGTCATCATTTGATCGATCACCCCAAGGTCGTATTCCCGCAAGACCGCCCTCCCTTCGTACCCTTCCGTATTCCGGACGAGCAGCATTTCCCCCCGTCGCTTCGAAACAGCCAAAAACAGGGAGATGAACAGAGTACAGAGCACCAGCCAGTGCGATACCTGCACATCGATCACGAATGCGCCGCCAAGAACGCGCAGCATAAATCCGGAAGCAATAATGAAAACATCAACCAGAATGACGCGCTTGAGTCCATACGAGTAGGCAAGATTCAGGAGAAAGTAGAGCGATGCGGTTGCAAGAAATTTCGTGTTCAGGGGGCTGGCAAGAATGCCCGTCAGCAAGAGGAGTACGACCGCCAGGCCGGCTCCCTGCAAGGTCGAAATTCTGCCAGAGGCGATAGGGCGATTCTTCTTCACCGGGTGAAGCCGGTCAGCCTCCCGGTCGGCAATGTCGTTGACCACATAAACGGCGCTCGAGAGGAGAGAAAACACCAGAAACCCCTGGGCCGCAGTCCAGAAATAGCCCTCCTCAAAGAGGTGTTTCGAAAATATGAGCGGCGCGAAGAGAAACAAATTCTTCAGCCAGTGCGGGAGGCGGAGAAGAGAAAGTGTTGCGCTCATGGGTTGATCAGCTCGTTTCGGAGTGGATCGTTAGAACACTGCAGGCTCTTCATACACACCGAAGACCTGGGAAAGCGCGGAGCACATTTCTCCGAGCGTGACGTACGACCGCGTACACTGCAGGAGGTACGGCATGAGGTTCTTCTGGTCGGCGGAGGCCTGGCGCAATTCCTCGAGGGACCGTTCCACCATCTCTGCGTTCCGGCTCTGCCGAAGTTCCCCGATACGCTTCCGCTGCTTGATCTCGACATCCGGAGAGATGACGAGGATTGGTATTTCGATTTTCCCCTCCTCTTCGACAAAGTCGTTTACGCCGACGATAATCTTTTCCTTCGCGTCGAGTTCCCGTTGGTAGCGGTAGGCCGCATCGGCGATCTCCCGCTGGAAGAACCCGGCTTCAATGGCAGGAATAACACCCCCCAATGCATCGATCTTCTCGAAATACTGCTCAGCTTCCTGTTCCATTTTCGCGGTGAGCGACTCGACGAAATAGCTTCCAGCCAGAGGGTCGATGGTGTTTGCCACACCCGTTTCGTACGCGATCAGTTGCTGCGTCCGGAGGGCAATCTTGACTGCTCTCTCGGAGGGGAGGGCAAGCGTTTCATCCATCGAGTTGGTATGGAGCGACTGTGTACCCCCCAGCACACCGGCGAGAGCCTGAAAAGCCGTGCGAACAATATTGTTCTCCGGCTGCTGCGCCGTTAAGGAGCACCCTGCCGTCTGTGTGTGGAAGCGGAGCATGAGCGAACGCGGGTTCTTTGCACCGTACTTGTCCCTCATGCGTTTCGCCCAGATCCGCCTCGCGGCACGGAACTTGGCGATCTCCTCAAAAAAATCGAGGTGGGAATTAAAGAAAAAGGACATGCGAGGCACAAATTCATCGACGTTCAGTCCGCGTTCTATTCCGGCCTCGACGTACGCAAACCCGTCCGCCAGGGTAAACGCCAGTTCCTGGATCGCTGTGGAACCGGCTTCCCGTATGTGATACCCGCTGACCGAAATCGGATTCCACTGGGGGACTTCCTTCGTCATATACTCGAACATATCGATGATCAGCCGCATCGAGGGTTCGGGGGGATAGATCCACTCTTTCTGGGCAATGTACTCCTTAAGAATATCGGCCTGAATCGTTCCCCGCAACTTCTTGAAGTCCACCCCCTGTTTCTCGGCGACACCGAGATAGAACGCCATCACCATCGCCGCCGGTGCATTGATGGTCATGGATGTGGAGATCTCCCCAAGATTGATTCCCCGGAAAAGGAGCTCCATATCGGCGAGCGAACTCACCGCGACCCCGCAAATCCCGACCTCCCCTTCCGAGAGCGGATCATCAGCGTCCTGTCCCATGAGGGTGGGAAGATCAAATGCCACGGAGAGGCCCGTCTGACCATGTTCCAGCAGGTAGTGGTATCGTTCGTTTGTATCCTCCGGCGTGCCGAACCCGGCGAATTGACGCATCGTCCAGAGTTTTCCGCGGTA
>JBBEBV010000081.1:0-3858 GCA_040882165.1 Bacteroidota bacterium
GGAGTCCCGTCCTACATCAAAACCTCACGCTCATACTCAGCACCGGATAGAGCGGAAACAGCGGAGGCGCATCAAACGTAACGTTCCATCTTAATCTGTCGTCACTGTTCTCACGCACCTGCCAGACAAACGGATCGACCAGGCCGTATCCGTTCAGCAGGCGCAGTGTCAATTCAGTGGGAAAGCCCAACGATGAAAACCTGTGTTGCAGACGAAGCTCGAGCCGCTGAAAACCGGGCAACCGGCCGCCGTTCAAATCAAACGGTTCGGCATAGCTTGATTCGAAGCTCGCCCTTGGCCCTGAGACATCCTGAGCGGCATTCCTGTCGGCGTCAACCCCTCCCGGCGCAAAGGAGGGAAATTGGTTCGACGAAAGGAGGGCAACGGCCGCAATGGTCCAATTCTCATGGGGCGCATACGACGCCATCAGGTACAACTCATGTCTCCGGTCGAAGCGGGGTCGGAATGGCGCACCGTTGTTCAGCGCGTCGAACCGGTTGGTTGCCCACGAGTACCCGTACCGGACCGAACCGGTGAATGCGCCCAGCCGTTTGTCGAGCGTCACCTCGGCTCCGTACATGCTTCCCTCACCAACGAGTAACGCATCGAAGAGAGTTTGGGCTGCCGTCGTATCGTACACAAACTCATGAAGATTGTGGGTCATTCTGTAGTACGACTCAACCGTGAGCCGGTATTGATCCTCACGAAAACTCTTCTCCATCCCGAGGGAAACCTGAAGGGACGTGGAGGGCTTGATTTCCTCGGTGGAGGGATAGAGGAAGATCGACGGATAAAAAAGGAAGATGCCGCTGTGGCGATACGGATGCACGAACTGGTTGACGGCGGAGAGGGACGAGAAGATCCGAAGGTCCTCCCGGAGCGTAACCAGGAGCGCAAACCGCGGGTCCATCGCTGAAAAGGAACCCTGGCTCGCAACGAAGGATGTTGCCCGTCCGCCCAGCTCTGCCATGACGGAAGGAGTGAGGCGCCATTGGTCCTGGAAGTAAACCGAGAGCTCCCATGGCGTGAATCCGTCGAATTCCATCGCTCCAATCTGGCTGGAGAATTCGCTGATCGTTCCCCCAAGCCGGTGACGCGACAGTTCGACTCCCGCCAGCACCGTGTGGTATTCATCGTAAAAATACTCCGCATGCGCACGGAGAGCGAGATCTTCAATCCGGTACTCGGAGACAAACGACTCGCCCGCATTCACGACGGTCCCTTCGAGGCGGTGGTCGACATCGAAACCGTACCGTGTATAGATTGCTGAAGCGTAAAAGAAAAGGGAGGGGGAGACCACTCCGATCCACCGCAAGTTCGCGGCACGGTTTCCCCAGCGAAGGGAGTTGGTGAGATGGTTCCCGGCCGGGCGTGCAATGAAGTTCCCGTACGTATCCTGTCCGAGGAACCCGCTCAGTGAAATCTTCTGGTCCTTCGAGAGATGGTGAGTCACTTTTGCCATGACTTCGGTGGAATTCAAGTCGTTGGGCGTTTCACCGGGCACCAACTTCGGCAGGAAGAGGTCGGGGTAGCCCCGCCTTCCCGAGATCACGAAGCTTGTCTGTTCTGATAAAGGTCCTTCGAAGAGGAGGTTCGAGCTGAGAGAGCCGACCGTTGCAGAGCCCGCAAGCCCCGTTTGGGATCCGTCACGCATGACAACATCGAGAATACCGCCGATACGACCGCCGTAAAACGGGGGAACGCCGCCGGCCACGACCTGCACGTCCCGCAGGGGATCGCTGTTGAACGTGCTCATCACTCCCCCGACATGGAGCGGGTTATAGATCCTCGCGCCTTCGAGCAGGTATTGATTATGATCGGAGGGGGTAGCCCGGATGTACACTCCACGTGAAATTCCCGGCAGGGCGGAGAACACGGAGCGCTGCCCCTCCACGGTCACTTCCGGATGCACCAGTTCTTTTTCACGGATCGCGATATCACGCACCATCGCGGACCCCGGCAGAATGGTCACCGTCTCGTTGATCGTCGTGTAGCCCAGGCGCCGGACATGGAGGACGTACGTTCCCGGTGTAATATTCCGGAGCGAAAAGAATCCGAACTGATTCGTCGGGCACCACCGGAACACTTTTGACGGCGACTCGCCTGTCGGGGAAGATTCGTTCTCAGCCAGGAGCAGCACATCTGCGGCAATGATCCCCTCCCCCGTGAGTGAATCACGAATGGTTCCGGCCAGTGTCACCGGCGATTCTCCCTCCTCGCCTTCGTATCGGCGGAGAACCACTTGTCCTCCAACGGTGCTCCAGAGAAGGCCCTGGCCTTCGGTTACACTCTTCAGCGCTTCTTCGAAGCCGCAATTCCTGCACTCCGCATTGACCCGCTTGCCCGCGACATCGCTCTCAAGATAGATCAGCGGGACGGCATACCAGCGGAGGAGGGAGTCCAACGCGGCCCGGAGCTCCACATTCCGAAACTGAAAGGTGCGAACGTTGCCCCGATCCTGCGCGGCGGTCCCCGACAGCGCAGCGAAAACGAGGCTAATGGATAGTATACGTCTGACCGTCATGCGTGTACCTTGTTCCTGTAAGTTCGCAGAGTGCAGCAAGGGCTGATCCTGCGCTCCTGGCATCCAGGATTCCTGTGATGATGTTGGACCGATCGTTCTCGTTATTGATCGCAATCGTGACGTTGAATCGCATTTCAATTTCACGGCAAGCGGCAATGAAGGAGGTTTTCTTCAGGAAGAGTTTCCCATGCATCCATCCCGGATACTCGGCGGAGGGTATATCCTCAATGCGGGTGGGGAAACCATCCTGCGGGCAGAGCGCCATCTGGTTTTGCGTAAGCGTCACCGTGCTGTCTTTCCCATCCCTGACCACTCCGACTCTCACGATGCCGCTGATGACCGCGACCTCGAGCGCTCCTTCACGCGTGCGGAGGTTAAACTCGGTTCCCAGGACCTCGACGTCCGCGTATTGCGTTGAGATGACGAAGGTAGTTTCATTCCGCTTCACATGAAAAAAAGCCTCTCCGTTCAGTGAGACCCGCCGCGGCTTATCGGACTGCAATCTGGGGGCAACGAGTTCCGTTGCATAGCTCAGCGTGACCTCCGACCCGTCGTTCAGGACGATTTGCATGCGCTCCCCTTTTCCCGTCGCGAACGTATCGGGGGAGGGTTGGAGTAACGTGAAGGCAAGGTAGATGCCTACCGTGGCGACAGTAACAACGGCGGCTCCAAATGCCAGGCGCGGTATCACATGGGACCTTACAGGCTTTGTCACGACAGTGTCCTGAGCAAGGGAGCGTTGAAGCCGCAACCATTGTTGCCGGGTTTCGGGCTCGACGTTGTGCAACCTCCGGCCGGTACGCCGGAGTGCATCGTCGATAACCGCATCCTCGGGACCTTCCTTTGCGCGGAACCGGGACTTAAGTCTCTGTAAAAAATCAATCATGGCGTCTGGTTTCCTCGCTGGTGTGGGGTTGGATGAAATTCGTTTTTTGAGTTTTCCAAGTGAAGAGTATCGACAGGTCCAAATCCTCGATTGGCTGAAACGTCCGTACGCTGCCTGAATGATGTCATGCGAGTCAACTCGCCCGATTCTGCCAGGTGTGTCGCTCCTGACCGATCGGATCGGATACCGGTGAGAGCCAGTCCCAGGAAGGCGAGAGTTTCTATGACGGTTGGTCGTTTCATCGTCCTTAAAGATGCGGAAAAGCTCTTTTCAATTGCCACGAACCTGCCTGCCGAAGTGCCCTTCGGCACGCAGGCAGGGGCATGAAGACACAACGGATTAAGAAAATAGGGGGAACCCACTCAGTTATTATAGAATTCTTATTGCCTTAGATAACGATTATGTCCCCCTTTACCCCCAAATCGAAACACGGAATTTCCTATATTGC
>JBBEBV010000081.1:3958-8280 GCA_040882165.1 Bacteroidota bacterium
CATGGCTCACCAACGGGAAAATGAAAGCGAGCGGCAACTCCTCGAACGCCTGCGGGATTCGGATCAGGAGGCATTCCGGCTGCTGTTTGAGAAATATCAACCGGTACTCTTTCGGTTTGTCCTTCAGAGCCTCCACGAAGCCGATGACGCGCACGATGTGGTTCAGGAGACATTTGTGCGCGTGTGGGACCGCCGTGCCTCCGTGAAGCCGGATCTTCCGCTGCTTGCCTTGCTCTTTCGCGTGAGCAGAAACCTGGTGCGCGACCGGGCGAAACACCGGGAAGTTCGAAAGCGACTTGAACCGGACGTTCCTTCCTCACTGCACACTTCAGCAGAGGATCCGGAGGAGACTTTGTATGCGGGTGTGCTGGAGGAGAGAATCAATGAAATTGTCAGGACGAAATTGCCGGTGAAGTGCCGGGAGGTCTTCCTTCTCAGCCGGATGGAGGGGATGTCGAATGCAGAGATCAGCAAACGACTTGGCATTACCGTGAAGACGGTCGAAAATCAAATCACCCGAGGGCTGAATATTCTTCGGAGAGAGTTGCGGGGATATGTTGGAGGGAAGTGAATACTTACCACACTGTCTTGGACAGGGTCTGCGATTCCCCGCAATTCGCATTCGGCGGGCATGGTGGATAGCGGAAGACGAGCGCCCCGTTCTCGAACGAGTACAGCACCATCTCCGTCGATGGGTTGATGAGTATGTTCCTTCCGAAACATACCGGTATCCCAACTGGGCTCGGGTCAGTTCGACAAGTACAGTTCTTCTCATCTGCATCGTAAAATCATCACCGAACGTCATTTCCAACCGGTCGATGAGGAAAACGGTATTGGTGGGAGCGCCCTCTGGAATCTCAAAACGCTGTTCTGTGAACCAGGTCCCGACAACATCCGGCTGTCCCTCCGCATCAATCAGAACGCATCCGAAGGGAAGAAGTCCAAACGCGGCAATAATACAAGGTAGGCTTCATCTCAACAATCCTCCTCACTGTCATTTACTCCACGACAAGCGAATCTTTCAACAACGATCCATCCGGCTGGTGAACGGCGATCAGCAGCATCCCGCGCTGGGAAGGGACATACCGGTAAGTGTTGCCCTCCAGATACACCATTACGGCCGGACATGCGTCTGCAAGCGATCTTTTTCCCCAGACCACAAAATTGACTGCGGCGGGTTGGCGAATGACGAGGAAGTGGGAAAAAGAGTGACACCCGTCTGTTCCGACGACGCCGAAGAATTTGATATCTGCCGTATCCCCAAGCGTGACAGTCGGGGCGTGACTCAGGCTATCGACCTTTATCTGAAACATGACCGGATCGGTCGACGGCCCCTGCGTCGTCGAGCAACCTCCTGCGAAGACCGAAATAAGAAGTATGGTGAACAGCAGTTTCACGGATTCTTCAAGAAAAGAAAATTTCATCCACGAAGGTCACGAAGTTCACAAAGGCCTTTTTAAAGTGAATCATCTTCGTGTCCCTTCGTGCCCTTCGTGGAAAAAAAAGGACAGAGTTCATCAACAACCCGTTAGTCCGGTTCTTGAATTCTGATGAGTGCTTCATAGAAGGGTGGTTCGGGTCGCGGTTGGGAAGCGTGGGGATAAGGATCGAGCCGGAGAAGTGTCCACCGGTAACCAAGTGTGTCGAAGGGACTCCCTTCGTGAGGGGTTTGGACCAGCCCCGGGATCGTCAGCGTGAATTCGGCGGGGGAGGGATGGTCGGGATTGAGCCGGATCCTGATCACGGCCTGGCCTGCCCAGACACACGTCACATCCTCCGGACAGCGGCTCTCCTCTTCAGTTTTCGAAAACTCCACGATGACCGCACCGGGTCTCAATAGAACGCGTTCACCCTGGCGGAGTTTGATGTCGATCGCCTGGTCGCGGGACGTCTGGTACGAAATAATCTCATCGTCGCCACACGACAGCAATGTCACGGAGAGCATGAAGAGAAGAGAAAGCGATAAACGTGTTTGCATGGAGATTCTCCTTCACGAATCCAACTGTACAGGATCGAACGCGGTCAACCTCAACAGTGCGGGGGGAAGCATTGAGATGTGGGGAATGACGCCGGGAGCGCTTTTCTATGGTACGGACGCCGGGCGAGAAAGTCAACCGGTTTCCGGTGTCCCCCGAAAATCAAGGGAGTAATTTTTTCAAGCATCCCCAAAAAGCAGAACGGCGCCTTGCCCCCACCAGGCAAGACGCCGTTTGCATTTAAAGAGTCCCCATCCCCTCAACCATCCTTTCGCCGCTCTCTCCCACCTCGTTGCTCACTTCCTCGGGGACTCTCTCGTTTTTGTGGCGACCTCTGCGGTTCCGCCCTTTGTCGCTGAGGTGGCGGTGTTACTTCTCTTCGACTCTCGCGCGGCCGTTCTTTTGAGACTTCACGCCGCTCCGCCGGGTTGGGCCGCTTCACCTCCGGCTGTTTCTTCTCTCGCGAGTTGCTCTCGCGCCGTTCGAAGATCCGGGGAGGGAAACCATCCCTTCGCTGGTCTGTCGGGGGCATGCGGTTGATTTGCTCCCGGCTCCGCTCATCGGCCTTACGCTGTTCTTCCTGGCGATTATCGAGACGTCCTCGCCCATCATCGCTGCGAGACTCTTGCCCCACATCATCACGTCCACGAGTCTTCTCTCCTTCACGGCGAGGACGCTCGATCCGTTCCAAGTCCAAGGACGTGCCCCGTTCGGCACGCCGTGCATCGATGCGTTCCGGCGTCCGATCAAAGTCGGTCCGTCCCGGACGAAACACTTCTATTCTCTCCCGGCCGCTGTCACGCACAATCCGTTCTCCGCGGTTCCGGCTATCAGTCACTTCTACTCTTTCCACTTTCGTGTTGCTGCGTCGTTCCACGAGGTTCCGGTCCACACCCCGGTTGATCACGCGATCTCCATTCACTTCATACCGGCCAGTGGAGCGTGTCGTCCCGATCAGCCTTCTCGTATGTTCCACCGGCATCACCTCGCGGGCGATACTGTGGGATGAGAAATGTCTGTAGCGCACGAAGTTCCAATAATGGTGCGGCGCCACCCATCGTGTCGTAAACCGTATTCCGATCCCGTAACTGAAACTTGCATAGGGGGGCAGAGGAGCCCAGCCGAGGTAATCGTTGTTGTATCTCCACTCGACCCACGAAGGTCCCCACACACGGTCGGGTACCCAGACCCATCCATAATAATCGTCATCATACCACCGGCCGTAATGGAACACTGCCCACCCGAACGGTTCGGAGGAGACCCAGTACCAACCGTAGTCCGTCCAGGCCCAACGTCCGTGCAAATAGGGCCGCCATCCGCCCCGGACGCTTGCAGGTCGCCAAACGTGGAATCCGGCGTCAAGTTCGATCCACTCTCCGTACGGTGAGAGGGATCCGTAAAAATATCCCGCATCACCAAAGGAGGCCGAGATTCGGACACCCACCTGCGGTGTATTGGTGTGGTTCGCTGCGGCCAAGCCTGCAGCGCTTATCAACAGTGCGATAGCCATCATGAGCTTTTTCATCTTCCACCCCGCTGTTTGTATTCTCCAGGTTGCACAACAGAAAAAACTGCAACTGGCGTGCCATGGTGCTCTTACCCCATTTTCAACGATTTTCTCCCACCATTCATGCACCATTGTCCTCAGGAGAATTCAATCCGTCGAGTGCAGAGGACACTTCGACCCTTCAATTTTGGCCGAAATCCTTGATTCCTGCACCAAAAATCTTGATCTTGCGGAACGTTTTTCGTGTTCATTTCTGAGGGAGAAAAAAATGAAATTCAGACTGGTCATGATTGTTGCGTGTGTTTTTGGCCTGGTGGGGTGCGACAAAGATGGCGGAACGAACGCCGAACCGGAGAGTGAACTTCTCGCCGTGACCGAACTCAAGGTGACGCGGATTGGCCGCAATGCCGTCCGGGTGGAATGGAAGGACAATAGCAGAGGGGAAGAGGGATACCTTGTCGAGCGCAAGGCGAACGAGGGGGCTTATCAAGCCCGATTGTTCGCGACCCTCGATGCAGCGGGAGTCGTTGACTCTTCAGGCCTGCTGATTGACACGACGTATGCGTACCGCGTTCAGCCCATCCGGTATTTCGAGCGTGGCCCCCTTTCCGATCCGGTGACCATCCGGTTGACGCTTCCGTTTCCGTAATGATATCGGACCACGGATGGCACAGCCGGAGGCCTATTAACTGAAGAACGCGTTAGCGTTCTACTACTTGGAGCTTTGATTCGGGAGCCAGAGGCCGCGGAAAGCGTAAGGAAAAAACAGCGTCATCCCGAACTCGCCTACAACGTACTCTCTCTGACTTGATTCGGGATCTAGACAAAACAGCGTCAGC
>JBBEBV010000081.1:8380-37903 GCA_040882165.1 Bacteroidota bacterium
GCCTACAACGTACTCTCTCTGACTTGATTCGGGATCTAGACAAAACAGCGTCAGCTAGGATATGCGCCATACAAACTCGATACGAGATGAGCGTTTCTTTGCATTAGAACGCTGAGTGAATCCATTTATGTTCACAACCTCCACCATGCGCATTCGCCCGAATTTCCGCGAGAACCGGTTGCTCTGGTTCCTGGCAGCCGGCTACGCGGTCGTGTGGGCGATTGCTGCCATCAATCCGGTCTATCCGGACGACTGGTTGTTGGAGAACATCCTGGTAGTATTGTTCGTGGCAGGTTTGATCCTAACCTATCGGACGTTTCCTCTTTCCGATCTTTCGTACCTGTTGACGGCAATCTTCATGGTCCTGCATGCGGCAGGGGCACATTACACCTATGCGGAGACGCCTCTCGGGTTCTGGATGCAGGAGTGGTTTGGGTTTGCGAGGAACCATTATGACCGGGTAGTCCACTTCAGCTTCGGATTGTTGATGGCATATCCCATCCGCGAAATTTTCTTACGGGTCGCAAACGCCAGAGGGTTCTTTGCCTACTATCTCCCCTTCGATGTCACGCTGGCATTCAGCGGAGCCTACGAGATCATCGAAATGCTCGTGGCGGTTATCGTGAGTCCCGGTGCTGGTGATGCATACCTGGGCACCCAGGGAGATGTCTGGGACGCGCAGAAGGATATGGCCCTTGCTGCCTTCGGCGCGGTGATCTGTATGGTTGCCACGGCCGCCATCCGCACATTGCGCAAGACATCCCACACGCCGAACTATCAAGGAGAAGAATAAAATGGCTGCAGTCCATACATTTGATTGGTTGGTCCAACAGCTTTGGCCGAATCCCGACGCAGAGACGAAAAAGGCGGTGAATGAAAAACGGGGCCGGCTCCTCAGGATCCGGAATGAAAACGAGCGGACACGGTATGTTGAGGATCTGATGCGAGAGGCGAGGGAGATGAAGAAACGGAAGATGGCGCACACCTGATCGTTGCAGGAGCAGCATGAACTCACGATGGAAACTGATTTTCCCTTTCTTTCTGATGATGGGGTTCGGGGCATGTTCCTGGATCCCCTTCGGTTCAACTTCCCCTTCCCGCGCATTCGATTCATTTCTTGAGGATTACTTCGACGGCAAGTTCGCAATCCGGCCTTCCTCCACGGAAACGGTTCCCTGGTTGCTGGCGAGCGCCGATTCGCTGCGCGCGGTCAGCGCTTCCAGAGCCATGCGGATCCTCTCATCCATCGATACCAACCACCTCTCCATGGACGAGCGGATCGACTGGTTGCAGATGGAGGCGATGCTGAAAAGGGAGATACGCGACCGTTCGTTGAATGCTCCCGCACGCATCCCCGGACAATATCTTACGCTGGGAAACATCTACTGGCAGGTGGTGCGGCGGCGCCCTCCAACGCCGGAAGAATGGAGGAACCTCCGCAAAGCCGTGGATGACGCCCGGGTTGCAATGGAGATCGGCCGGAGACAGCTGCACGAACCGCCGCCGCTCTGGATCCGTCTCGCGGTCAATACCGCAGCCCGGTACGAAGAGTTCCTCGGGGAGCCTCTCGTGACGCGTATCAAGACCGCCGCTCCCGATTCCCTGCAACCGGCTTTACTCAAATCCGTCGAGGAGACTCGCCGCTCCCTCGCCCGGTTCCGCGTGTTCCTGAGCGATACACTGAGACCGGGGAAGGAAGACTCCTGGGCGGTCGGGTCGGAGTACTATGATTGGTTGTTGAAAGAAGTTCATTTCCTTCCTTACAATTCCGCTCAGATGATTGAAGAAGGATGGAAGCGTCACAACGAGACGAAAATTTTATTGAGCGACCTTGCGAAGCGGATCGATCCGGAAAAAACACTCAGAGAGGTCCTCGAGGACATGAAAACGAGGCACCCTGAGCCTGGCAGGATCACAGAGGCATACCGGATTCAGTCGGATCGGGCGCGCCAGCTCCTACTGGAACGTGATCTTGTCACGATCCCTGAGCCCGAGACCCTGACGTTCGTCCAGACGCCGCCCGCGTTGCGCGAAACGTACGCATGGGCGGGGTATGGCGGTATCACGATTCAGGAGAAGGTGCCGACAGGAAGATTCTTCGTGACGGACATCGTTCCTGAAATGAGTCCGGACCAAGTGGAGCAAAAATTGCGCGCACAAAACCGGGGTTGGATCACGGTGATTGCCCTGCACGAAGGGTACCCGGGACATCATCTGCAGAACCTGTATGCTATGAAAAGCTCCCGGAAAGTCCGCTCCCGTTTCGGGAGCACATACTATGGAGAGGGCTGGGGGTTGTACGCAGAGTCGTGGATGGCGCGCTCCGGTTTCTACCAGACGACGGACGACAGTCTCGCGTGGCTTCAGATGCGTTTGTGGAGGACGGCGAGAGTCATTATCGACCCCTCGATCCATACCGGCCGCATGACGTACGAAGAGGCTGTCCGGTTTTTTGTGGACGAGGTCGGTCTGGAGCGGTCTGCCGCGGAGGCCGAAGTGAATCGTTATACCACGTGGCCGACGCAGGCGCCGAGCTACATTATCGGCTGGCTGGAAATCGAGAAACTGAAAGAGGAATTGCAGCAGGCGCTCGGTGCACAATTCAACGAGAAACTATTTGTTGAGACCTTCCTCGGGGTCGGATCGCTCCCGCTGGAACTGTTGAAACGGGCGGTTCGATACCAGTACGGTTATCAATTGGGAAGGGTGGTCGCGAACTAACTCCTGCAGGTTCCCGGAAAAGGAATAATGATCCACGAAGTTCACAGAGAATAACCAAGCGATTCTTATTCTTGCTCAAGATTCATTACTTCCGTTCCTCTTCGTGTCCCTTCTCCGCCCGACTGCTGGAAAGACGGTCTCCGACTGTAACCACCCGGAGCCTGACGAGCGTTCCATGTCCGCGTTGCTGTTCCCTCCTTTGAATTGGCGATGATATTTTTCTATATTGTCACCGCTCGATCCGGAGAGCAGCGTCTATTCCATCCCGGCAGAAACTCCAAGTAACGAATGACCACTACCGAACGAATCCTTGTCCTTGACTTCGGAGGACAATACACGCAGCTCATCGCCCGCCGTGTACGCGAGCTGGGCGTGTACTCCGAGATTCATCCTTACAACGCCTCGATAGAGACCATCAGATCCCTGAACCCCTCCGGCATCATTCTCTCCGGAAGCCCGTTCAGTGTCTATGACGCGAACGCTCCGAAATCCACTCCCCAGATTTTCGATCTCGGTGTTCCCATCATGGGGATCTGTTACGGGCTCCAGCTCATCGCCGATCAATTGGGGGGAAAAGTCGACACGTCTGCAAAAAAAGAGTTTGGAAAAGCCCTGCTGCAGGTTGACAAAGGGGACGATCTGCTGGCCGGATTGAACGGGTCGACAACGGTTTGGATGAGCCATGGAGATAAGCTGACGAAGCTGCCGGATGGGTTTGAACCGATCGCGCACACCTCCAATGCACCGATCTGCGCCATCCGTCACCCGAAGCGCAAGATCTACGGAGTCCAGTTTCATCCGGAAGTTGTGCATACGCCCGATGGAAAGAAGATTCTTTCCAACTTCCTCTTTCAGGTCTGCGGCCTGAAAGGTGGATGGACCTCCGTCCACTTCATCGAATCGTCTGTCGAAGGCATCCGGAAGAAGGTGGGCACGTCGAGCGTTCTGTGCGCCTTGAGCGGAGGGGTCGATTCCTCTGTCGCCGCCATTCTGCTCCACAAAGCGATTGGCGATCAACTGCACTGCATCCACATTAACAATGGGCTGATGAGGAAAGGGGAGAGCGAGAAGGTTGTCGAGGTATTCCGGGAGCACTACCGGATCCCGTTGAAGTACATCGATGCGACCGAGTTGTTCCTCACACGTCTTGCCGGTGTGACGGACCCGGAACAGAAGCGGAGGGTGGTGGGGAAGACGTTTATCGATGTGTTCGAGGAGGAATCGGCGAAGTTGCCGGGAGCTCCGTTCGAGTTTCTGGCCCAGGGGACCCTTTATCCTGACGTGATCGAGTCGGTCTCCTTCAACGGCCCCTCCGCCACCATTAAGACGCACCACAATGTAGGCGGGCTTCCTGAAAAAATGAAGTTCAAGCTCGTCGAGCCGTTCCGCGAACTGTTTAAGGACGAAGTGCGGGAGGTCGGAAGGAACCTCGGGCTTCCGGAGCCGTTTCTGGAGCGTCATCCGTTCCCCGGACCGGGTCTCGCTGTCCGTGTCCTGGGTGAGGTCACGAAAGAGAAGTTGCGCCTTGCCCGCGAGGCGGATCTGATTTTCATTGAAGAAATCCGGCGCGCCGGGATCTATAACGACATCTGGCAGGCCTTTGCCGCACTCCTGCCCGTGCGATCCGTCGGCGTTATGGGGGACGGCCGTACGTACGATTACACCATTGCTCTTCGTGCCGTGACCAGCGTTGACGGGATGACGGCCGACTGGGCCCGGATCCCGCCCGATGTGCTTGCCTCCGCCTCCAACCGCATCATCAACGAAGTCCGGGGAATCAACAGGGTGGTCTACGATATCAGTTCCAAACCCCCCGCCACCATCGAATGGGAGTAAAAAAGGGGGAGGGTCCTTCCTGCTTCCCATGCAACAGGTAAAAGTTCCGACACGAACATCCATGGGACAAGTGGATCCTGACACGCTGTACCCGGCACCGCGAACGGCGCGACTCCGTTGTCATGACCGTTGTTCCGGAGGGTGGTGCCCGGGAGGAGACCAACTTTGATTTTCGTCACCAGGCAATCCATACTATGATTGAACTTCGACACGTTACGAAGAAATTCGGCAGCTTCACGGCTGTGGATGATCTTTCCCTCACCGTCCCTGACGGGGAGTTCTTCGGGTTCCTCGGTCCGAACGGTGCGGGGAAAACGACCACCATCAAGATGATGGCCGGGCTGTTTACCCCCACGATGGGGGAAATTATCCTGAACGGTTTCAACAACGCCACCCATCCGATCGAGGCGAAAATGACGGTCGCCTACGTTCCGGACCAGCCTTTCCTGTATGATAAACTCACGGGCCGCGAGTTCATGTATTTTGTCGGGGGATTGTACAAGATGGGAAAGAAGGAAATCAAGGAGAGTGTGGAGGAGTTGATAGAACATTTTGAGATCGGTGATTGGGTGGACAAGCGGACCGAGGATTATTCACAGGGCATGCGGCAGCGCACCACGATCGCGGCGGCCCTGATCCACGAACCGAAGGTGATGATTATTGATGAGCCCATGGTGGGTCTGGATCCGAAAAGCGCCAAGATTGTCCGCGAGACGCTGAAACAGAAATCACGTCAGGGCATCGCCGTGTTCATGTCAACGCACAGCCTCCCGGTGGCGGAGGAACTCTGCGACCGGATCGGGATCATCAATAACGGGCGCCTGGCCTTCGTCGGGACGCGATCAGACCTTTCTGCCTATAAGGAGAAGTTTGATGGCAAGTTCGAATCGGTCTTCCTTGAATTGACGAAATAGAAGGCGCCCGAGTCTTTTTCCTCCGACATTCCATGCTCCTGCATATTCTCAAATATAAATTTCTCTCCTTTGTCAAGACGACGTTCGACCCGCGCATGGTCACCGCGATCCGGGGGCTGGGCTCGCTTCTGGTCTTTGGCGGGTTCGGGCTCGTCGCGTATGTAGGCTCGTACGAGGCGACGCGGTTCGTCGTGGAGGAAACGCGCATCGGGCTGTTCCTCTACCACCGCTTCATTTCCATGATGCTGTTCGTGTTTTTCATGGCAGTCAACATGGGCAATATCATTGTCTCCTACGCCACGCTCTATAAGTCGGCCGAAGTGAATTTCCTTTTTACGAAGCCGGTCACTTTTACGCAGATCTTCATCCTGAAGTTCCTCGATAATTTTCTCTACAGCTCGTCCACTCTCTTCCTGGTGGCGTTCATGGTGCTGTTCGGGTACGGGTCGTACTTTGGATATCCGTGGTACACGTTTTTTGGGGTGCTGGTGGGCGTCCTGGTGCCGTTCATGTTCCTCTCGGCTTGCGTCGCGGTGCTGGTGCTGATGTCGGTGATGAAGGTCGCGAGCCGGTGGGGATTCCGTAAGGTCATGCTTTTGATCGGCACAATGTACGCGGGCGTGGTGCTCATCTTCTTCCGCTACACGAACCCTATCAAGCTGGTCAACAGGGCATCCATGTATTATCCGAATGTGGATCAGTACCTTGTTCAGTTTGATCCCGGCTTTCTGAAGTTCCTTCCGAACAACTGGGTGGCGGATTTTCTCTTCTTCTTTGCGAAAGGGGAGCCGGCCATGGCCCTGCCTTTTGCGGCAACCTTGTTGCTTGTTACGGCCGGCATGTTCGGGTTGTGCCTCTACGTTGCCCACCGGTTCTATTACCGGAGCTGGCTTGTCACGTTTGAAGTGCAGGCCCTGAGTAATTCGGTCGAAGCCGGGAGGAGAATCAAGCTGTTCGATTTTCGAAAGGCATCGATGCTCCCCCCACAGGCGGAGGCGCTCCTCAAGAAGGAGTACTTTACCTTCTTTCGCGAACCGAGCCAATGGATCCACCTTCTCCTCATGGTGGTATTGGTGGTCATCTTTGTTCTGAGCGTGAGGAACCTGAACCTTGGACTGCGCGTCACCAATATCCAGGCTATGACCTACCTGGTGCTCTATGCCTTCGGTGTTTTCCTTTCGTGTTCGCTCGCCCTGCGGTTTGTCTTTCCCGGGTTGAGCCTTGAGGGGAAGGCGTTCTGGTCGCAACGAAGCTCGCCGCTGAACCTCCACAAAGTATTTTTCATGAAATTCCTGATCGCCCTGACCCTGATCATGGGACTTGCGTTGTTGATTGCCGTGGCATCGAATATCCCGTTTGTACTGCTCACCGAGCGTCGGCCGCTGTTGATGTATTTCGGCCTGTTCAGTGCGTTCTGGGTGTCCCTCTCCCTTGTCGCCCTGAACCTCGGGTTCGGGGGATACTTTTCCAATTTTCAGGAGAAGAACCCGATCCGCATAGCATCGTCGCAGGGGGCCACCCTCACCTTCCTCGTCTCACTGGTGTACCTCATCACGCTCGTCGTCGTCATCAGCGTACCGTTGATGCGGTATTTTGAGTCGCTCTTTCTCTTCCTTCCGTTTGATTTCAAGGTCATCGTTGTTCCGGGAACCATCTTTGGAATGATCTCTGCGGCGGTGACCGGGATCTCGGTGTTCATCGGGTTGCGCTCCCTTCAACGGGACTTCTGACCCCGCGCTGCCGGCGTCCCGTCTTGCTATTCACCAACCCGATTTCTATCTTATCGCTCGATGATCGACGAACCCACCCTGGCCCAATGGCTTGAACAGGCCCGCTCGTATGTCGACGAGCGGAAGTACCTCCATGCCCTTCAGGTCTATCATAAGATCACCAGCAATGCTCCTTCCATGGAGATCGCGTGGGTGGAGCTGGCCTACGTTCATTTCGAACTCAAGCAGTATGAAGCGGCAGAGAAAACCCTGCTGAGGGCGGTCTCCTCGAGCGCGGAGCCCCAGGAGATTCTCTTCCTTGCCGGAAACCTGTTCCTCAAACTCGGACAGCATCAGCGCGCGCTCGTCTACTATAAGAAACTGCTCAGCCGGGAGGGCGGGTTGAGCCGTGATTTGAAGGCGCATCTCAACTTCAACACGGCGCTCGCGTATTACTACCGCGGCAACCCGAAACTTTCCGAGGTCTATTTTAAACGCACCAAGAAGGTCGATCCTCATTTTCCAAAGATCAACGAATCCCTCGGCGAGCTGCTGGTGCGCCGCGGTGCGTACACCGAGGCGGTCCAATGCCTGAAACAGGCTGTGAAGGATGAGCCGTATAGCTGGATTGGACACTACCTGCTCGGTCTCGCGTATTCGAAAATGTTCGATTGGCGTAGAGCGTATGAGGAGTTCGTCCATGCGATCGAAATGGATCCGAACGAGCCGCGCGCCTGGCACATGTGCGGGGAGGCTCTCCTCTCGCTGCAGCGGCTCGATGAAGCAGAGCGCTACCTGCGCAGGGCTCTCGAACTGAACCCTATGCTCACGGACGCGGTCGTCGATTTTGGATTCCTCTTTCTCCGGCGTGGTGACGTGGAACATGCCCGGGAATGTTTTGAACGGGCGCTCCAGCTCGAACCCCACCATTCGAAAGCTCTCGAAGGTACGAGAGAACTGAAATTATCCACCCCCATCCGTTCCTGATGTCCTCATGCTCGTCCGCACGCTCTTGGTTGGAGTGCTCTTCACTTGGTCCTGTGTCGCGCGCTCCCACGTTCTTCCTCTTCCCGTCTCCGCTCCGGATACTGTCGTGTTCCACGCCCAAGCCGAGCGGCTCTTTGACGAGGGGATGACGAGATATCGGGATGGGCGCTACCAACCCGCCGCCGAACGATTTCTCCGGATCATCGACAACTTTGGAGTGAGCCAGCGCGTTACCGCGGCCCTCATCATGGGGGCAAAATCGTACTACGCGCTCGGCGCGATCACCCCCGCGCGGCGATTGGCGCGTACTCTGCTGGAGCGCTATCCGGAATCACTCTTTCTGGATGATGCGCGATACACGCTTGCCCTGTGCTCGTTCCAATCGGGTGAGTACGAGAGGGCGGCTCTCGAGTTCCTGGAAGTCAGGGAAACTTCCACCGACACTGCCCTGGTCAGGCGGGCTGAGAGGCTGCTCTTCGCTGTGGCCCAACGGCATCTCTCCGTCGATCAGGTTCAGGCGGTGATGGTTCGCGCGGGACAGTCGGCGATAAGAAACAGTCTGACGGTTGCCCTCGCCGAAAGGGTTTGGGGTATGGGAGATGTTCAGGCGGCACTTGAAATCCTTCGCCCTCTTGTCGCTCAGCCACGAACCGTCGCCGGTGTCGAGCAAGCCGTCCAGCTCCTTCAGCGGATTGAGCGGAGCGGGGTGGTGAAGGTGGGTGTCGTCCTCCCGCTGATGCGGCACACGGATCAATCCCTTGCCGGGGAACTGGGGGAGGAACTGCTGGACGGCATTCGTTTTGCCACGGACGAACACAATGCGAAGGCGATGCCGAAGGTCAATATCGTCGTCCGGGATTCGGAATACGATGTGGGAGTGGCTGCGCGTCAGGTTTCCGAATTGGGTGCCGATAACGAAATCGCGGCGATCCTGGGTCCGGCTTTCAGCAACGAGGTCCAGGCAAGCGCGGGCATCGCGAATTCATTCGGGGTCCCCCTGATCACACCGACGGCCACCGCCGATGGCCTTGCAGCGATCGGTGAATACGTGTTTCAGGCCAACCCGGATTTGTCGGTCCGGGCGCGGGCGATGGCCCAATTCGCGTATGATCGGCGCAACGCCCGACACTTTGCCGTTCTTGCCCCGAACGACACGACGGGGAAATCGATGGCGTACGCGTTCGAGCGGGAGGTGTTGTCCCTGGGGGGGGAGGTCCTGGATTTGCAGTGGTATCAGCCCGGGGAAACGGATCTGAGAGTGCAACTCTCGGCGATGCGACGCAAGGCGCTGGAGAGGATCGATACCTACCTGGTTTCTTTTTCCACGAAGATGAAGAACGATGAAGTCCGGAGGTTCGTGGAGGGGGGAGTTCCACAAGCCACGGTGGATTCCCTGATGAACAGAAGCGCCAGCGTTCCCGTGGAATTCCTCTTTGGAGCCGGGGGAAAGAGGGTTGCGGACTCGCTTCGGATTCCCCTGCAACTTGTCCGGATGAAGTACGACAGCCTTGGCATTCCAGTCACCAACATCGACGCGATCTTCCTTCCGATTGCCTCATCATCGGAGATCGGGATTGTGACGTCGCAGTTGCGATACTTCAATTTCCAGGGGCTGATGCTTGGGACGGGGAACTGGCAGGATTTGACCGAACTGGAGCAGAATCGTCAGTATGCGAACGGTGTGATTATGACGACCGATGCGCACTGGGATGACCAGGCAACCGACTATCAGGTGTTCAGCCGGGAGTTTCAATCGGGCACCGGTAAGCGTCCGACGCGCAACAGGCTCTTCGGGTACGACGCCATGAAATTACTGTTGGAAACCGTGAGGGAGGGGGCGACCCGGCGCGATGAGATCGCGTTGGCATTGACAAAGGTCAGGAAGTTTGAGGGAGCGCATGGGCGAATTTCACTCGGCATTTCGCGCGTGAATTCCGTCCTGACCGTTCTCCAGTACCGGAATCGGCAGCTGCGTAGAATTGCGGAGATTGATGTAACACGAAGGGAAATCACATCGTTCGAGTGAGGGTGGCAGGACGAAGGAGGAGAATCATGGACGAACGGAAAGTGCCGGGGCGTTTTACCGCAACGATTAAAGAGTGGCCGGAAGGAGAGCGTCCGCGGGAGAAGATGATCCATCAAGGGGCCTCGTCGCTGACGGAAGCGGAGTTGCTCGCGATTCTTATTCGTACCGGGGCACGGGGGAATACCGCGGTCGATCTTGCGCGGAACCTCTTGTCGGGCGGACGGACGTTGCGCGACGTGTCGGCCATGACCCCTGCGGATTTTCGGGAATGGGGGATAGGTCCGGCGCGGGCGACGGCCATCGTGGCGGCATTTGAATTGCTGCGGAGACTGCCGGCAAGCAATGGGAGTACGAAACCGGTTTTTCGATCTCCCGAAGATGTCTCCCGTCGCTACGGGGTGCGGTTTCACGACTTGAAACATGAGGAGTTCTGGGCGCTCCTCTTGACCTCGGCCAACCAGCTCCTGAAAGAGATCCGGATCACCAGCGGCACATTGAACTCCTCGCTGGTGCATCCGCGGGAATGTTTCTCTGATGCTATAAAAGAGAAAGCGGCGAGTGTGATTTTTCTCCACAACCATCCGAGCGGGAATCCCGAGCCGAGCCGGGAGGATATCGCTATCACAAAACAGCTTGTGGAAGCGGGGAAAATCCTCGGTATCCCCGTGCATGACCATATTGTCCTGGCCTCGGGAGGGATGACGAGCTTCGCTCAACGGGGGCTGATCTGAACGGCGTGGTGTATGTGACAACTCCAGAGAACGGCATCTTTTTCTTGACTTTTCCGGCTTGAATCCTTATACTACTCATGCTTTTGAGAAAGCGGTTTTTTGGATGATTTTGCAACGGAGTATAAAGGAGAGGTTCTCATGAAAAAAACAATGATGGGTTTTGTTGGTGCGGGGGCGATCATGCTGCTTGTGGCATCGGGTTGCAGCAGCAAACCGAGCGCAGAGGAGCTCCAGCAACTGGAGAGCCTGAAGGCCGAGGTTTCCTCGCTTCAACGTGAGGTCTCGTCGTTGGAGTCCGAGAAGGCTGCACTGAATCGCGCTCTTGCCGGTAAGAACGCTCAGCTCAACCAATGTGAACAGGATACAAAGGTTGTGCAAGAGCGGCTGAAAGGTATGTAATCCGAGGACCATCTAACATGGAGAATCAGATCATGAACGTCGTGCGAAAAATAAGTTTGATTGCCATTGCGGCATTGGTGATGGTCTCCGGAGTGCTTGCCCAGGAGATGACCAAGGACGAGTGGCAAAAACAGATTAATGAGCAGACCGCCACGCGGAACGAGCTCCAGACAAAGCTGAACAACCTGCAGGCTGAAATCGATAACCTCAAGAAGGAAGATGCAGCAAAGGCGGCAGCGGTGAAGAAGTGTAACGATGATTTGCTTGCCCTTCTTGGGGCAACACCGGAATCCGAGCGGGCTTTTGCGGCCATGCTGGATCAGATCGATGCCAAGATCAACGAACTTTCCCGCCTTTCCAATCAGGATCTCTGGGCGCGCAAGGGGGAAATCACCGATGCGCAGAGCATGATCGACCAGGCCTGGAAGAACAAGCTGAGCCTCCTTCCGAAGTACTATGACAGACTGAAGGAGCAACAGAACCGCGTCGACGCACTACGGAAGGCGTTGGAGTCCACGGGTATGCAAACCTATACGGTCGGCACATGGGCCAGGGATCGCGATTGCCTGTGGAACATTGCGAAGAAACCGGCGGTGTACGATAACGCATTCCTGTGGCCGAAGATCTGGCAGGGAAACAAGGACCAGATAACAAACCCGGACATTATCAAGCCGGGTCAGAAACTGAAGATTCCACCGAAGGGTGAACTAACGCAGGCGGAAAAAGCGGCCGCCCGTTCCTACTGGCAGAGCAAGTAGTCGATGGGTTCTGCCCAATAAGAGGAGGAAGATCACTCACGGTCCCTTCGACTCTTTTCGCTGTACAATTTTCTGAAACGCCCTCACGCTGCGCAAGGCAGCGCCGAGGGCGTTTCGCTTTTTTCAGAGGCAATCCACAGGAGGGATAAGGCAGATTGGTCGAACGAAAGCTGCAGCTCGCAGGAGTGGATGTTGTTCAATTGCTGGGATTCAACGATGCAAATCTCCAGATGATCGAAGATCGGTTCGATGCGACCGTCACGGTGCGCGGCGATCAGATTATGCTGCGCGGATCGCAGGTCGAAACGGTGAAGATCGAAAGAGTCTTCAAAGAACTGATCTATATTCTCACGAAGAACGGAAATCTCACACCGAATGATGTCGATACGGTGATCGACCTCGTCACGGTGAACGGCGCGTCTCCGGAAGTGCCCAAGGAAGTCAACGGTGACGATTCCGAACCCTCCATCCTGTACACCCGCATCGGCGTTATCAAAGCACGGACTCCCGGCCAACGGGCCTACATCCAGCAGGTAAGGCGGAATGACATCGTTTTCGCGATCGGCCCGGCAGGGACCGGCAAGACCTACCTGGCTGTGGCGCTGGCGGTGGCCGCATTGAAAAACCGCGACGTGACAAAGATCATGCTGGCGCGGCCGGCTGTCGAGGCAGGGGAAAGCCTGGGATTTCTTCCCGGCGATCTCCGCGAGAAGGTCGATCCCTACCTCCGCCCGCTCTACGACGCGCTCGACGACATGCTCTCCGCTGAAAAATTAAAGAGTTACATGGAAAAGCGGATCATTGAGATTGTTCCGCTGGCCTATATGAGAGGGCGAACGCTGCAGAATGCGTTTGTGATTCTCGACGAAGCGCAGAACGCCTCCGCCATGCAGATGAAGATGTTCCTGACCCGGCTGGGAGCGCACTCGCGCGCCATCATCACGGGCGACATCACACAAATCGATCTCCCGCAGAAAACGGTCTCGGGGTTGGTACAGATTCAGGATGTCTTGAAGTCAGTGCAGGGCGTGGGTTTTTCGTACCTGGATGCCTCCGACGTTGTCCGGCACCGCCTCGTGAAGGATATCATCAATGCGTACGAGCGGTTCCAGAATGGCACGAACGGAGAGGGAAAGAAGCCGGAGGGACAGTCCGCCTAAGGCTCCCCCCCCGGGGGGGGAAGAGGTGGGGAGGGAACGGAATCCTACGAGTTTTTCCCGGCCTTTTTCCCGGCGTTCCAGAGTTCGTCCATTTCCTCGGGGGTTGAATCCTCGACACGTTTCCCGCGTCCCACCAACTCCTGCTCGAGAGCCCGGAACCGGCGTATGAACTTCTCCGTGGACCTGCGGAGGGCGTTTTCGGGGTTGATGTTGAGGAACCGGGAGTAATTGACGAGCGCAAACAGGAGATCACCGAACTCTTCCTCCGTTTCATCCACCCGCCCGTTGTGTTCGGCCTGCTGCAATTCGTCGATTTCCTCCCGCACTTTTTCCCACACAGGGCCTTTCTCCTTCCAATCGAAACCGACCTTCGAGGCCTTCTCCTGAAGCCGGTGCGCTCGAAGGAGGGAAGGGAGCTCTTTCGGGACCCCTTCCATCAGGGAGTTCCTTCCTTCGCTCATTTTGATTTTTTCCCAGTTCACCTTTACCTCCCGGGCATTCCCGACCGCGATACCGCCGAAGACATGCGGGTGTCGTCGGATGAGCTTCTCCATCGAACTTTGCAGCACAGCGTCCATGTCGAACGCCTTTTTCTCTTCCGCCATGACGGCATGGAGGGCAACATGGAGCAACAGGTCGCCCAATTCCTTCTTCAATTCTCCCAGGTCGTTTTCATCGATGGCCTCCACAACCTCGTATGCTTCCTCAATGAGACTCTGACGGATGGATTGATGGGTCTGTTCCCGGTCCCAAGGACACTCCTTTCTCAGGCGTCGGACCACGGCCATATATTCCGAAAAAAGTTTGTCGGTTTTCCGTTCCTTCACGGTGTCCTCCTGTTTTGACGAGCAATCTTACAGAAAAGTCGATGGAGAAGCAACCAGTCCAATGGTTTGATGATCTTCCGACACCGGGGAAAACTTCCCGTTGTGTTTTTTCCACTTTATCGTTACCTTAGAAACAGGTTGCCAGACGTACCGAGGGGCTGTAGCTCAGCTGGGAGAGCGCTTCGTTCGCAACGAAGAGGTCGGGAGTTCGATCCTCCTCAGCTCCACGCAGCGAGATAATTCAAGGTTCATAGGCGGGAGTGTTTTGTTTGAATTCATTACTGAGTACAGAGGTCAAGTCCTGCGCAACAAGGCGTTGCTCAACCCCGCCAGGTCCGGAAGGAAGCAACGGTCGGCAAAGAGTCTCGTGTGACGCAGGGTCGCTTGACCTCTTTGTATTTTTGGCGCACCGTTCGGGCGCATCCTTGTAGGGCCTCTTCGTTGGCCGGCTCCCCCGAATTGTCGGGACGAGCGAAAAACGAACAATAATTACCATGGTTCTCATTTCCATCATACTTCTTTTCGCAACCATCAGCCTTGCGCGTCCGGGGATGCTGTTACCCGTATCCCGTCGGAATCAGGAAGCGCCGCGCTTTGGTCGATATGGACATGCACACCTCCAAGTGTATTCCCCCGGCATCACGCTGCAGGGGGGATGTCCAGGGTCGTCCGGAGCGATATGTTCGCCTTCCTTTGTGTGGAGTCTGAGGTGGGACATCGACACCTATGAAAAAAGACATTATCATCAACTCGACGGCGAACGAGCACCGGATCGCCATTCTTGAAGACGGCAGACTTGCCGAGCTGTTTGTTGAAACTCCGGGGAAGGAGCGCATGGTCGGGGATATCTACTTTGGCAAGGTTGCCAAGGTCATGCCCGGCATTCGCGCTGCCTTCATCGATGTAGGTCTGCAGCAGGACGCCTTCCTCCATTTTTCCGATATCGGTTCATCCCTTTCAGAGTACAACGCCCTGTTTGATGAAGAGGACGATGATGAGGACTCTCCCGAAGAGTCTGTCCCGGCCGTCCATGTCCCCGGACTGGGGGGCGTTGCCGTAGTTCCGGATGTTGAGAAACGGAGAGGAGCTCCGCCAAACGGCAATCGTGACCGTGAGGAGCGTCGCGGGCCGGATATCAATATCGAAAAGGGTCAGGAGATTCTCGTCCAGATCACAAAGGAACCCATCGGGAAGAAAGGTGTCCGGGTAACGTCGGAGATTTCCCTCCCTGGCCGGTTCCTCGTTCTCCTTCCGTTCGACGGGAAGATCGGCGTGTCCAAAAAGTTGGTCGATTACAAGGAGAAACGACGGTTGCGCAAGGTCGTTCGCTCTATTCTTCCTGAGGGTTTCGGCGCTATCATCCGAACAGTCGCGGAAGGAAAGGAAGATGCCCTCATCAAGCAGGACCTCGAGGAACAAATCCGGGTCTGGCGTACCATCGAAAAAGCGGTCAAGACCGAAACTGCTCCGGCGCTGGTCTATAAGGACATGACGACGACCTCGAGCGTCATCCGTGATCTTTTCGGCGACAAGGTTGAGCACGTGGTGGTCGATGACAGGAAACTGATCAAGGAGATCAAGGCGTACGTTCAATGGATGTCCCCCGATATGCTCGACCGTGTTGAACTCTACAAGAGCAAGGAACCGATTTTCGATAAGTACGGGGTGGAGAAGGACATCCAGGCGCTGATGAGCAAGAAGGTATGGCTCAAAAGCGGAGGATATGTCATTATTGAGAAGACGGAAGCGATGACCGTGATCGATGTGAACAGCGGTCGTTATGCAGCGAAGCGCGAACAGGAACTCAATTCCCTGCGTACGAATCTCGAAGCGTCGCGGGAAATTTGCCGGCAGCTTCGCTTGCGCGATATCGGCGGCATTATCGTCATCGATTTCATCGACCTGGATGACGAAAAGAACAAGAAGAAGGTGTATGATGAGATGAAGAAGGAGCTGCGAAAGGAACGGGCGAAGGTTACGGTTCTGCCGCTGACGGATTTCGGGCTTATGCAAATCACCCGCCAGCGTATCCGCCAGAACGTCCAGATGAGCTTTAGTGATACATGCCCCACGTGCGGCGGCACCGGGTTGGTGCAGTCCAAAACCAGTACGCTGAACCAGATTGAACGATGGATCAAACGCTTCAAATCGGAAAGCCGCGAGTTCCGTGTGCAACTGCGTGTCAATCCCGCCATCGCGATCTACCTGACGCACGGCACCATCAGCCGGTTGACGAAAATCATGTTCAAGTTCTTTGTCCGGATCAAGCTGGTCCAGGATCCGGCCCTGCCGATGGACGAATTCCGTTTTATTTCCGTGAAGCAGGACAAGGATATCACGGATCAATATAAACTGTAAGTGAAGGATTCTTGCACATGAAGTTCTTTATCGATACAGCCAATATTGGGGAAATCAAGGAGGCGGCGCGGATGGGGGTCCTGGATGGTGTGACGACCAACCCGAGTCTTGTCGCAAAAGAGGGAAAGGATTTCCGCAAGCTCCTGGAAGAGATTTGTGCGATCGTGGATGGACCGATCAGCGCCGAGGTCGTCTCAACCAATTTTGACGGGATCATGAAGGAAGGCCGCGATCTCTCGAAGGTTCACAAAAATATTGTGGTCAAAGTCCCGTTGATCAAAGAGGGGCTGATGGCGGTGAAGGCATTGAAGGCGGAGGGGATCCGGACGAACGTGACCCTCTGTTTCTCTCCGAACCAGGCCCTGCTCGCGGCGAAAGCCGGCGCTTCGTTCATCAGTCCATTTATCGGACGCCTGGATGATATCAGCCACAACGGGATGGAGTTGATCCGCCAGATCGTAACGATCTACCGGAACTATGCTTTTGAAACCGAGGTGCTGGTTGCCAGCGTTCGCCATCCTCTCCACGTCGTCGAGGCGGCGATGATCGGGGCCCACATCTGCACGATGCCCTTTAAAGTTATAGACCAGTTGATCAAGCATCCCTTGACGGATATCGGTTTGGAAAAATTCCTGGCCGACTGGCACAAGAGCCAGGGAAGCAAAGCGACATGAAACGAACGCCCTTCTACGAGCTCCATGCCGCCCTGGGGGCGAAGCTGGTGGAGTTCGGCGGTTTTGAGATGCCGGTTCAGTACACCGGGATCATGGACGAGCATCTCGCGGTGCGGAACAACGTCGGCGTCTTTGACGTCTCTCATATGGGAGAGTTCATCGTCCAGGGAAAGGACGCGCTGGCGTACCTGCAAAAAGTCACTGTGAACGATGTCGCAAAGTTGTCCGAAGGGCGGATTCAGTACTCCGCCATGTGCTATGAGAACGGCGGCATCGTCGATGACCTCCTCGTGTATCATCGCGGTGACTCCTATATGCTCGTGGTCAACGCGTCGAATATCGGAAAAGACTTTGCCTGGCTTCAATCGCAATTGGAAGGGGAGGTGGAGTTGACCGACCGGAGCGATTCGTTCTCCCTATTGGCGGTGCAGGGACCGAAGTCCCTTGCTCTGCTGCGGAAGCTTACGGCGATGGATCTTTCCGCCCTCGAGTACTACCATTTCACCACAGGGACGCTTGCCGGCGTCGAGATGTTGCTCTCCCGTACAGGCTATACCGGCGAGCTCGGGTTTGAACTCTACTTCGATTCGGACCTTGAAACCGGGCGGAGGGTGTGGCAGGCATTGTTTGATGCAGGGAAGGAGTTCGGGATCAAACCGATCGGCCTCGGAGCCCGGGATACACTCCGTTTGGAAATGGGATTCTGCCTGTACGGCAACGATATCGACCAAACCACCCATCCGCTGGAGGCCGGCCTCGGTTGGATCACGAAACTGAACAAGGGAAATTTCAACGGCAGGCCGGTTATGCTGAAAGCGAAGGAGGCAGGGCTGAAGAGAAACCTTGTCGGGTTTACCCTGTCGGAAAAGGCTATCGCACGGCACGGGTATGAACTCGCGGCAAACGGGACGTCCATCGGACTGGTTACCAGCGGGACCTTCTCGCCTTCGCTTGAACGGGCAATCGGTATGGGGTACGTGGCGGCAGAACACTCGCACGCAGGGTCGGAGATCGCAGTCGTCATCCGCGGCAAATCCGTCCCTGCCACCGTCGTGAAGATACCATTTTATCAGAAGGGTTCCTGAGGGAAAACGGATTTCATGAAAATCGATTTGTGCTTCGCTCCATTTGAGTTGGATGAGTTGGATTTACGGGATAAGAACGTCATCGTCATTGATGTCCTCAGGTCCAGTACGACGATCGCCGTTGCCTTGAGCAACGGGGCCCGGGAGATCGTTCCCGTGGAGAGTATTGAAAACGCCGTGAAGATCTCCGGGAGTTTGTTCGGGGATGTCACTTTGCGCGGCGGCGAACGGAACGGCAAGACCATCCAGGGCTTCAATCTTGGCAACTCGCCGCTCGAGTACAGCGAGGCGACGGTCAAGGGAAAATCGATCATCTTCTGCACGACCAACGGCTCTGTGGCCATGTACAAGAGCCGTTTTGCCAAAAACCTCGCGGTCGGTTGCTTCGTGAACCTGACGCGTACGGTTGAGTTTATGAAGGAAATCAACTCGCATTTCGTCATCCTGTGTGCCGGCAGGGCCAACGCCTTCAGTAGCTTCAGCCTGGAGGATACCGTGTGTGCCGGCATGATCGTCCAGAAACTGATGCAGGACAAATCCCTCTCCGTGGAATTGACCGATTCAACCCTCGGCGCGCAGGCGTTGTTCAAGACGTATGGCCGGTCGATCCCGAAGATGTTGAAGAACACAGAGCATGGGAAGTATCTCGTCGAGATCGGATTTGCCGCCGATCTTGCCATTTGCTCGGCGGTGGATTCCGTTCCGGTTCTTCCTGCGCTCACCGGAAATGTCATCAAGCTCCGGAAGGAGGAGGGCCGTTCCACCGAGAACGAACCTCTCCCGACCACAACACTCAGCGCGTAATTCACCATTAACGCGGGAGCCGTATGCCGGAAGCACAACCCAGGGAGTCGCCAAAAAAGAAGAGCCCGCAGCGTCGACGCCAGATCTACGCGTTCCTCGGGATTCTTTTCTCGTTCATGGTGCTCCTGAGCGTTGCATCGTATTCCTCCGCAGACCAGGCCAATGGGGATATCCGTGTCTGGGATCTGTGGAAGGTGATGACGCCCGATGAAACGCTCCAGGCACAAGCGGACCGGACGCAGAACCTGCTCGGTCTCCTGGGTGCCGTCCTCTCCAACTGGCTGATCAACTCCACCTTCGGGTATGCCGTCATTGTGCTCCCGTTTCTCGGACTGGCATGGTCATGGATTGCCCTTCGCCGCAAAGAACTCCACCGCTTGATGTTGGCGACGAATTATGTTGTGGCTATCGCCCTCCTTTTTTCCGCCCTGATGGGTTCCGTGCGGCTGCTCGGCGATGAACCATTCCTCGCGGTGGAATGGAGCGGGGTGGTCGGGGAATTCGCTTCGAACGCGTTGTACAAACTGATCGGTCTCACCGGCAGTTTTCTCCTGATCCTGGGACTCCTCGGCGTCGTCCTCACGCTCCTGGTGGACCTCGACATCCAGCAAACCTATGAGCGGCTTCAGGAGCGGTTCAGGCACCTAAGGGCCTGGTTCGATCGGAAGCGGAAAGAAGCCAGAGCCGCCTCGGAGGCAAGACGGGCGGCAGAACAAAAAGCGGCGCCACGCCCCGTCCAGATCAAACGCGATGCGGAAGAACCTCTTGTCCCGACAGCCACGGTGCGAAGGCCGCCCCAGCGGCCAGAATCGCCACAGAGGCACGCCCCCATGGCTGATGAGGAAGAGGTCGAGAGACCCCCCATCCTTCCGTTGACTCCCCTGAATGCGGACGATCTGCCGTTGGAGATCCTTGAGAGGGTGGAGGAGGATGAGGTAAACTTTGACGATCGGCAGGGGGTCGAGGACGTCGAGGAAGAAATCGATTATGTCTTTCCTTCTGTTGAACTGCTGGATCCGGCCCGCGCCAGCGAGGTGGTTGATGAGGAAGAGTTGAAGGGGAACGCGGAACTTCTCCGTTCCAAGCTGGCCGACTTCGGCGTCGATATCGAAAGCGTGTCCGTCACTCCGGGTCCCGTTGTGACCCTGTACGAGATCGTTCCGGCAACCGGGGTAAAAATCAGCCGTATCGAAAATCTCCAGGACGATATCGCGCTCGCCCTGAAGGCCAAGGGGATCCGGATCATCGCGCCGATCCCCGGCAAGGGGACGGTCGGCGTCGAGATCCCGAACCACAACCCGGCGCTGGTCACGATCCGCAGCGTGATCAACTCGGCGAAGTTCCGGGACAGTAAGGGATTTCTCCCGCTGGCGATGGGCAAGACCATTACAGGGGAGGTGTTCATTGACGATCTTGCCAAGATGCCCCATCTCCTGATCGCAGGGTCGACCGGGTCGGGGAAGAGCGTTGGTATCAACACCATCCTTGCAAGTCTGATCTATCGGCTGCATCCGGGCGATGTCAAGTTCATCATCATCGATCCTAAAAAAATCGAGCTCTCCCTTTACGCAAAACTGAGGAAGCACTTCCTTGCGGTGTCCCCGGACCTGGACGAGGAAATTATCACGTCCCCGACCAATGCCGTGATGGTATTGAAGAGCGTTGAGATCGAGATGGAGAAGAGGTATGATCGGCTGGCCGCCGCCGGCACCCGGAATATCGCAGATTATAATGAGAAGGTGAAAGGCGGGCGGTTACACGATACGGAAACGATCAAGCATCGGAAGCTCCCGTATCTTGTCATCATTATCGATGAGCTGGCAGACCTGATGATCACCGCCGCGAAGGAGGTGGAGGAGCCAATCGCACGCCTCGCGCAACTGGCCCGGGCTGTGGGCATTCACCTGGTTCTCGCCACACAGCGCCCCTCCGTCGATGTCATCACGGGGGTCATCAAGGCAAACTTCCCTGCGCGGTTGGCTTACCAGGTCGCCACGAAGATCGATTCGCGCACCATCCTCGATATGAACGGCGCGGAACAGTTACTCGGGAACGGCGACTTGCTGTATTTTCCCCCGGGGAGTCCGAAGCCTGTCCGTATTCAAAACGCGTTCATTTCGACGGAGGAGGTTGAACGGCTCACGAACCATATTTCAAGACAAAAGGGTTACAGCAATCCGTATAAGCTCCCTTCGGCGTTCGAGAAAAAGAAGGCCGGTGCTTTTGGGGGGGATGGCTCACGGGATGAGTTGTTCGAAGAGGCAGCGAAGATCGTTGTCCGTCACCAGCAGGGTTCGGTTTCACTGCTGCAGAGACGTCTGAAGGTGGGATATTCACGGGCGGCGCGGCTGGTGGACGAATTGGAGTCGGCCGGGATCGTCGGTCCTTTTGACGGCAGCAAGGCCCGGGAGGTCCTCGTCGAAACGGATGCAGAACTGGATACTATCTTAAGGAGCATGTAGGATGAGGATCATCGGCTCTGTATTTCTGGCGTTCGGCTTGATCGGTGTTGCGGACGCGCAGCAACTTGATGTGAAGGACGTGACGCAGAGGATCCAGCGCCGGTACGAGACGATCGAGGATGCAACGGCCCGGTTTTCCCAACACGTGAAATTCGGATACTCCAAGATCGAGCAGAATTTCAGCGGCACCCTGATGATGAAGAAACCGAACCGCTATCGTATCGAGTCCGAACACCAAACTTTGGTCACGGACGGCACCACCGTATGGTCCTACTCCCCGGTGAACAAGCAGGTGATCGTCGACCGGTACAAGGAGAACCAGAACTCCCTCTCCCCGGAACAGTTCCTTCTGAACCTTCCCTCGAATTACTACGCTTCGATCCTCGGGAGGGAACAGGCGAACGGCACTTCTCTGGTCGCCCTGCGCCTTGTCCCCAAGGATGACCAGTCCTTTGTCAGGTCCATGAAGGTCTGGGTGGAGGAGGAAACATGGGTGGTGCGCAAGGTCGAATTGGTCGATGTGAACGATACACAGACCGTCTACACGGTGCACGATGTCAGACTCAATACCAACATTCAGGGGTCGGCTTTTGCCTTCTCCCCACCCTCCGGAACCGAAGTCGTAGACCTTCGCTAACGATCTCCACGCACGAATGCCACCACGAACCAAGAAGGTACTCCAGACGGTCCTCAGTTTCTTTGTGGCCGGGCTCTTCCTGTATCTTGCTTTCAAAGACACGAAATTCTCAGACCTGTGGGATTCCTTGCAGCGGGTGGACTACCGGTGGGTCGCTGTTCTGATTCCGGTCGGGCTTGCCAGCCATTACATCAGGGCAGTCCGTTGGGGATATCTGCTCAAGCCGGTCAAGATCGGTATTGGGCACCGGAATCTCTTCTCCTCCGTGATGATCGGGTATATGGTGAACAACGTGATTCCCCGGCTTGGCGAGTTGGTCCGCTCATACAGTCTCGGACGGGCGGAAGGACTGAAAACCACTTCCGTCCTGGGCACCGTTGTCGTTGAACGGATCCTCGATCTCCTGGTGTTCTCGCTCCTCCTGTGCGGCGTTGTTGTTCTTTTCCCGGTCGTTCTTTCGCCCTTCGTGGAGGACGTCGAAACCGTGCGGCCGTTGTTCCTGCTTGGGTCGATTGGGTCGCTGGTGATCTTTGTGGTTCTTTTTTTTAAAGGGGAAGCGGTCTTTACGATCGTCAGAATCCTTCAGCCCGTTATTCCGGCCCGCTTTCGCGAACGGTTCCATCATTTCGTTTCATCCTTCCTCAGCGGTTTTGGGGTTGCCCGGATGTCCGAGACTTTTCTGCCGATCGTCCTTTTGAGCCTCTCGATGTGGTTTCTCTATATTCTGTCCCTGTATCTGGCCTTCTTTGCGTTTCCCGTCCTCGGTTCGTTCAACCTCGGATTCGACGCGGCAATTATTCTTTTGACAGCTTCCACAATTGCCTTTATCTTGCCCGCACCCGGAGCGATGGGGACCTATCATTCCTTCCTCACGCTCGTACTTGTCCAGTTGTACCAAGTCGATTCTACGACCGCGCTGAGTTATTCCATTCTCACGCATGAATTGGGATATGTCCTCACCACGGGGGTGGGTTTGTATTTTCTGTTGAGGGACCAATTGACCTTGTCGGAAATTGACCGGGTCGCACAACAAACGGCAGAACCATGAAACAAGTCACCCAGCATAATAAGACAGGCGAGATCCGGATAGAGTCACTTCCGATTCCCGCCCTCAAGGCCGGCCACGTTCTGGTCAAGGTGCGATATTCGCTCATCAGTGCCGGGACAGAAAAAGCATCGATCAGTCAGCGAAAAGCCTCGCTGCTCGAGAAGGCAAAGAAAAACCCGGAGCTTGTCAAAAAGGTCCTCGATCAAGTCAGGTTGTATGGGCTCGTCCAGACCTACAGACGCGTGAAGACTCAGCTGGAGACGCGCGCTTCCCTTGGATACAGTGCGTCGGGGGTTGTGATAGCCCTCGGGGAGGGGTTAACGGAGTTTAAGGTGGGGGATCGGGTCGCTTGTGCCGGTGCAGGGTATGCAAGCCACGCGGAGTATATCCTGATCCCGGCCAACCTCTGCTGCAAAGTTCCGAAAGAGGTCGATCTTGATGAGGCCGCGTACACGACGGTCGGCGGGATTGCCCTTCAGGGCGTTCGTCAGGCGGAACCGACGCTGGGCGAAACGATCGCGGTGATCGGACTCGGGCTCGTCGGACAATTGACCGTTCAGCTTCTCAAGGCAAATGGCTGCACCGTCATCGGGATCGATCCCGATCAGGTATCGGTGAAGCTGGCAAAGGAGTGCGGCGCCGATGCCGCGTTGCATCGGAACAACGGGGATGTGAAGAACGTTGTTCGTTCCATGACGAAAGGAGCGGGAGTCGACGCGGTGATCATTACGGCAGCTACGCCGAGTAACGACCCGGTGGAACTTGCGGGGGACCTCTGCCGCGAAAAGGGGAGGGTGGTATTGGTGGGGGATGTCGGACTCACCTTACCGCGTGCCCCTTATTTTTTGAAAGAACTCGACTTCCGTCTTTCACGCTCGATCGGTCCGGGGAGGTACGATCCGATCTACGAGGAGCGTGGCCATGATTACCCGCTGGGATACGTCCGTTGGTCCGAGAACAGAAATATGCAGGAGTTTCTCCGGAACGTGTCGACCGGGGCGATCGATGTCCGCAAACTCACCACGCATCGCTTTGTGATCGACGATGCAAAATCGGCCTATTCCCTCATCTCCGCAAGAGGAGAATCGAAGGAGCGGTACATTGGCATCTTGCTTGACTACGGAGAGGGAGAAGGAAGACACGATGCGCGCGAAGCGAGAAGGATCGAACTCCCCCGAACGTCCGTTGTGGAGACCCCGGCCAAAGTGAAAATCGGATTTGTCGGGGCGGGGAATTTCGCCCAGGGTTTTCTTCTCCCGCACCTCCGGCAGGATTCCAGCGTCTCGCTCGTCGGTGTCTGCACCGCGAACGGTTTGAATGCCGCCAATGTCGCGCGCAATTTCGGATTCGGATTTGCCACGACGGACGCGAGGGAAGTCCTTGAGAACGAAACGATCAACACCGTGTTCATTGCAACACGGCACAACCTCCACGCGCGACTTGCCCTCGAAGCCCTGCGGGCAGGGAAGAACGTTTTTGTGGAAAAGCCGCTTGCGCTGACGCGCGATGAGCTGAAGGAGTTGCAGGCTTTTCACCGCTCCGGCAGGAAAGAAGGGTCACGGCCCATCCTCCTCGTCGGATTCAACCGCCGGTTCGCCCCCCACACGCAGCAGGTGGCGCGGTTTTTCGAGCAGGCGGTCGGCCCCTTTGTTCTCAACTACCGGGTCAACGCGGGGCTCATGCCCGCGACGCACTGGACCCGCGATTCCAAAGAGGGTGGGGGAAGGATTATCGGTGAGATTTGCCACTTCGTCGATTTGCTGCAATATTGCACACAGGCAAGGCCGGTGAAAGTGTTTGCCGAATCCCTGTCACCCGCCCACGGGGTGAAGGATGACGACTCGGTGGTCGTGACGATCAAGTTCGACGATGGCTCGGTTGGGACCATCACCTATCTTGCCAACGGAGACGTCTCGCTTCCGAAGGAGCGCCTCGAACTTTCCTCGACCGGCAGGAGCGCGGTCATGGACAACTTCCAGCACCTGACGCTGTATCAGCAAGGTAAGAAACGAGAGTTCAAATTCTCCAATATCCAAAAGGGACATAAAGAAGAGATGAGGGCATTTCTTCAGGCGATCGTCAATGGGCAGCCCTCCCCTGTTTCATTTGAGAATCTGGCCTTGACGACCCTCACAACGTTTGCCATCGAGGACTCCCTGCGTCTTGGCGCTCCGGTGCACCTGTGAGCGGGGCCTGCGGATTTCTGAGGATCCTCGCGGCTGGTGCGCTCATGATTCTTTCCGAAAGGCTTCCGGCACAAGAAGAAAAGTCCCCCTGGTTCATCGGGATCGGCGCGGGTATGGGGGTTGTGACACATTCCGCCCCATCCCTGGTCGATTATATCAACGCTTCATCGATGCCGGTGGCCGGCCAGCAGTTGGATGAGTTTTCTTCTGCCGTTGAGTTGTTTATCGCCCCCGAGATTCAGATCAGCGAAAACTGGGTGCTGACCCTTGAGTACGCCGCGCTTCTCAAAACGCTTTCCATAACGGGGCGCGGGGGTTTTCAGTCGGAGTTTTCGTACGCCGTCCATATGCCTTCCATCCTGGTGCAACGCCTGCTGCCGGGGGAGGGTTACAGGCTCAAATTCGGCGGCGGCCTTGGATATCATAAGGCGGAGTTCGAGCAACGGTTCCCCGGGTTCGGGAGCGAAGATCACTTCACTGCCCGTGGTGTCGGCGTTACGCTGGATGCGACCGGGCATACGCAGTTCGACGAAATGTTTTTTGGTTCGTTGGGGGTTCAGGCACGGTGGGATTTTCTGGGAAACCTGAAGCGGGACGACGGGTCGCCGGTCATCAACCGTTCCGACCAATCATCCCCGGCAATGAATTTTTTCTCCATCGGATTTCGGTTGGGATTCATGATCCGGTTGAACTAACGTAACAGGTGCGAAGATTCAATGAGTATTCTCCAGTCCCTCATTCTTGGACTCGTCCAGGGTCTTACGGAATTTCTCCCGGTCAGCAGCTCCGGGCACCTGGTTCTCGTGGAGCATCTGCTGAACGTTCCAACTTCGACGGATATCACATTTGAAGTGTTCGTTCATTTCGGAACCTTGGTCAGTGTGTTATTGGTTTTCTGGACCGACGTCGTGCAGATCACCCGGGTAGTGGTGCAGGGGATTCTTGCACCAGCGACCGCGAAGCATCTGTACAAAACGAGCGAACATTTTCGTTTCGGCATCCTCATCATTTTCGCTTCCATTCCCGCAGCCGTGGTCGGGTTGAAGTTCGAAGACCAGATTTCCCATGCCTTTGCCGATCCGAAACTGGTCGCGGTCATGCTGATTATCACAGGCCTGGTGCTGTTCCTGACGCGCCTGAGGACGCCGGGAGACGGGAAAAGAATTGGATGGGTTGCAGCTTTCCTGATCGGCCTCGCCCAGGCTCTGGCGATCATTCCAGGGATTTCCCGTTCGGGTTCAACGATCAGTGCCGCCATCTATCTCGGGGTGGCCCCCTTGAAGGCCGCCCGGTTTTCCTTCCTTCTCTCCCTGCCTGCGGTCGGTGGTGCCACGCTTCTCAAAACGAAAGAAATGATCCAGGTCGGGGTCGTCCATGACGGGATTCTCCAGCTTTTGCTCGGCACGGTGGTTGCGTTTGTATCCGGATATTTTGCCATCAAGTTTCTCCTCAACGTTCTCGAGCGCGGCAAGCTCAGTTGGTTCGCATTTTACTGCCTGGCGGCCGGCGTACTCGGTATCCTGTTCATTTGATCCAAGGAGGTGCATCGATGAGTCGATTGAATGTGCTCGTACTCTTCCTGAGTATCGTTCTTCCTTCCTGTTCATCCAACAAACAACAAGAGAGACCAATGACAGACACGCAGAAAGTATTTGCCGTGATTGAAACGAACATGGGCACCATGGAGGTAGAACTGTTCGCCGCTGCCACTCCGAAGACCGTCGGCAACTTTGTCGGCCTGGCCGAGAAGGGATATTATAACGGCATCATCTTTCACCGGGTGATCGATGGGTTCATGATCCAGGGAGGCGACCCGACCGGCACCGGAAGCGGTGGGGAAAGCATCTATGGACGGACGTTCGGGGACGAGATCGTCGATACGCTCCGCCATACCGGACCCGGCATCCTGTCGATGGCCAACGCAGGGCCGGGTACGAACGGCAGCCAGTTCTTTATCACCCTGGCTCCCACCGGCTGGCTTGACGGCAAGCACACCGTGTTCGGACGAGTAACGCTGGGGCTGGACGTCGTGCAGGCGATCGGGAAGGTGAAGACCTCGAAGCCGAACGACCGTCCGCTACAGGATGTCGTTATGAAGAATGTGACGATCGTACGAAAATAGCGGGTCTGCAGGGTCCGGATGAAGCGTTGAAGGCGCCGTCTCACCACCACCACGGAGGAGGAGGAAGGAATGTCGGAAAAAAAAGAGTTCTTCACTTCACGCTGGGGCATGATCCTGTCGGTCATTGGGATTGCAGTCGGGACGGGGAACATCTGGCGGTTCTCCCGCATCGTCGCGCAGAACGGCGGCGGATCGTTTCTGATCCCATGGGTCATCTTCCTTTTCCTCTGGTCGATCCCCCTGATCATCGCGGAATTCGCGATTGGGAAATATACCCGTTACGGCAACATCGGCGGTATCGCGAAAATTGCCGGCGAGAAGTTTGCGTGGATGGGGGCCTTCGTCGGGTTTGTCGCCACCGCGATCATGTTTTACTATTCGGTGGTGGCGGGGTGGTGCATCAAATACCTTACTCATGCGGTCACCGGGTCACTCGTGACCGTCGAAGACCATGTGGGATTGTGGAACTCGTTTACCGGAGGCTATGAGCCTATTTTCTTTCACTTCATCGCGATGGTGGTCGGTGCATTCGTCATCTACCGGGGGGTGGTGGGTGGCATCGAGCGGACGAACCGCATCCTCATCCCCTCCCTCCTCGTCATCCTGCTGATCCTCGCGGTCCGGGCCGTCACTCTCCCCGGAGCATGGGAAGGGATTGCCTACCTCTTTACGCCGAACCTCGATACGCTTCTCGATTACAGGGTCTGGCTTGCCGCGTTGACGCAGAATGCATGGGATACCGGAGCCGGGTGGGGCCTGATCCTGACGTACGCCTGCTACGCGCGGCAGAAGGAGGATATCGCGTTGAACGCCACTATCACCGCGTTCGGTAATAATTCCGTCTCCCTTCTTGCGGGCATCACCATTTTCTCCACCGTGTTCGCCCTCTCGCCGGGTGAAGGCATTAAGGAACTCATCTCAGGGCAGGGGAGCACCAACACGGGACTCGCCTTTATTTTCCTCCCACAATTGTTTGAGAAGCTTCCCGGCGGCTTCGCCGTACAGGGATTTTTCTCCTCGATATTTTTTCTTGGACTGACCTTTGCCGCTCTCACGTCGCTGATCTCCATGATCGAACTTGCGGTCAAGACATTTGTCGATATGGGGATCGAACGGAAACGGGCGCTCGTGTTCGTTGCCGTGCTCGGGTTCCTGCTCGGCATTCCCTCCGCCATCAGCATGACCTTTTTCGAGAACCAGGATTTCGTCTGGGGTATTGCTTTGATGATCAGCGGCGGATTTATTTCCTTTGCCATCATCAAGCACGGGGCGGACCGGTTCCGGCGGGAGGCGGTGAACGGGGAGGGGAGCGATATTCAGATCGGTCCTTGGTACAACGTGGTGATTTCCTGGGTCATCCCTCTCCAGGTTGTCGTCCTGATCGTATGGTGGTTCTATCTCTCCATCTCTTCCTTTGATACGGAGGGATGGTGGAATCCATTCAACACCTACAGCGTCGGAACGTGTCTGATGCAGTGGGGAGTGATCATGGTGGTGTTTATCCTTCTCAACAAGGCAATGGTCCGGCGCACATTCCGGACCGGAACAGGAGCGTAGCCGTGGAACCCTTGACCATAGTCGTTATGGTTCTGACGTTGGGGATTGTGTGGGGAGGCTTCGCCTTTGTCGTTACAAAGGCCATGGGGAAGGAGAAGGAAAAGGAAAAACAATAGTGAAAGTGTGCATGCCATTGCTCTTCCAACAAATAACTTTGTGTTCTTGAGACCTTGCTCCATCTCTCCTAAGAGAAGAAGGTACAGAGCCCCTTCCCCTTTTAGGGGAAGGTACGGATGGGGTCTGTTTTTGAACGCGCTCGAAAACCTACTTAAATCAGACCTCACCCTGCCCTCTCCTAAGAGGAGAGGGTGCGCGGCTCTTGTCAAAAACAACCGTCTCTGACTCAATGAAAATGTGTAGCCTTTTACCCCACAAAAGCAAGATACTCGTTGGTAGCGGCGTTAGTCTTCAGGAGTGCTGAGGACGAACTGGTTATCCCACGAGCATATTCATCAATGACCTACACCGAATTCCAACCGATCCTTCGATCAGGAAAGTTTCCGCCGATTATCCTGTTTCACG
>JBBEBV010000081.1:38003-39833 GCA_040882165.1 Bacteroidota bacterium
GAATTCCAACCGATCCTTCGATCAGGAAAGTTTCCGCCGATTATCCTGTTTCACGGCGACGAAGATTTTCTGATCGAAGAATGCGTCGATGCAATCATCGACCATGTCGTTGACCCGGCCGCCCGGGGGTTCAACCTCGATGTGATCTACGGAAGCAAGGCAGATCCTAAAGACGTCGTCTCTCATGCCTCTTCTTTCCCCATGATGGGGGAGAAGCGTGTGGTGTTGGTGAAGGAGTTCGAGAAGCTCGTCACTGCGGAGGCTTCGCGGGAGATTGTCTCCACTTACATTGACAAGCCGCTCGATTCCACCATTCTCCTTCTCGTCTCCCTCGATCCGGATCTCCGCCGGAAGCCGTTCACCGATCTAAAGAAGAAGGCGATGGTGGTGGAGTGCAGACCGTTGTACGACAATCAGGTCCCAACGTGGATAGCCCAGCGGATCAAGGGAGCGGGGAAGGAGGCGAACGCCGAGGCCTGCAGGCTGCTGCAAGCTTACGTCGGTAACTCGCTCCGTGCCCTCCAGAACGAGATCGACAAACTGTTTGTGTTTATCGGCGAGAAGAAGGTTGTGACGCATGAAGATGTCGCGGCTGTTGTGGGAGCCTCCAAGGGGTTCACCGTCTTCGAGCTCCAGAACGCCATCGGACGGAAGGATACCAGGGAGGCTGTTCGGATCGTGGAGCGGATGGTTGAATCGGGACAGGCTCCCCAGATGATGATCGTCATGCTGACCCGTTTCTTTCTACAACTCTGGAAGCTTTCCGATCCGAAGTTGCGGAGAAAGCCGGAAGGGGAGATTGCTTCCGAGATCGGCATTCCCCCCTACTTCCTGAAACAGCAGCTCCAGTTCCAGGCCAACTTCACAGTGGAGCAGGTTGAGAATGCTTTGAAGGCTTTGCTGGAAGCCGACCGGATGCTGAAATCAACCTCCCCCGATCCCCATGTTCTGATGGACCTTCTCATTATCGCCCTGATCAACGGTTCGTTCGAGCATCTCCGTGTCCCGGCGTAGCCATGGCTGAACAATTTGCCCTGGCCGCGTTGTTCGGTTTTCTTATCGCTCTTGCCTCTTACTTCGCCCGTTTCCTCACCCTCACGGGCTCGTTGGCCACCTTTGTCCTCGCCGTCGTGATCTACGGTACCGGCGGTTGGCAATGGACCGTGCCGATGGTGACATTTTTTGTTCTCTCGAGCCTATTATCGAAGTTCGGACGGAGCCGCAAGGTACGGTTCGAATTGGCATTCGAAAAAACAGGCGTGCGGGATGCGGGACAGGTGATGGCGAACGGTGGGATTGCCGGGATCATTGCGTCACTCTCGTTCTTTTTTCCTGAGTATGAATTTTATCCCTACTACCTGGGTGCCCTTGCAGCCGTCACGGCGGATACCTGGGGGACTGAAATCGGTCTCCTGGCCGGGGGAGGCACAACCTCCGTGATCACACTCAAGCCTGTGCCTCCGGGAACCAGCGGCGGGATTTCCAATGAAGGGGTGATTGCGGGAGGAGTCGGCGCGCTCGTCATCGCTCTCAGCGGGTATTACTGGTTCGGCGATGTGCGGACTGCCTTTGCTGTCGTGGTGGGAGGGATGACTGGAAGCCTGGTCGATAGCCTCTTGGGAGCAACGCTTCAGGCTCAATACCGATGTTCCGTGTGCGGGGCCCTCATCGAGCGAACGGAGCACTGTGACCGGCCGGCTCAACGGGAGAAAGGGTTTCGGTGGGTGAAGAACGATCTCGTCAACTGGATCTGCGCGCTGACAGGAGCGCTCGTGGTGTGGGGGATGACGATATTCTAACGCGCAACGTTGGTGCAAAGACATCATGAAC
>JBBEBV010000082.1:0-6777 GCA_040882165.1 Bacteroidota bacterium
GAGGGTGATGGTTTGCGAAAGCCACTCCTCCGGCGCACCAATGCCGTAAATACAACTCACCGACGCGACCACAATGACGTTTGGGTCGCCGCTCAGTAAGGCACTGGTCGCTTTCAAACGGAGGCGATCGATTTCCTCGTTGACGGAGGAGTCCTTTGCGATGTACGTATCGCTGGAAGGGACGTACGCCTCCGGCTGAAAGTAATCATAGTAACTGATGAAGAACTCGACGCGGTTTTTGGGAAAGAAGCCTTTGAACTCGGCATAGAGCTGCGCTGCCAACGTTTTATTGTGCGACATCACAAGAACAGGCCTGTCGATGTTCCGGATGACGTTGGAGATCGTGAACGTTTTTCCACTCCCGGTTACACCAAGCAGGGTCTGGTGCTTGTCTCCCCGTTCCACCCCCTCGGTAAGCTGGCGGATTGCCTCGGGCTGATCACCTGTGGGTTTATAATCTGATACGAGAGAAAAGGCCAAAGCGTTTTTTCTTTTCAGTACACAATACTGGATGAACGCGAAATCCATGGAACTCCGGGGGTCGATGGCTGATCCCCGCCCGAACCTACTCCTTACCCCCCGTCCTCGCTACGTACAGGAACGCGTCCTTCACAAATTCCGCGGCGTTCGTTTCAAACGCAGGGGGAATGCCCTTCTTCAATTGATCGTAGGTCACGACGGCACCCCCGGCGGAGATGGAGAGGTTGGGGTTGATCAGGATCGTTCTCGTGGCGCCGGCGCATTTGAGCACGACGCTGACCTTCACATTCGGAAACGTCGCGTCGATCACGGGATCAATATGCAGGGGGACCCCCAGCAATTTCATCGCGTCGGCCGATTCGGCCTCTACGTCGATATTCTGAGTTTTCAGCAAGGCGAGGCTTTCCTGAACGCATTTGCGCGTGAGGGCGGCGACTTCACCGGCGATGGTGCCGAACTTTTCGCGATCTCCTGTGAATTTCGCCCACTCCTTGACGGTCGCGAGCAGCAGGTTTTTAGATGCTTCGTTCATGGTACTCCCTGGGATATGTTAGAGAATGGCCTTCCGGCAGGTCCAAGAATGGTGATAATATACCGGTTGGTCAAACGGGTTGCAAGCAGTGCGCCGACGTTTGATATTTTCAACATCCTGAGCCGTGCCTCCAGGGTGAGCAGCACCAAGGGGGGTCAGATCACGGAGCCTTGCGGGGCGTTCATTCAGGCATAGCAGAGGGAAGGCTTCGGCGGAGCATTGCGGAGCCCGGGCCCGGCTTTAGCCTTACTTTTTATGGTTAAGGCGGTTTCCCGTCTCTTGCTTCACTCTTTTCTGTTTGCTACCTTCCTACCGACCCATGAAGGCCCGCCGATGTAAACTCATCATAGTTCTCTGTTGCTGGTCCATGGCCGCCGGGTGCGGTCCTTCCTCAACCAACTCATCGGGAGAAACTGAGAAGATCGCCGACACCTACGCCGGCCTGATGCTGCTTCATGAGCAATATCGTTTGCCTGATCCGGGGAGGGACTCCGTTGTCTATCATCGTCGGGTTCAGTCATTGCTCGATTCGGCCGGATTCACACGCGAAGAATTCTCGGCGTCGGTCGAACAACAGCTTCGCACACTCGAGTCCTCACGCCGGTTCTATGAACGTCTCCATACCGCTTTAGAACTCCTCAAGAGTAAACCCAACATTCTTGCACAATAAGGAGCGCACCTATGCGACCATCCATCCGGATTCTCATTGCCGCAACGCTTGCGTTGCAGTTCGCGACAGCCCAGGACGGTTTCAAAGCCGTCCAGAGTCAGGTTGTCGAGCACACTCTGAAAAACGGGTTGAAGTTCCTGATCCTTCCCCGCCGCGATGCTCCCGTCGTTTCGTTCACAACGTATGTCGCCATCGGTTCCGTGAACGAGAGTCGCGGCATTACCGGACTCGCACATATCTTCGAACATCTTGCCTTCAAAGGCACGACGGACATCGGCACCAAACATTTCGGAAAAGAGAAGGCCGCGCTTGAGGCTCTCGACAAGGCTTGGACAGCCCGGGAGCAGGTGAGACTTAAGGTCAATCCGGACACGGCGAAACTCGCGTCCCTGAATGCTGCGTTCGAGAAAGCGCAGGAAGAGGCGATGAAGTTCAGCGATGGGGACGAATTCAGCCGCGTCATTGAACAACAAGGGGGTGTCGGACTGAACGCAGGAACAAGCATGGATGAGACAACATACTTCTATAGTCTCCCGTCCAATAAGCTTGAACTTTGGTTCACACTCGAATCCGCACGGTTCTACGACCCGGTCATTCGGGACTTCTATAAAGAGAAGGATGTCGTGATGGAAGAACGGCGGATGCGGGTCGAGAGCAATCCCATCGGAAAGATGATTGAGGAGGTCATCTCCGTCGCGTTCAAGTCACACCCGTACAAGGACAATACGATCGGCCACATGGCCGATCTCAAAGGGATTACGCGGCAGGAAGCCTATGAGTTCTTCAAGAAGTATTACGTTCCTTCGAACATGACCATAGCGGTGGTGGGAGATGTCGATGTCAACGAAGTGAAACGGCTGGCAGAGAGGTACTTCTCCCGTATTCCGGCCGGCCGGAAAGCCGACCCGGTCCGGACCACCGAACCACCGCAGAATGGCGAGCGACGCGTCGTGCTGCATGAACAATCGCAGCCGGTGATTGTTGTCGGTTACAAGAAGGGGGGCATCAGCGACCCGGATGATGCGGTGTACGACGTCATTTCGGATTTGATGAGCTCCGGCAGAACATCACGCCTATATACATCACTCGTCCGTGACAAGAAACTGGCGATCTCCGCCGGAGGATTCGGCGGGTTCCCCGGACAGAAATATCCAAACCTCTTCCTTTTCTTTGCCTTCCCGGCCCAGGGACAGTCGAACGATTCCTGCCTGGCAGCCATTGAACATGAGATTGAACGGTTGAAAACAGAGGCGGTCAGCGACGAGGATTTGAAGGCGATCAAGACCCGCGCACGCGCCGGACTGATCCGGTCGCTCGGATCAAACCAGGGACTCGCAAATCAACTTGCCACGTATGAAGGACTGTATGGCGACTGGCGCGAGTTGTTCAAGTCGCTGGACAAACTGAACGCCGTCACAGCGGCGGACATCCAGCGGGCGGCAACGGCCGTCTTCGTCAACAACAACCGAAGTATCGGAGCGATCGAACCGGCGAAGTAAGCCCCATCATCGAATGCGCAAGGGAGAATATGTCATGAAACAAAACCGTCTTCACACCATCCTGCTGCTCATTGTGGCGGTCGCCCTCTCGGCAGCAGCGCAGACCCCCGCGACCAAACCGCAGCATTACAAGAACCTGAAATATCCGAAGCTCCGCGAACTACAGATCCCCGAGCCAACGCGGTTTGAGCTTTCCAACGGGATGATCGTCTATCTCCTCGAGGACCATACGCTCCCCACCATCAATGCGTCGCTTATGGTACGAACGGGATCGCGTTACGAACCGGCCGACAAGGTTGGGCTTGCGAGCCTCACCGGACAAGTGATGCGAACGGGGGGCACGATTTCGAAAACCGGTGAGGAGATCGATCAAATGCTGGAGCGGGCAGCGGCGTCGGTGGAGACCTTCATTGGCTCCACTTCCGGTGGGGCACGCCTCTCCGTCCTGAAGGAAGATTTCGACATGGGACTCGGGGTGCTTGTCGACGTGTTGAAAAATCCGGCTTTTCGTGACGACAAGATCGACCTGGCCAAAGTCTCCTCTCGTTCCGGCATAAGCCGCCGCAACGATCAGGTGGCGGGCATCGCGGGACGCGAGTACAACCGCCTGATCTATGGCGCAACCAGTCCCTACGCGCGGCTGATGGAGTATGCCCACGTGGAAAACATCATCAAACAGGACTTGATCGATTTCCACAAGAAGTATTTTCTCCCCAACGCCATGATGATCGCCGTGTGGGGTGATTTCTCGACGGCCGCCATGAAAGCTAAAATCGAGGATGCCTTTGGAGGTTGGGCGCAAGGAACGCCGGCAGTTTCCCCTGCACCCCAGGCGCGGATGGCCGCATCACGGACGGTGAACTTCATCAAGAAAACGGATGTCAATCAGTCCCAGATCTACATCGGCCATCTTGGCGGCAGATTGGACGATCCCGAAAGTGCGCTGCTGAACCTTGCCGACAAAGCGCTTGGCGGCGGACAGGCTTCGAGGCTCTTTTCCAAAATTCGTTCCGAACAGGGACTGGCGTACGCGGTATGGAGTTTTTGGGGTGAATCGTACGATTACCAGGGGGCCTTTTCCATGGGAGGTTCGACCAAATCCGGAACGACGGTGGCGATGGTCAAATCCATCCTGAAGGAATTCGAGGGGGCTGTGACGTCCGGGATCACGGCTTCAGAATTGCAATATGCCAAGGAATCATTCCTCAATTCTTTTGTCTTCGAGTTCGACACCAAATCCAAGGTGATCAACAAACTGATGACGCTCGAATACTTCGGCTATCCCAAAGACTACTACCAGAAACAACAGCAGACCGTTCAGAACGCGACACTGAAGGCCGTCAACGAGGCCATGCAGAAACGCTGGAAACCAGAGGTGTTGTCAATTCTTGTGGTCGGGAATGACGGCGATTTTGACGAGCCGCTCAGTTCGCTCGGCTCCGTGAAGACCATCGATATCACCATTCCGTCTCCCCCCGAGAAAATTCCCGATGCCACGCCGGAGACAATCGCCAAAGGGAAAGAGTTGTTGAAGAAAACCCTCGCGGCCATGGGGGGATCAAAGGTCGTTGCCATCAAGGACATGGTCACGACCGTCAAGTTGATGCAATCGACCCCGATGGGAGATATCACGATGGACGCGGAGACGAAGGTTGTTATGCCGAACAAGTTCGCCACGCGCCTCAAGTCCCCCATGGGAGAGATGACCATGGCATTCGACGGAACGAACGGATGGGTTCAATCACCCATGGGATCCCAGGAGATGCCGGGATCGTTGCGGGAGAACTACCGGAAACAGATGGCAAGCGACATGCATTACTTCCTGCAGAATTTTGAGAAATCGGATTACCAGGTGCAATACCTGAAGGATGAAACAGTCGGGGGCAAGGCCATGAACGTTGTGTTCGTGCGGTATCTCCCTGAGAATTACACCTTCCGGTATTACATCGATACAGGGACGGGATTGTTTGACAAGAAAGTGGCGAAAGGAAATACCGCTTCAGGACCGGCCGACATCGAAGAACGTTATTCTGATTACCGGCTGGTGGAGGGAGTCCAGATTCCTCATAAGACGGAGTCCACGGCGAACGGGAAAAAGATTTCAGAACTCACGATCATTTCAGCTGCGGTCAATGTCGGTGTCAAGGATGATGCTTTCAAGAAACCGTAGATTCGTGGGGTGGGTCGGTAGCCACTGCCCGGCCTGGACTTCGCAGAGAATGCTGTTCCTCTCTGCGGTTGTTGCTCTTGCCTGCGCTGCAGCCATCCCTGTAGCGCAGGCGGTGCAGCAAACCAGATCTGCGGCGAACACAGAGCAGGCAACGAGCCTGTTGAAACAAACGCTTGCAGCCATGGGGGGCACCGCGGTCGCCCAGGCGAGGGATTTGTCTCTCTCCTTCACCATGACATCGTACACTCCCCAGGGAAACACGATGTACGAGATGCAGAACCAGTACTCCCGCCCCAACAAGATACGGCAGACAACACAGTTTGATTTCGGCGAGTTGATCGTGGGGTTTGACGGGTCTGTTGGTTGGGTCAAGAATCCTGAAGGGGTCGAAGAACTTCCCGCATCTCAAAGAGAGGAAATGCGGAGCATTTCCCTCTGGATCCTGTACGACATGCTGCAAAATATCGGCAAGAAGGAATACTCCTTCGAGTATGTGGGAAGCAGGACTGAAAACGGTTCGAATGTCCACGAATTGTCCGTGCGGCGTCGCCAGATGAAGGACCCGATACGGATCCTTGTCGATGATCGAACGAAGCTGATTGTCAGAAAGATCGTCCGGCGACAGGGAGCCGAAGGCTTGATCGACGTGGAGGAGATTCTTGCGGACTACAGGACCGTTCAGGGAGTCAAAGTCCCCTTTGCCATCACCTACCAGGCCGCCTCGATCAAAGTGGGGGATCTTGTCGTGAAGGAGGCGAAGTTCAATTCCGGTCTCTCCCCCGCGCTGTTCCAAAAACCAAAGTAATTGCCCGGCGTCTTTTCACCCAGATGCAATCCCGTACCAAACACCTCGATACCATTACCGGACTGTTTGTCGCTGTCCTGCTCATTTTGAGCTATATCTTTGGAGATATCCTGACGGAGGTGTACGGCTACGCACGATCGAGGAAAGTCATATGGCTTGGGTTCTTCTCTGCTGCATTGATGGCGGGAACGGTGGCAGCGGTGGGCGCGCTGCCGGCAGCAGGCGAGTGGTCATTTCAGGAATCGTACGATGCGGTGCTGGGTCTAACGCCGCGCATTGTCGGCGCGAGCCTGGTCGCTTTCTGGGCGGGAGAGTTTTCCAACTCCTTCATCCTCGCCCGCATGAAGCTGGCCACCGGAGGTAAATATCTCTGGGCCCGGACCATCGGTTCGACCCTGATCGGGCAGGGGCTTGATACCGTTCTGTTTGTGCTGATCGCCTTCGGCGGGACAGTTTCCACCGCTTTGCTCGTTGCGATCGTCGTTTCCAACTACCTCTTCAAGTGCGGCGTGGAAATTCTTTTCACTCCTGTGACGTATGCGGCATCCGGCTGGTTGAAGAAAACGGAGGGGATCGATTGGTATGACCGCGGAACGAACTTCAATCCTTTTCGGATCTCAC
>JBBEBV010000083.1:0-6773 GCA_040882165.1 Bacteroidota bacterium
GGGGAGTGTCACTGTTGCCATCCCTTCATCCTTGTGGTGTCCACACGGGCGTGTGAATATTGCTTGAAGGAATAGTACATACATCCCCGGCCAAATTCAACTCAGAAAATGGCCGGGGCCCTTTTTTCCAACTTACAATCACCCGTTCGAACGGGGGCTCTACGGCCGGGGAGGCAGGCCGCCTGCTCTCTCCGGTTCCCGTACAGCGGGCCACTCCATCGGTTGCCCCGTACGGCTATTCACAGGCATGACTCGCCTGTCGCGCGGAATGAACTCCGGGTCTTCAGAAGCAAGGTAGGCAAGAGACGCTGCCAGGATGACGTTGTTCTTCAGATCGTCGAACACCAGTTTGTCGTAGGTATCCCGCGTCGTATGCCACGTATAGCTGAAGTAATCCCAGTTGAGCGAGCTCAGTCCGAATCCCGGTGTGCCCGCGGTCACGAACGAAGCGTGGTCGCTGCCGCCCCCCGATGGTATCCCGGGGACAGACAGCTTGATATGCTCGGTGACTTCGGTCGGGACGTGGGAGAGCCAGCGGGAAAGAAACTCACCGCCGCGGAGGAACCCTTGCGCGGACAAATTGACGACGCGCCCCGTTCCGTTATCCTGATTGAAGGCTGCCTGAAGCTTTTGGACAATCTCCGGATGGTCCTTCACGAAAGCCCTCGATCCGTTCAGCCCCTGTTCCTCACTCCCCCAGTGGCCGACCACAATGGTCCGTTTGGGATTCGGATAATACTTTTTCAGGAGTCTCATGGTCTCCATCATAAGGATCGATCCCGTTCCATTGTCGGTCGCTCCGGAAGCGCCGTCCCAGGAATCAAAATGTGCCGAGAGTAAGACGTACTCGTCCGGTTTCTCGGTCCCTTTGATCATGCCTATGGTGTTCATGGCCGGCGTGGGGCCGAGGAATCTCGATTCCGCCACCACTCGAATCACCGGATTGTTGCCTCGCTCAGCGAGTCGGAAAACCAGGTTGTAATCCTCCATGGCCAGGTCGAGTGTGGGGATCTTCTCGGTGATCGTCCCGAAAATTCTTGTCACACCCCATCCGCCAGTCCAGGTACAGGTGAGGATTCCGGCCGCACCGGCTTTCTCGAGAACGAGGCGAAGCGTGTCGGCTCGATAGCCTGTTTTGCGGATTCGTTCATTCCATTGCGAGGTGATCTGCTGGCGGAGCGACTTCATGCTGTCCGCGGAGGCCTTCATCCCGAATTCCTCCCAATTCTTCTCGGGCCGCCCGGTGGGTTGCGGTTGAGAAACCAGTACAAACTTTCCCTTCACACCCGGAAACCACTTCTGATACGCGGCAGAGTCGGAAAGATCGGGCAGGATGACCACTCCGGCTGTCACGCCCCCCTTTTTTGTGCCGGGACTCCACGCAAGCATCGTCCCCTCAAGTGTTCGTACGCGCGGTTCCAGGAGATCGATGTGCGTAATGCCGCGCTCCCAGCCGCGCCATTTCCCATACTCTTCGTTTTTCGCCTCGATCCCCCAACGTTTGTATGTCGCAACTGCCCAGTCGTGAGCCTTCTGCATCTGCGGTGTGCCGACAAGCCGTGGTCCTACGACATCCAACAACTCATGGGCAAGGAGCTCGAGACGCGAGGAATCCATTGCTTCGCTCCAGAAACTCTTGAGGACCGGATCGTTGGAAGGGAAGGTCTGGCCGGACACCGGCGTCATAAAAGCTGTGAAGAGAAGAAATACGACCATGGAAACGGCAAAACGTTTCATACTGCCTCCGGAAATACAATGTGTAGCAAAAAGTATCATAATATTATCCCCGTTTCAAGGATGAAAATGAAAAAACTTCATGACGAACGACGGTCGCTTGTGCGTTGTATCAAATCTCTCTATACTCACTCATCAAGAACAACTGCCCATACTGCTCTGTGAACTGCCTTTCCGTTTAATAAAAAGAACATACCTCAATCCATCATGACCAGCGTCGCCATTATCGGATGTGGAAGTATCGGAGAGATTCACGCACAATGCCTCCAATCGGTCGAAGGAGCCCGCCTCGCAGCGTTCTGTGATGCCTTCGAACCCCGGGCGCAGGAACTCTGCCGGAAATTTCAAGGCTCGTACGCGACCACCGATCCTGCGCGCATCTTTGCCGACGATTCCATCGACGCCGTGTACATTTGCACCCATCATGACACCCATAGCCTTCTCGCGATCCAGGCGGCCCAGGCGGGAAAGCATGTGATGATGGAAAAACCGCTCGCCCTCTCGCTCGATGAATGTTATCGTGTCGGCAACGCGGTCGAGAAGTCCGGGATCTCGCTGATGACCGGATTCAAGATGCGGTACTATCCCTCGGTCGCCCGGGTGAAACAGTTCATCCCGAAACCCATCGTCACGGTGGCACAGATGATGGACGGACACTGGCCATCCGATTTCTGGGCCAACGACCCTGTCAAAGGGGGAGGGAATGTTCTCTCCCAGGGCTGCCACACGATGGATCTTGTCTATTACCTGAATGAATCGGAGCCGGAACGGATCTATGCCGAAGGGGGAAACTTTACGCACGATGGGGTGAAGATCATCGATAACATAGTGGCAACGATCAGGTTTGCGAATGGTATGGTGGCCAGTGTTGCGCAAGGGGACAGCGGCCAGACTCCCTTTGTCTCCAAGTTCTCCTTCCAGGTGATGGATGGAACGCGGACAGCGCACCTGCACGACAGGATGAAAACGGCGACGCTCTTCGACGGCGAGAAGAGCACCGAACACAAAGACCCCGAGGAGTACGGCTTCCAGGAGGAAAACCGCGACTTCATCCGGGCGCTTCAAACAAAGCAGAAGCCCCCGATTACACACCGCGACGGGTTGCGGGCGACCCTCCTGATTCTGAAGGCATTTGAATCCATCAGGACCGGGCTTCCGCAAGACGTTCGCTTCTGATCACCTCCCATAACGACTGACTGGCATCGGTGTTTCATGCACACAGTTCCTCCGGCAGAATGGCATACCTATCGCCGTGATAACCAGTTGACCGGACGTTGCCTCACTCCGGGCGTGATCGTTCATCCGGCCGTGAAGTGGCAGTATGCGCTCGGCGGGAGCGAGAACGAGGTTTTTGTCACACCCAACGGTGACGACAGCCATGACCTTCTCCTCGCGTATGGAGGATGTGTCGTCCGTACAACGTGGCGTGGAGAAATTGTGTGGCAGACGCCAAGCTACGGCCTGAATGCGATCGGGAGGGTTGTGGACCTGGACGGCGACGGCATCGAGGAAATCCTCGCGTCCACCGGCTATGAAGTCTTCGTCTTGTCAGCGCAGGACGGGCGGGTCCTGCTGCGGGAGTATGTCGGCTTTCCCGCCTCTGCCGGAACTCCCGCCAACATGATGCTTTGTCACAGGTTCGACCCATCGTCCGCTGGGATGCACCTGATCGTCCCGATGATGAGCTCGAAAGAGGTAAGGGTGTTCGATTTCCGTGAGGGTGCGTCCAAGGTCCGGCTCACCCACACACTCTGGATGGATGATGCCTATCACCCGACCGTCGCCGCTGCGGATCTCGACAACGATGGAATCGACGAGCTGGTCGTCTCCAAACTTTGCGGCGTGTACGTGTTCGACGTCCTGAGCGGGAGGATGATGTCGTCAGCGCGGTGGACCTCAAACGGCGAGCGTCACCGTAACTATGGATTGCTTCAGCTCATTGACATCGATAGCGACGGCAATCGGGACATCGTCATCGCGGCTGACCGGGTTGCGCGGCACCTCTCCGTTCTGAAGAACGACGGGAAAGGAAACCTCTCACTTCTCTGGGATCGGTTTGTCGAGTTCATTTATCCGAACGATACCACCGAAGTCCGGCACACCGGAAATTCCGTCAGTGACGTGGATGGCGACGGCAATCGGGAACTGGTCGTGTCGCTCTTCAACGCCCGGGGAGACGGACGATGGTGGCTGGAAATCATCGACCCGGTCTCCGGGGTCGTGAAGCATGAACTGCCCGACCGGTATCTTTGGGGAATCCAGGATATCGATGGCGACGGGATCTCGGAGCTCCTCGTGAGTGAAGAACAAGCCCGCCAGGCGAAGCCATTCTCTGTCTCGGAGATTCTCAAATATGAACATGATAAAGCCAAAGTCCTTTGGTCCGCTTCCCTGACTCGATTTGCTGGAAGATCACTGAGGCCCGAGGGGTGGCAATCGAATTTCCGGGATGTTCCTTTCAAGAACGATGAAACCTGGACGGATCACCGGGGCGATTCCGTCTCAGTGTTTATGTTCGAGCCTTCCGGGGAGGGGAGGGACCTCAATCTTGTGGAATTGAAGATCGCGAAGGGGAAATTCTCTACCCAATCGACCCCTCTGGAAGGATCTCCCCATCCGGTTATGGTCAACCTCGCCGATCTGAATGGGGATGGTGTGAAGGAGCCGATCCTTTCGGACACCACCGGGGCCTTGCGCGTACTCGGACGAGACGGGACTGTCCTTTCCAAGTTCACGACAGGTTACCGGCTTCAGATGGAAGGTTTCTTCGCTGCCCGTCCCTCCCCGACTCCCATCGTCTTCCAGGAAACAAGCACGGGCGCCCCCTTGGTCGCAGTTCCGGACAATAACAACACCCTCCATGTTCTCGACGGGAGCAGCAGAGGGGATTCACAGCGAGGCAAGTGGATTGCCCGGGGACGCGGACACATCGGCTACGAGCTGTGCTATCATTCCTTTTCAGTAGCAGATATAGACGGAGACGGCCGGTGGGAACTTTTTGCCATCAATCCGGACAATGCTTCGGAGTCGGAGCTGCTGGCGTACACCCTTGACGGGAGAGTGAAACGATCATGGACCATCCCCGGCGCTCCTCCACCATCTCCCGTCCGTGTGGGGGTGTATGAGTGGATGGTGGTTCCGAAGAAAGGGACTCCGAACATCGTTGCGTCGTTTTACGCTTCCGAATCCATGAACTCCGAGCAGACCGTCTGTGTCGACGTGAAGGGAAAGCAGCTCTGGCATCGCGATTTTTATGGTGAAGGTGAATGGGGTCGGGGTGTGGGACCTTATTGTTCGTACTCGCTGCTTTCGTCAAAGAAGGATGAGCAAAAGATTTTCTTTCTCGCAAAGGATCTCTTGTGTGAAGTGAATGCTGAAACGGGTGGCTGGAATCGAGAGCCCTGGTTGCTCTGGCGCACCACAACCATCGCCATGGGTCAACCGGACTGGGAGTTCACAAAAGAGCGTCACGCCGATTTCGGTTCTGAGAAGGACCCCTTCACGGCGTACGGCTCGCCGATGCTGATCGATCTCGACGGTGACGGCGAGGAGGAAATCCTCGTGGGTGCCTGCTTCGGAGGGATGGGAGCGCTGAAGCTGGACCATTCCGTCCTCTGGTGGAAACGGACGCCGTTTACCGATATCATGATGCGTATGCCGGGAGTTGCGCACCTGGAGGGGGATGGGAAAATGTTTGTCGGGATTTGCCATGCCGACGGTTCGCTGACCTGCTATGAGGGTGCGAACGGGAGGGAGGTATGGTCGCTTCCGCTCAACAGTACGACCTCCGATATTGTTTCGTGCGATATTGATGGAGACGGAAGGGAGGAGTTCATTGCCGGGACCACCGACGGTCGGTTGATCGCCGTTGGGACCGGAAGCGATGGGAAGGGATGCATCAAGTGGGCACTCCCCCTCGGGTCGGCGCTCGGCAACCCGGTGATTGCCGACGTCGATGGGGATGGACTGCCGGAAATTCTGGTAGTGACCGGGGACGGATCGCTGGTGTGTGTCGGTTCGACCTCATCATGAAATGCTCACGTAAGAAAGGCTGATCTTATGCGTCAAGTCCGGATTGCCACAACCTCGTTCCTTGTGGAGGATACGCCCCACTCGGTTCGCATGAATTTGGATCGTTCGGAGGAGTATATCGAACTCGCAGCAAAACAAGGAGCGGACATTCTCTGCCTGCCCGAGATGGTCACGACGGCGAATGTGATACCGGAGTTTGAGTACTCTGCGGAGGAATATCCAGGTGAGTGGACCAGGGCCTATCGTTCTGCCGCAAAGGAAAACAAGATCAACCTGATTGCTCCGTATCTTGTTCGGGACGGTAAGCGTGTTTATAACCAAGCCACGGTTATCGACCGCAAAGGAACTGTCGTTGGGTTTTACCGGAAGGTTCAACCTACGGCAGAGGAAAGCAAGCACGTGACGCCGGCCGATGAGCTTCCGGTGTTCAAGCTTGATTTCGGGACGGTTGCCGTGATGATCTGTATGGACATTTATTTTCCCGAAATACCCCGCATTTACGCGATGAAAGGGGCGGAGGTGGTCTTCTGGCCGACGGTTTCCCATGGTCCCACCCAGGAAGCGCTTCGAACACAGCTCACGGCCCGGGCCCTGGACAACTCGTTGATCATGGTGGAATCCAACCTCGCCAACCATCCCCCCTATGCAGCATACACCGGAAGGTACCGGCCGGCGACGGGCCGCATCATCGACCATAACGGCGACGTGATCGCGCAAACGGGTCGGCGTCACGGCGTCGCCTTCGCCGACATCGACCTCGATGAGGTGCGCCTCACGTCGGGTTGTGTCCTCCTACGCGAGCCGGACCGGATGAGGGAGGATCTCCAGAGCATCACCCGTCTCGATCTCTATGGGAAGGAATATCTGAAGCTGGCGAAGAAGCAGAAGCGGTATTATTAACAGAGTGCGGAAAAAGGAATATTTATCCACGAAGTTCACGAAGAATCACTAAGGGATCCTTGTTCTTGCTCAAGATTCGTTACTTCCGTTCCTCTTCGTGTCCCTTC
>JBBEBV010000084.1:0-5580 GCA_040882165.1 Bacteroidota bacterium
AATTGCTATTTTTGAAATTGCGCTCGGGTTAAACCTTCCCGGACCGGGTTTGTCCAAGAAACAGAAGAGTATCGACAGGAATGGCCGACCGTAGCGACCTTGAGTTAGTCAGGGAATTTCAAAAAGGGGATGACTCGGCATTCAACCTCCTGGTCTTGCGATACCAGGAGAAAATTTACTGGGTGGCACGACGGTTCGTATCAGATCACGACGCTGCTGATGATGTGGCCCAGGAGGTCTTCTGTAAGGTCTACGAGTCGTTGGGAGAGTTCCGCGGCGATTCAACGGTGTACACCTGGTTGTACAGGATCACCGTGAACGTCGCTCTGAACGCACTCCGCAAACAAAAGGTCAGGGAGTTTCTTAGAATTGACGAGCTCTTCGATGTTGAAGACCCCGATGCCCTCCCGCCGGATCGCATGATGGAACGGCAGGAGGAGCGGGCCCTGATCGAAGAGGCGATCGCCTCGCTTCCGGCAAAACAGAAGTCGGTTTTTGTGCTCCGCTACTATGAGGAGATGCCGTACGAGGATATTGCGAAAATTCTCAAAACCTCGGTTGGCGGATTAAAAGCGAATTATTTTCATGCCATGAAGAAAATCCAGGAGTATGTCCGAAGTGCCCACGGGTCACGTTAAATCATCCTTGCCGGACTACGCGACAGGTCGTCTCGACGCCGACCTCCGTTCCGGCGTTGAAGAGCACCTTCGTTCTTGTCCTTCCTGCCGGCAGGACTATGAAGAGATGCAGGGAGTCGTCCGGGCTCTTCGCGAAAACCGCGGGGCATCTCCGGCCGCTTTCTACTTCTCCTCCTTCCTTCCCCGGGTTCGCGACCGACTTGGCTGGCAAGAGAAATCCTCGTGGATGGAAAATCCGCTGCTGGTACGCCTCGTAGGTCCGCTTACCGCCGCAGCTCTTATGGTAATTCTCATCATCGAGCTGCCATTCAACGGACCTCACAGCGAGGTCGGGGATGGAGGCGAATTGGCCGGGATGGTTGGATCACTCTCGGGTGACGAAATCACCCAGGTTCTCATCGAACATGGCAACCGCCAACTCTTTGTTAGCCCGGATCAGGAAATCACCGTTTCTCAAGCGGTCATCGATCGTATACTGAGCGAGGAATTGTCTTTGGCATCAGGCAGCATGGATCCATCGCCCGCGCCGTTCATCATGGGTGGAGGCGTTTCTTCGGAATCCTTGGACCTGTTGAGCGACACACAGATCGATTTTCTGCTGCAACAGCTCGAAGAAAGGAGCACCTTATGACCGTCCGTTTCACATCTCTCCTGCTTCTTGCTGCTGCAACCTTGCTTGCGTGCTCACTCGCCATGGCGCAGAGACGGGGGCAGGCACCGGACCAGGCTCGGCGCCCTGCGGCTGAAAGAATCGAGCAGTTCAAGAAACTCCGGTTGATGGAAATTCTGGGCCTTGATGAACAAACGTCCATCCGGTTTTTTGCCCGGTACAACAAGCATCAGGAAACGATGCGGGACATCCGGCAGAAGCAAATGGAAGTGTTCCAGCAGATCCAGAGCCTGCGCCGCAGTCAGGCACCGGATGCCGACTATCAGCGCGTCCTGAGTGAGTTACGGGGACTCGAACAACGGTCGAATGAAACCAAGCTGAAGTACATGGATGAGCTCTCGGAGATCCTCACGAAGAAGCAGGTGGCGGAGTATATCGTTTTTGAGGTGCGGTTTCAGCAGAACCTGCGCGATCTTGTGCGCGATCTGCAGCCTGAAGGGGGAGGGGGGCGGGACTAACCGTTCCCCAAAGAGGTTCATCAAAAGCCTTGTCTCTTTGCCACAGCCGAAGGCGTATAACTAAAATGTGCGTTAGCACATTACTTATTGGAAGTGTGGCTTCCAAACCAAAGTTGCGACAGCAACTGTCAAATTTGGACACGAAGGCACCAGGTCTTCTCAAAAACTATGAACTGTACTCTTGGTGACTTTGTGGCAATCTTGTTCCTGTATCAACAGCCCGCTCCCGGACTTTGAGATGAAAGCCGGCCTCCAAGGTCCGGCTTTTTTGTTGAATCTCCACGAGAGTGCGCGTATATTATAAGATCATGAAAAAGGTCTATCTGGATCACAGCGCGACAACCCCCCTGGATCCCAGGGTCCTCGAGGCCATGGTGCCCTATTGGCAGGGGACATTCGGGAATGCCTCCTCCGTCCACTCCTTTGGCCGTGAGGCGCGGGCTGTACTCGAAGACAGCCGGGAACGGATCGCCCGATCCATCGGAGCGCGGAATGATGAGGTGTTCTTCACCAGCGGGGGCACGGAGGCTGATAACCACGCGGTGAAAGGCGTTGCCAGGTCGGCAGCACCGAAGGGGAGGAATCACATTCTCGTCTCCGCCGTTGAGCACCACGCCGTCCTTCACTCTGCGGAGTCTCTTCGGGCGGAGGGGTTTATCGTGGACATCGTCCCGGTGGATCAGTTTGGCATGGTCGATCCCGAAGAAATCCGGCGCAGAGTTTCCGACAAGACGGCACTTGTTTCCGTTATGCAGGTCAACAATGAGGTTGGTACCATTCAGCCGGTGAAAGATGTCGTGAAGGCAGGAAAAAGTGTGGGTGCCCTCGTTCATTCCGATACGGTCCAATCCGTGGGAAAACTCCCATTCAATTTCAATGAGATGGAGGTGGATCTTCTGGCCATTTCGGCTCATAAATTCTACGGGCCGAAAGGGATCGGAGCGATCGTCATCAGGAAGGGGACGTTGATCGATCCGCTGGTCGTTGGGGGAGCACAGGAAAGCAATCGAAGGGCAGGTACTGAGAGCGTAGCTTTGGCGGTCGGATTTGCCACGGCCCTCGAACTTAGTCAGGCTGCCATGGAACAGGAGACTCCTAGGATCAGCGCATTAAGAAACAAGCTGATGAGGGATCTCCGAACGGCGTTTCCATCACTCCTGATCAATGGACATCCCCAGCAAGTTCTTCCCCATATCCTCAGCGTTTCGTTTGATTCAGCGCAATTTCCGATCGATGGTGATGCGATCATCATGGGCATGGATCTCCGTGGTGTGGCTGTCACAAGCGGCTCGGCTTGCACATCCGGGAGTCTCCAGCCATCTCACGTCCTTCTCGCAATGGGGAGGGATGAAAAAACCGCGAAGGCAACCATCCGCTTTTCATTTGGAAGAGGAACAACGGAAGAAGAAATAGTCTATGCGGCAAGTGCTTTGAAGGAGGTGGTAACTACAACAAAATCGAGAGGCTAATACTTGCGACAAGTTCTCTTGAAAAAGTCGTAACTCATTGATAGAGAACAAATTACTCTCTTAACCTTCAACCTTCAACTTTAAACTTCAAACTTTGAACTTTAAACTTTCTTTCATAGCCATCCCGTACCTCAATCCCCGATCACTCGTAATGACTTCCCCAACCTGAGTTTGTTCCATCACCCGTAGCAGAATCAGTATTCCCGCCAACAAGATGTCCGCCCGACCCTTCAAGATCTGAGGATAAGAAAGAAGCCCTTCTGCACTCTTCGTCCGAAGCTCATCAAATATTCGTTGAACTGTCGACTGTGACATCCTGTGGCCGCTTACTTTCGACCGGTCGTATTCAGAAAGGCCAAGATCAAGGGCGGCGAGGGTGGTAACAGTTCCAGCCACGCCGATAAGCCGGTATTCCAGACCCAGGACGGGATATCGGGACGCCACCTCAATGAGATAATCGATGGCCTCCTGCAGATGGTTCTCCTTGGGGGGGGATTCCCTGAGCAACCTTTCCGTCAATCGAACGCATCCAACATCCAGGCTGAGCCTGGATCGAACCGCCATTCCTGCTCCCACCGTTAGCTCCGTGCTCCCGCCCCCGATATCAAGTACTGCAAACCCTTGTTCTGATCCGGCTGTGCAGAATTCTGAAACCGCCCCCTGGTAGGTAAGCTCTGCCTCCTCATCGCCCGTAAGGACGGTGATCCGGATACCCGTCTGTTCTTCGACGGCTTTGATAAACTCCTCACGATTGGCCGCATCCCTGAGCGCGCTGGTTCCCCCAGCGATGATCCGATCCGATCGATGACTCTCGGCGATGCGCTTGAATTCCTTCAGTGTCGCAAGGGCACGGTCCGCTGTATCAGATGAGATTCTCCGTTCTGCATCAACCCCTCTGCCCAGGCGGGCAATGATATGCTCGTCGCGCACCGTCCTCAACGATCCATCTTCCCCGATATCAGCGATGAGCATCAGGATCGTGTTGGTGCCGATATCGATTGAGCTAATGCGCACGGACCTTCACCAGGACAAGAGCGGCCCATTCGTTCTCGGAGATGATCTCGAGGGGAACCGCGCCGCGGTGGGAGAGCACATCCATAAACGACGAAAGGTCGGCCGTCAGGAGACCCGACAGGATCATCGCCCCATCCGGTTTCAGGGAAAGCAGGAGCCTGCGCAGGGTGGAGGTAAGCGTAGGGAGGTCGATATTGGCGACGATAAGGTCAAACCGGTTCTTCGGAATCCGTTCCAATCCTCCCTGGTGCACGGCAACTTTTTTCTCAACCCGGTTTTTCTTGACGTTTTCCCTTGCATTCTCAAGGGCCCATTCGTCGATGTCGATCGCGACGGCCGAGCGCGCTCCCAGCTTCACCGCGGCAAGGGAAAGCACACCGGTGCCCGATCCGAAGTCCAACACGCGCATATCCGGACGGACATGCTCTTCCAGTAGAGACAGACAGAGACGGGTCGATTCATGATGTCCGGTACCGAACGACATTTTCGGGTCGATCGTCAGCACGATCTTTCCCTTGTCTTTGGCGCGGAGCTTCTTCCAGGATGGCTTGATGATGATGCGGCTGGATGCCTCCACGATGCCGATACTCCGTTCCCATCGGGCATTCCAGTTTTGGTTCTTGACCACCCGCTGATGAAAGCGTGTTTCGATGTTCGGGAATTCACGTTGAAAGCGGAGCAGAGTTTCCCTGAGCCCCGACAGAAACCGGGCGTTCCATTTTGCCTTGGGAACAAAACAATCGAGCGAAGCATCCTCCTGGACAAACCCTTCAAATCCGACAAGAGAGAGTTGACCGACGATCAGATCCTGGTGGGAAAGGGGAATCGAAAGCCTCACCTGAATCCACCGCTTCTGTTTCATCGGGCCCCCGCGTCTTTCGCAAAGCGCTTGCGGATGATCGTTTCCACGAGGTCTCCGTTCATTTCAAGCCAGAAGATCTGGTCCTGGTAATTCTCCTGCATCTTCCGATCGGCCTTGTTGTAACGGACGTTGAGCAGGTAGATTGCCCAGACGCTTCCGGCAAAAACGATGAGTCCCTGCAGGTCGGTTAACACCCATCCCATGGCCAGGTACACGGCAAGCAAGATCGAAGAAAGGATGGCGAACCAGAACGAGGTTCTGCGCACCTGTGTCATAATGTGATAAATCGTTCCGAAGAAGAAGATTTTTTCATGGAAAAGGGGTGGAATATGGTTGTTCAGAATGAAGAAGTACAGACGCCTTGCCTCAAGCTCTTCGATCGGCGGAAGTTCCGCGATCGATCGGGCTCTGCTCTTGATGTACAGGCTTGGCTGGTTGTCGAGAAAGGCCTTGCGTTTCTTTGTCGTTT
>JBBEBV010000084.1:5680-6736 GCA_040882165.1 Bacteroidota bacterium
TTGATGTACAGGCTTGGCTGGTTGTCGAGAAAGGCCTTGCGTTTCTTTGTCGTTTCCTTGGAGTAGATGGTCAGGCCTGAAACAAGGGCCAGCACCAGGAAAAGCGCAATGAGCGAAAGTCCGGAAAGCTCGGGCGAGGGAAACAAGGGGGCCGCTCCGCACCAGTACAGGAACGACAGCATGGTCGCGAAGAAGAAACCCGGTACGACGATGCGCATCGTTTCGTACAGACCGAAGGTTGATGGACTGTTCATGGGGTTTTGGCTCCCGTGTAGATGATATGGAGAAGGACCTGCCCGACGGCGGCAAGGCTCTCGGGGCTGCACTGATCGGGTGTGTCGGAGAGTGTGTGCCAGTAGTTCGTTATGTGATCCGGATATTGAAAGTCGATCAGGTTCGCCGTGGGAATACCCACATTGTTCAAGGGAATGTGGTCGTCGAACACTTCATTCCCCTCGGAGTGAACGAACTGGGGGAGGCCGAGGCTTCGGGCGGTGGAGAAAATCAGGTCCATCACATGGCGTGCGTAACGGTCGGAGTTAATTTCGCGAGGGATCTCCAGAACCTTATCGCCAACCATGTCGACGTTAATCCCGAAGCGTGGCCGGAAGCCCATGGACTTGTTGGCAGCAAAAAACTTTGCCCCAGCGGAGAAACTTTCCGGGTTTCCCGTCGCTCCCAGATCCTCGCCATCGAAAAAAATGATATCGACCCCGATCGGGGGTGAATTCTGGTGGAGGTGACGCGCGATCTCCAGAAGTACTGCCACACCGCTGGCGCCGTCGTTGGCTCCCAGAATTGGTTTATCATGGTTGCGGGAGTCCGGATCCTGGTCTGCCCATGGACGGGTATCCCAATGGGCTGTGAGGAGAATGCGATCAGTCGCCCCGGAATTGAACGACGCGATCACGTTGGTGAGCGAGTACTGCGTGCCGTTCCGGCCGGTGTGCGTGAAGGGTTGAAGGTTGACGGCATCGGCATATTCGGTCAACTGTTGATGGAGAAACTCCAGGCAGTTCCTGTGACCGGAGGTGTTGGGCGCGCGGGGTCCGAAGT
>JBBEBV010000085.1:0-6720 GCA_040882165.1 Bacteroidota bacterium
GGCGACAGTTCATCGCCATCGTCTTCTTGTTGTTTGCCGCCTCCCCTCTCCTCTTTGCTCTGCAAGGATTCGGCAGCAGTGCAAGCTCCAGCGCAAGCAAGGTCGCTGTCAGTACCAGGCTCTCCCTGGATCCGGTTCCGGCCGGTTCGAGCCTGAAAATAGCTGTCCTCGTTGAGATCCAGGAGGGGTGGCACATCAACTCCAATACCCCCACCCACGATTACCTCATCGGCACCGCGTTGGAACTGCAGCCGAAAGAGGGGGTGATCCTGGCCGACCTGAGCTACCCGCACGGCGAGGATGTGAAGTTTGCGTTCTCCGACGAAGCTTTGAATGTGTACGAGGGGACGACCCCCATTTTCCTGACGGTCAGGATCTCCGACAGGCTTCCTGAGGGACCTGATACTCTCCGTGCAAGGCTTCGCGTCCAGGCTTGCGATGACCAGGTGTGTCTCGCCCCATCAACGATCGATGTTGCCATTCCCATACAAATTATCCGTGCAGGTGATTCCTCTTCCCCCATCAACGATGAGCTTTTTTCACAGTATAAAGACCAGGCCGGGGTAACACCGTCGGCCTCCGATGAGATTTCAAAGCTCTTTGATGAAGGGGGAAGTTTCGGGGCGTTCCTCGCGATTTTTCTCGTCGGCCTCGCACTCAACCTGACGCCTTGTGTCTACCCGATGATGTCGGTGACCGTTTCGCTCTTTGGAGCACAGACGGAGACCAACACCCTCAAAGTATTTTTCAAGGCGGTTACATATGTTCTCGGCATCGCCGCGATGTACACCGTTCTCGGCGTCAGCGCGGCGCTGAGTGGCGGACTGTTCGGAAGCTGGCTGCAGAGTCCATGGGTCCTCGGCGGCATCGGGCTCTTGCTGATCGGACTGGCGCTAAGCAGCTTCGGGCTGTATCAGATCCAGATGCCGTACTGGCTGACGAGCAAACTCGGGGGCCAAACAGGGACCGGCCTGATCAGCCTTTTTATCTCGGGACTCGTTGTCGGCATATTCGCCGCGCCGTGCATCGGTCCGCCCGTGATCGCCCTGCTCACGCTCGTCAGCTCGAAAGCTGATCCGGTCTTCGGCTTCTGGGTTTTCTTCGCGCTTTCCATCGGACTTGGTTTTCCGTATCTCATCCTCGGGACGTTTTCGGGGATGATCAAGAAGATCCCGCGATCGGGGGGATGGCTGATCTGGGTCGAGCGGCTCTTCGGCGTAATCCTGACGGGGGCCGGGCTGTTCTACCTTTCGCTCGCATTCTTCCCCAGGTATTCGGCATACATCATTCCGCTGACCCTGATCGCCGGTGGAATTTATTTGGGATTTCTCGAAGGCTCCGGAAAAGACAAAAAGGGATTTCTCCGTCTCAAGTGGGCCTTCGGTGTTCTCGCCATCGGCTTCGGCATCATGACGGCGAACGCGTTGCGTGAACCGGGGATTGAATGGGAGGCTTATTCCGAGGCACGATTGGCTGAAGCCCGGCAATCCGGGAAACCGGTAATGATGGATTTCTACGCTGACTGGTGCATCCCGTGCCTGGAGCTTGACCGGAAGACGTTCGTCGATGCCGGAGTCATCGAGGGAACGAGAGAGTTCATCCGGCTTAAAGTCGATCTGACGCATTTCGATTCACCCGAATCGGAAGCCCTTCGGAAGCGGTTCATGATCGCCGGGGTTCCTACCATCGTCTTCCTGGACCGGAATGGTGAGGAGGTCGTTTCCTCCCGCGTGATCGGGTATCTCCCGCCGAAGGAGTTCCTGGAGCGCGTGAACGCGGTCGTACAAATTGAGTAGCAAAAACTCAATGTAGGGCGAGACGCTGTCTCGCCCACAAGGTTTTCTTCCCTCCTCACCCTCGGAACGGAATCTCTCCGTTTCTGTTTTTCCCACTTCCATAAGAGTCCTCTCTTCTTTATATTGATTCGTGCTCCAAGCCCTAAAGATGATCCTGAATTTCTCTCCGATACGAATGAGCATCTTCAAGAGAAATGCTCTCACTCTTACAGGTTTCCTCCTGCTGCTCTGCATGAGCATGTCTCTTTTGTGGTGTTCCGACGACACCTGTCAGGATGGTGACGAGAGTAGTTGTATCTGCCTCCTGTGTGCGATGAGCGAGGAGGCCGACCCCGGCTCCTCCGCTGCCGATTCGCATCACGGCAACTCATGCAGTTGTGTTTGTCAACTAAACTTCATCTCCGGTTCCAGGCTCGACCGGTTCTTCTCCCTTCACCCCCGACCCCTTGCGTCCGGCCCACCGTTTGAACTCCTTGCCGGCATGACGCAAAGCATCCTCAGACCTCCGATTCTCCGGGCTTCATCCACTCTGTTCAGCAGACATAATTCTCAAGTATTGATCCCGGAGAAGATTTCATGCTCAGAATATTCCTTGTTGTACCATCCATCCTCCTGATGGTGATGGCATCTTCATCACTTGCTCAGAAGGGACAGATTTCCGGTGTTGTGCTCGATTCCCTTTCCCGAGAGCCGCTGGTCGGGACGAATATCATTCTTGTCGGAACGAAAATCGGCACGACCACAAACCGGACCGGTGAGTTTCGTCTGAACGAGCTCGATCCCACCAGATATGTGATGAGAGTGAGCTTTGTCGGTTATGGCCGGGCGGAACGAACCGTCATCGTATCACCTTATGATTCCATCAGAGTACAAATTCTTTTGAATCCCGAACATATCGAGTCCCCCGTTGTGGTGGTGACGGGGACAAGGACGGTACGCTCGATCGACGATGTCCCGGTACGAGTAGAGGCAATTCCTGAGGAGGAAATTGAAGAGAAACTCCTGATGACCCCCTCGAGCGTTGCAATGTTGCTTAACGAGTCGACCGGGATGCGGGTTCAGACGACCAGTGCAGCCGCCAGCACCGCGAACCTCCGCATTCAGGGATTGAGCGGCCGTTATACCCAGATCCTGACCGACGGCATTCCAAGTCTTGGCGGATTATCCGCCGGACTTAGTCTCACTCAATTGGTTCCATTGGATTTGCGCCAGGTGGAGATCTTGAAAGGGGCAACGTCTTCCCTGTATGGTGCAGACGCCATTGCAGGCGTGGTCAACTTCCTGCCGAAACTTCCCGGTGAAATTTCGGAGACGAGCCTTTTGCTGAATGGGACAACACAGAAAGGGTTCGATGCCGCGGGATATTATTCGGAGCGATTTGGCGAAATGGGCCTTAGCATACTTGCCAGCTACAATCGCCAGGCCCGGTACGACGTGGACGGTGACGGGTTTGCGGACGTGGCCCAGTTTGAACGCACCACCGTAACGCCGAGGCTTCTCCATCAGATTTCCGACGACCTCACGGTCCGGATGGGCCTTGGCCTGATGCATGAAAAGCGCATAGGCGGCGCGATGAACGAGGAACCGATTCCCGGGGCTTCATCCCATCCGTACACCGAGAGGATTACCACCAACCGGGTGGACGCGTCATCGCACATTGCCTGGAGCCCTTCCGAGGATCGGACGCTTTCGGTCAAACTTGCATGGCTCCGTTCGGAACGCGACGCGACGTTTGGCATCACCCCATTCCATGCGACCCAGGACGTGTTCTTCAGCGACGCACAGTTCTCTTTGGACCTGACTGCTCACCACCTCCTGTTCGGCTCGACCTTCCGCATAGACAGTTTTAACGACGAGACTCCCGGCATTCCCTTGACCCGGTCATATCGCTCGACCGTTTCTTCGATCTTCTTCCAGGACGAGATCCCTTTGCTCCCGACTCTGACCTTCCTGGTGAGCGGAAGGCTCGACTTTCACGACCCGCTCGGGACGTTCTTCGTTCCCCGGTTTTCGGTGATGTACCGGCCGCTCTCATCGCTCACGTTGCGTCTCGGTGCGGGAACGGGATACAAGGAACCGACGATCTTTGTGGAAGAGGCGGAGGAGATCGGTTTTCGCAATGTTCGACCTCTCCGGAACGTTAGAGCGGAAAAAGCCCGAAGCGCCTCCTTCGACCTCAACTGGCGAAGCATTGTTGGATCGTTCACCATGGACTGGAATTCCGCCCTGTTTTTCACCGGCCTGGACAACGCTCTTCTTGCCGATGAGGATTCACTCCAAACGGCCGTTCTGTACCTTCGGAACGCAACCGGCCCCACCAGGTCCGTCGGAAGCGAGGTTTCCGCGCGACTCACCTATGACGACTTCAAGGTTTCTCTCGGCTATACCTACGTGTATGCAACCCAGAGGGACAAGGCTCAAACATCAGAAATCGAACTCAATCCCCGGCACTCATTTGGGGTGGTTGTTGTTTGGGAGAATCATGAGGAACAACTCAAAATAGGGCTGGAAAACTATTGGACGGGGCGTCAGCGCGTACCACGCAATCCTTTCCGGACAACAACACCGTCATCATGGATTGCCGGATTGATTGCAGAGAAGGGGTTCGGCAACTTCAGAGTGTTCATCAATCTTGAGAATATTTTCGATACCCGGCAAACGAAGTACGAACCCATCTTCGTTGGCGACCTGTCCGCCGGGAATATCAGGACACTCCCGGTCTATGGTCCCCTCGAGGGGCGTGTCATCAATGCAGGCATTCGATTCGTCATGAAGCCGACGAAGTAGCACCCTTTACATTCCGATCACAAATTTCATGTCCGAGAATACCCAACAACCAGGCCGCACCGAAAACCGGCTCATTCACGAGAAAAGTCCGTATCTCCTGCAACATGCGTACAATCCCGTTGACTGGCATCCGTGGGGACTTGAAGCGATCGAGAAGGCGCATAAAGAAGACAAACCCATCTTCCTTTCCATAGGATACTCGACATGTTACTGGTGCCATGTGATGGAGCGGGAGGTGTTCGAAAATGAAGAGCTTGCCGCTCTGATGAACAAGGACTTGATCTGCATTAAAGTGGACCGTGAGGAGCGTCCCGACATCGACCGGGTGTACATGACCGCGCTGCAAGCCATGAGCGGGAGCGGCGGCTGGCCGATGTCGATGTTCCTCGGCCACGATCTGAAGCCGTTTTTTGGAGCAACCTACATTCCCCCCCGATCTCAATACGGGCGCGCGGGATTCGGCGAGGTGCTGGAACGGATCAACGAGACCTGGAGAAATAACCGCGGTCAGATTGTTCAGATAACCGAGCGAATGGGGGAATTCCTTTCGGATCTCGCGAAGTCCGAGGGACAGAATGTCAACGCTGACGGCCGCGTGTTTGAGATCGCTTATGAATCGTTCCTCAAGAGTTATGACGAACGAAATGCGGGATTCGGGGGCGCTCCCAAGTTTCCCCGCGCAGTGGCGTACAACTTCCTCCTTCGTCACTACCAACGGACCGGCAAGGAAAACGCTCTCAGCATGGTACTGCAGACGCTCCAGCGCATGGCCGGAAGCGGGATGGTTGACCACATCGGGGGCGGGTTTCACCGGTATGCAACGGATGAGCGATGGCATGTCCCGCACTTTGAGAAAATGTTGTACGACCAGGCCCAGCTTGTCGTTTCCTATCTCGAAGCATATCAAATCACCCAGGAAGAATCGTACGCAGATGTTGCGCGTGACGTGCTCCTATACGTCCGGAGGGTCATGACCCATCCGCAGGGAGGATTCTACTCCGCGGAGGATGCCGAAAGCGCGACGGACGCGCAGCAACCAGGGAAGAAAGAAGAGGGCGCGTTTTATGTCTGGACAGCTGATGAATTGAAGGCGATCCTCTCCCAGGGCGAACGGGAGGTCTTTTCCCGCACGTACGGAGTCGAGGAATCGGGCAACGTTCTCGCGGACCCACATGGAGTGTTCCGCGGCAAGAACATTCTCCACCTCATGGATTCGGAAAATGAGATTGCGCAACAAACCGGACTCTCCCCCGAAGAAGTAGGCGGACTCCTTGCGTCCGCCCGCACGAAAGCTTTTGCGGCAAGGGAACAGCGTCCGAAGCCGCACCTGGATGATAAGATTCTTGTTTCATGGAATGGGTTGATGATCTCCGCATACGCCCGCGCGTATCAAGTACTGGGGGATGAAAAGTATCTGGTCTCGGCAGCACAAGCGGCAGGATTCATCCTGGAAAAACTTGCCGACAGCTCCACCGGACTTCTTCTTCGCCGCTACCGCGACGGTGAGGCGCGTTTCGAGGCCAACCTGGAGGATTACGCGTTCTTCGTGCAGGGGCTTATCGATCTCTACGAGGCATCGTTCCAGAGCGGGTTCCTTCAATCCGCGATCGCGTTGACCGACCGGCAAGTGCAACGCTTTTTCGACCGGGACGACGGTGGATTCTTCGACACGTCGGGGAACGACAAGACGGTCATCATTAAAACAAAAGAGTGGTACGACGGCGCGGAACCGAGCGGGAATTCGGTGGCCCTGTTGAACCTGCTCCGACTTGCACACATCACCGGCAGGCCGGAGTTTGACGCGCTCGCGCGCAAATCACTTACCTTCTTCGGCCGGCGCATGATCGAAGCGCCGCAGACAACGCCGCAATTTCTCGTTGCTCTCGACTTCAGCCTCTCCAGGCCGAAGGAGATCGTCGTTGCCGGAAGGACGAATGATCCGGGGACCCATGCCATCGTGCAGGAAATCCACAAACACTTCATCCCAAACAAGATCCTCCTTCAGACCGATGGCAGCGGGGAAGGAACTCCTTTGGAGACCCTTATCCCGTTCCTGAGTGGTAAGCTCATGGTGGATGAAAAACCGACAGCGTACGTGTGTGAAAGTTATGCCTGCCGGCTTCCGACATCGGATTTG
>JBBEBV010000086.1:0-1197 GCA_040882165.1 Bacteroidota bacterium
CACCTCGAGTTCGATATCGACCTGGCAAAGGAACAGTCGGAAAAGAATCCCGTGTACTATGTCCAGTATGCCCATGCCCGCATTGCGAGTATCCTCCGGTTTGCGGAGAGCGAAGGGGTGATCCAATCCGCCGATGCTTCAGGATTGCAGGGGGTTGAGTTTGGTTTGTTGAAGGAGGCATCCGAGGTCGCCCTGGCGAAACTGCTGTTGGAATTTCCCGGGATTGTTGAATCGGCCTGCATGGGATTCGAGCCTCAGCGGCTTACAACGTATTTGCATGATGTGGCGACGGGCTTCCACAAATTCTACCATGATCATCGTGTCGTGATCCCCGAGCGGGAGCTCTCCCGCGCCCGTCTCGGCCTTTGCCTTGCCTCGAAGATGGTCCTCGCCAATGGGTGCACGATCCTGGGGATCACCGCGCCGGAAAGTATGTAAAAGGGCTTTGGGAAGTGAGGTCCCGGTGTGCCACACACAGGAATCAGCCAGCCGACGGGGTTCGCAGAGTGATTTGACTCTTGACGGAAAAAGTGCTACAATAGCACCGCATCGACCATCACACACAGGGTTTACACTCCTCGATATTGTTACCGCAACACCGTTCCATTCGTTTTTGATCTAACCGACATTCGTTCCACCTTCACAGTTCAACAGACGATACAAGCTTGATCCTTTGTTTTTGGGGCATTGTTTTGTAACTTTTTCCTATTTCACCAAGGATCTCGATGGAATTCAAACAAGGACCTATCCGTGGAGTCGCGGTTAGGGAGTTGTCCAGGCACACAGACAAACGTGGCTGGCTGACAGAGTTGTTTCGAAGCGATGAGATCGATCCGGAGTTCATGCCTGCCATGGGATACATCTCGGCCACCGAGCCGGGTACCACCCGCGGACCGCACGAGCACCAGGACCAGTCCGACTTGTTTTGTTTCATCGGACCCTCAACATTTCGTATCTCCCTGTGGGATAACAGAAAAGATTCCTCCACATACGGTCATGCCATGATCGTGGAGGCGGGTGAGGCACAGCCCCGTTCGGTTCTGATTCCCATCGGAGTCGTTCATGCATACACCAATATCGGATCGATAGCGGGATGGGTGATCAACCTGCCGAACCGCTTGTACGCAGGCCCCGGGCGCAATCAGCCGGTGGACGAAATCCGTCATGAGGACGACCCCGACAGCATATTCAAGGTAA
>JBBEBV010000087.1:0-1189 GCA_040882165.1 Bacteroidota bacterium
TACCGTCTGCCCGGCTCCCCTTCGTCGTCGAAGAGGACAGCCACCTGACGTCCGAATGCGTCGAAGACCCGCAGCGAAACCCGGCCGGCTTCCGGCAGACTGAACTCAATTCTGGTGACGGGGTTGAAAGGATTCGGAACTTTTGCAAGCGCAATCCGCATTCAATCCTTCCACGACTTCAATGAGAATGGGTCGGAAACCCGTCGTGGGAATGCTCTACAATGCTGTGAAAGCCCTCGCCGGAAGTATCTTCCGGATCAACGTGCACAATGACGTCACCCAGATGCTTCAGATGGTGCAGTAATTGATGACGCACTTCTTTGGCGATCGCGTGCCCTTCTTCAGCGGAAGAAACCGCAGCCACGGCCACATTGATCTCAATATGGAGGTGGTGGCCGATCCATCGGGCACGGATCTCGCTGACATCCGTTACCCCTTCGACATGGTGTGCTGCATGAATGACCTCATCGGTCACTTCGGGCTCCACGCCATCGAGGATCCGAATGAACACGGTTTTCCCGGAGCTCCACACAATGGCCAAGATGACGATGGTAATCACCAGGCCTACCACCGGGTCAGCCAGAGGGTATCCCAGCCAGACTCCCAGCGCCCCAAAGAGAACAGCCAGACTCGTGAAGCCATCAACGCGGGCATGGTAGCCATCCGCAACGAGAGCTGCACTGCCGATCTCCTTGCCCACTTTGACCCGGAAGATTGCCACGCCTTCGTTTCCGAGAAATCCGATGATTGATGCGGCAGCAACGGCCGGCAGGTACGAGACTTCCGCGGGATGAAAAAACCGGTCCACGGTCTCATATCCAGCGACAACAGCGCTGATGAAGATTGTTGCAACCACGGCCACACCGGCCAGATCTTCGGCCCGACCGTAACCATAGGTGAATCGTTTACTCGGTTTCTTCCGTGCGAGCGAAAAGGCGATCGCCAATGGAACAGCCGTGGCGGCATCGCCGAAATTGTGAATCGTGTCGGCCAGAAGTGCGACGCTGTTGGAGAGAACAACGACAACGACCTGCAAGAGCGCGGTCGCCAGCAGTCCCGCAAAGGACCACTTCACCGCCCAGAGTCCTCGCTCCGTTGTGACAATAGAGGGGTCCACGACGCCGTGAAAATGGTGTGCGTGATGCGATTCATGAGAATCGTGGGAGGGTCGATGATGATTGTGCATACA
>JBBEBV010000088.1:0-3920 GCA_040882165.1 Bacteroidota bacterium
TGCCCATTATACATTATTCTCTCAATCTTGTCAAGCATTTTTTCGGAATGGCCGGCGTTTTTACGGAGTCTGTATTGGGGTTGAATTTACGTGGGTTTCGGCACGTCCAAAGAGATTCACTCGAATCCCGTTTCCGACGGAAAACAATCCTCAGAAACCGAACCCATCCTTATCTTAAGATCGACCTTCCTCCAGATCTTCCCAACTCCCCAAATGCTGCATAAAGAAGAACTCCTACGGTTTTGCACAATGAGGAAGCAATGGCAGGCGGATCAGCGATTCGCCCTACAACTTCCAGTTGACTTTCAAAAAGAACTTTGGTACTATTGTGTTGTTCGTTTCCCCATTCTCTCCACTACTCTCAGGATCGCTGAAACAGAGAAGGATTGCTACGGTCAGGGTTTGTGTCATCGCAACAGGAAGGAAGGCAATCTTTGTTTCAGCATCTCATTTCGCCGGCATCCCGCCGGCATTCTGAAAAACCGGCCGTTTTCACGTCATCCAGACACATTTCTCTGCATTCAACGAACCGCTCTGTCGTATTCGTCGTCTCTCTCGTCTTCTTTCTGATCGGCGGGTGTGAGAAGAGCCGGGACGCGCTTCTCGATTCTACAGGCACTCCCCCCGTCCTCCGTGGAGTCGCCCTCTCCCCCTCTATTATTAACACCGACTCGATCGGCATCGGCACGGCTCAGTCGCCACAGGACAACGTGCAACTGAGCACAACGGTCACTGCAACCGTCGAACAGGCCGGCGCCCCGAGTCCTATTACTGTCATAACCACAGTGCGCAGGGACCTCGGATCAGGCCTCCTCTCCACAACTCAACTCTCTGATGACGGCCAGGCCCCTGATACACAACGGGACGACGGCATCTATAGCGGCAAGCTCTCGTTCGGGATCAAACGGGTCGAGATCGGCACGTACGCGGTCGAAACCGTGGCGGAGACGAAGAATGGCTACCGAAGCGCCAGTCAGATTGTACAGCTCCGGGTTATCCGGAGCAACCTGCCGCCGGCGATCTCCGATGTGCAGGCCCCCGACACCGTCACGCTCGGGAACCAGAACCAGGCTCTTCAGCTCAGGGTCAAAGCGACCGACCCGAACGGGCTTGAAGATATCCAGCGGGTGATCTTCAACTCATTCCGCCCCGACGGCCAACCTTCTTCCGGAAACCCGTTCCAGATGTTCGACGACGGTGAGCAAACCGGCATCAGCGGCGACCAGGTGAAGGGGGACGGAATCTACAGTCTCCGGATCAGTCTTCCTGCATCCACACAGACCGGGACCTACCGCTTCGAATTCCGCGCGTTCGACAGGCTCAACGAGGGCAGCAATACGATTGTTCACAGCATCACGGTGAGACCATGAACAGGGCGCTCACCCTATTTTTTCTTATAACCATTTGCCTTGTGGGCGTCGCCGCGCAGGTCCCGGCCTCGTTCAATCTCTCAAACACGGAGTTCTCCCCGCTCCCCAGGAGCAATGTCATCAACGACCTGCTCATCAGTCGGGACACGGTGTGGGTGGGTGCAGGACGCGGCGTCAGCTTCACCACGGATCGGGGAACAAGCTGGAAGAACTTTGCCAACACCCAGAGTTTTGAAGAACGGGGCATCGCCGCGCTTGCCCTCCGGGGAGACGAGGTTTGGGTCTCAACCGCCTTCACCACCCAGCATGAGAACGAGTCGATACAAACCGGTGGGGGTTTGCATTACTCCCTGAACCGCGGGGAGACCTGGAGCTACGTCGAACAGCCGGTCGATACCGGCTCGGTCGATACGCTCCTCTATGGAAATAACAGAATTCCCGCCTTAGCTGTGACGGTCCCCGAGCAGAACGTGACATTTGACATCGCCCTCACCTCCAACAAAGTCTGGATCGCGAGCTGGGCCGGCATCCTTCGATCATCAACCGACAAAGGAAAATCATGGTCGCGGGTCATCCTGCCCCCCGACCAGCTCAATGCAATCTCCCCCACGGAAACGCTTCGCTTCGAGGTGTCAGGAGTCCTAAGAATTCTCAATGGAAGGGATACCCTGCGCCCGAGCCTGAACCATGTCGCCTTCGCAGTCCTGGCTCCCGACGATTCGACCCTCTGGGTCGGGACGGCTGGCGGGATCAACAAGTCGACCGACGGTGGGATAAGCTGGCGGAAATTCAACCATCAGAATCAGGATGAACCCATTTCAGGTGACTTCGTCCGGGCGATCGCACAACAGCGATGGAATGGGAAGTCTTTTATATGGGCTGTCACCGTCAACGCACTCGGCACCTCAGAAAAGAGAGGGGTGAGTTTCACCGAGGACGGAGGTGCGACATGGAAAACGGCGCTCCTTGGAGAATCGCTGTTCAATTTCGCGTTCCGGGATTCGATCGTCTACGTCGCGGGAGAGGGGGGCTTGTTCCGCTCGTCCGATTTCGGCCAGAACTGGAAGCGGAGCGGGACCATCTACGACCCGACCACCCTGCAACGGTTTGGATTCCCCAGAATGTATTCCGTCGGCGTGCAGGGGGATACCGTGTGGGTTGGGACTTCTGAAGGGCTCGCCTACACGATCGATTCCCCATCAAAACCTTTCGGAACAGAATGGCGCGTATTCAGAACGTATGAGCCGCTCGGAGCAACGGCGAAAACGTATTCATACCCCCTTCCCTTTTCTCCGGACGATGAAGTTGTTCGGATACACTACAGTACGCAGGGGAAAACAGTCCCCGTCTCGATCCGGATTTTCGATTTCGGGATGCAACCGGTGCGGACGCTGATCCAGGGTGCGCAGCGGTCCGGCTCCATCGAGCATGACGAGATCTGGAACGGGCGCGACGACGACGGGCGCTTCGTTTCGAACGGTGTGTACTTCTACCGTGTAGAATTCGAAGGAAATGAACTGTGGGGAAAAATCCTGGTGCTCCAATGACCAGAACCGGTTTCAAAAACCCTTGTTTGATTTTTGTTGGCCACAAGGAGGCACAAAAGACACAAAATGTTATAGGATTTTGTCTTGTGCCTTTTGCGTTTTTTTGTGGCAAAATTGTTTTTGAGATGACTTCCAAAACCGTCTTGTTGATCTTCGCACTGGTCCTTTCCTTCCACGACTCCTTGACGGGACAAACGTCCTTCAGTCTGGCCGGTCAACCGGGTGCGGCAACCCGCATGGGCTTCGGCGCGCGCGGCATCGGGATGGGGAATGCCATGAGCGCTTTGACGAGCGGTGAAACCCCGGGCTACTACAATCCAGCCCTTGCACCGTTTCAGGCAATCCCTTCGGGACACGCAGCTTTTGGATTCCTTCCGCTCGACCGAAACCTGAACACCCTCAACTATTCACAAAAACTCCCGCCAACAGCCGGGATCTCCTTCGGCATCATCAATGCGGGAGTGGGGGATCTGGAGGGGCGTAACAGGGACGGAATGGTGACCGAAACGTATTCCACATCCGAGAACGTTTTTCTCCTCTCCTTCGGAACGAAAGTGGACGACAACACCGCGCTCGGAATCTCGACAAAAATCTTTTATTATTCGTTGTTCGAAGGAGTTGCGAGCACGACGGTCGGGTTTGATATTGGCTTCCTCACCTCCATCACGGAGGAGCTGACGTTAGGCATCGTCATTCAGGATATTAATTCGAAGTACAAATGGGACACGTCGTCCCTGTACGGTCAGTCGGGAAACACGACAATCGAGAAATTTCCCTTGCGGCGGAAGATCGGACTGGCATATTCCGCAAAACCGTTTGAAGCAATCGTGACGGGGGAAGTGGAATGGATCGGTTCTGTGGTGTTAGCACGGCTCGGCCTGGAAAAGGAGCTCCTGGAAGGTGTTGCGGTGCGAGGAGGGGTCGATCAGATTTCGTTCAAGGGAGATATCGATTCAAAACCGAGTCTCGGGTTTTCGCTGCAGACACCCATCGCGCTCTGGAA
>JBBEBV010000088.1:4020-6638 GCA_040882165.1 Bacteroidota bacterium
TCGTTGCGTTTTCAATCGCAAGTGTGCACGCCCAAGGGAGCGCCGTCGGCGCCTCCTCCCTCAAGATTACTTCGCACGCAAGGTCGGCTTCTCTTGGTGAGAGCGATGTGGCTGAGCTCGGGCGGCTCTACGCCTTCAATATGAATCCCGCCTCCCTTGCAGGACCGGACGGGATCGAGGTGCAACTTTCCCACGCGCAATGGATCCAGGATGTCCAATCGGAGCACCTCAGCACAAGGCTCCCGTTTTCGTTCGGGACGCTCGGACTGCTTCTCTCCACCTCCAGCGTCAGGGGCATCGAGATACGGGACCGGCCGGGGCTTCCCGTTGGCACGTTTAACGCCCGCGCGGCCCGTTTTCAGCTTGGGTTCGCTTCCAAAGTGGTTGAGGAAGTTGTGATTGGCGCCTCCATCAAGTACCTTTACGAAAAGCTGTACGTGGATGAGGCAACCGGATACGGATTCGATATTGGAGCGATCTACCGCGTCCCGTTCGAGGGAGTAACGGCTGGACTTTCTGTTACCAATCTCGGCTCGATGCAGGCATTCCGGTCATCGGCGTCCGATCTTCCGACAACGGTCAGGCTTGGTGGAAGCTACCGTTTTGAAGCCCCGGTCGTTACCTGTTCCGTCTCGGCCGCGTATGCAAACGACGTGCAGGGTAAGAACTCGCACCTTCAGCTTGGACTCGAACTCCTGCACGACGAATTCGTCGCCGGCCGGGTTGGATACCAGACGGGATTTGAAACGAGGGGACTCTCAGCCGGGATTGGGATACGGTGGACCATGATTGATCTCGATTATGCATATGTCCCCTTCTCCCTCGGGTTGGGAGATGCGCATTTGTTTTCGGTGGGGTTTCGGTTTTAGGCCTGCATTGTACGGCTGTCCCCATGTATCAAGCCGACTGTGCACGTATGCCAGTAAGGTCCACCAGACTTCGCCTGCTTAAAAAACCCAGTCATGCCGAATTGATTCTATTCGGCATCTAACCCACGCTTGCCTCAATAAATCACGCCGGACAATCACCCGAATCCCATGCGTTGTTTTCGAAGTCGGAATTCGTTAAACTGGAGTTGGTGCGAATAGAAAAGGAGATTGCTCAATGCAAAAACTTCACCAATTTACGGCCGTTATTGAGCGAGAGGATACCATGTACGTTTCCCTTTGTCCCGAACTCGATATCGCAAGTCAAGGTGAAACAGTCGAAGAAGCCCGAACCAACCTCAAAGAGGCCATTGAGTTATTCTTCGAGACCGCATCGCAGGAGGAGATTCGCGGGCGTCTTCATGATGAGGTTTTCGTCACACGTTTGGAGATAGCCGTTGGGTAAATTGCGACTTCTTTCGGGTAGGGAGGTTTGCAGAATCCTCTCCGATCACGGTTTTCAAAATATCCGACAACGTGGGAGCCACATTATCATGCAGAAGAAAACCGGAACCTCAACAATCACCATTCCTATTCCCAACCACAGAGAGATCAAACTCGGAACGCTGAAATCGATTATTCGGCAATCACACCTTTCGATAAAAGAATTCGAATCTTGATCACCTAACCTCCCTGGATTGAACGACAATTTTTCCCCAGTTACCCTTGCCAAATTGAACCATGCCCCTGACCATCGTCGAGTATGAAGATTCCTGGAAGGAGCGGTGGGATGCGTTTGTGCGGAGGTCGAATAATGGAACGATGTTCCATCTCCAGCAATTTCTCCGGTACCACCCGAAGGGACGCTTCGAGTGGCGGCATCTCCTGTTTCTGGACAAGGACGAGATCGTGGCAGTCCTCCCCGCCGCCGTCATGGGTTCGACAATGGAATCCCCTATCGGGGCCTCCTACGGTTCGTTCGTCACCGGGGATCTGTCGTTCGGAAGCGCGCTCGAACTCGTCGACTGCTTTGCCGACTATTGCCGGGACCAGCACTTCGAACGGACCCTGCTCACGCCGCCTCCGTTCATCTATCAGAAGGTCATCTCCCAGGACATCGACTACGCCCTTGCGTATCGCGGCTTCAGCTACGATAAGCATTATATTTCTCATGCGATAAAGTTGGGCAACGATGATTTCCTCTCCACCTTCCAGAGCACGGCTCGCCGGTACATCCATAAATACCTCAGGGAAGGAACCTTGAATGTAGAGATCAGTGAGGATTACGAAGCCTTCTATCCCATCCTCCTGAAGAACAAGGAACGTCACGGCGTCAAACCGACCCATACGCTTGAGGAATTGCTGAAGCTGAAGAAACTCCTCCCGGACAACCTGACGTTATTCCTCGTCTCAAAAGGCTCCAAACCAATCGCAGGTTCGCTGATGTTTTCCTGCAACGAGCAGGTCGCAGTTTGTTTCTACAACATGCTGTTGTACGAATACGAACAATTCAATCCGATCCATGTCGTGATGTACGAGGTGGTGAAATGGGCAACCGAGAGGGGGTTCTCGTGGGTCGACATCGGCGTTTCCCAGGATACCTCGGCCGAGAACCAGATGACCCCCGCGATGAACCTGATCCGCTTCAAGGAAAAATTCAACGCCCGCGGCATCCTCCGCAGTACATTCTACAAGCGGTTCATTTAAGAAGTTTGTAAGAAGATTTTGTGAGCCACCAAGTCACGAAGACAC
>JBBEBV010000089.1:0-6529 GCA_040882165.1 Bacteroidota bacterium
AGCGGCGACAACAGCGCGATTGCCGACGCGGTCGGGTCGAGGCTCGGGTTCGACGTGACCAAAGCCGAATTACTGCCGGATCAAAAACTCCAGGCGATCAGGAAATTGCAGGGGGACTATTCCTCCGTTGCCATGGTGGGAGACGGTGTGAACGATGCCCCCGCCCTCGCCGCGGCAAATGTGGGAATTGCCATGGGAGGGATCGGTTCCGATACCGCCCTGGAGACCGCCGATGTTGTGTTGATGTCGGACAACATCGCCTCCATCCCCCATGCCCTTCGCCTGAGCAAGGAATCTCTTCGTATTATCAGACAGAATATTGCCCTGGCCCTGGGAACGAAGCTTGTTTTCCTCGGCCTGGGGGCGTGGGGGCTCACCAGCCTCTGGCTTGCCATTCTCGCAGATGACGGGGCGACACTTCTTGTTGTCTTGAACGGATTACGGCTTCTAAATGTGAAAGAAAAATCGTATATTTGACCCGTCCTTTCACCCCCAATAACCAGACCATGGCTGCGAAAAGAAAGACATCTCAAGAACAGATTCTGAAATTCCAGTTGGGAACGTACACTGCCTCCTTCGTGAAACTTCCTGAGATGGCATACTGGGAAATCTACAGCGCGCAAAAAAAGATTGTTGCGTTCGCCGCGTCGAAGAAAGATGCACAAAAAAAAATGGAGACCTTCGAACGGGGCGAAGAAGTGCAAATACCTCCAAGAGAAGCCGGATTTACACGAAATTTCCGTTGACTTTGAGGTTTTTTTTTGATAGATTGTTGCCCGTTTAATTTCTGGAAACAGCAAAATAGAGAGATTGGGGTAGAACATGTACGCAGTTGTCGAAATTGCAGGCCAGCAATTCAAAGTGGCAAAAGCCGACAGGATCCATGTCCCAAAGCTTGAGTCCGAGATCGGCACAAAACTGAAGTTTGAGAAAGTCCTTCTGTTGGGGGACGAAAAGCAGACCAAAATCGGCACACCGTATCTTTCAGGTTCGGCCATTGAAGCAAAGGTCGTCGGACATATGAAAGACGACAAAGTCACGGTCTTCAAGAAGAAGCGGCGCAAAGGGTACAAGGTCCGGCGGGGACACCGGCAGCAGTACACCGAAATTGAAATCACCAAAGTTTCCTGAGAATTCTTTCATCGTTGGAGATTGAAGTATGGCACATAAAAAAGGTGGTGGAAGTTCAAGAAACGGTCGTGACAGTAACGCACAACGCCTTGGCGTGAAGCGTTTCGGAGGCCAGTTGGTCAGCGCCGGTAGCATCCTCGTGCGGCAGCGCGGTACGAAAATGCATCCGGGTACGAACGTCGGCATCGGGAGCGATGATACGCTCTTCGCACTCGTTGAAGGTGTTGTGAAGTTCGAGCGCGTTGGAAAAACAAAACAGCGCGTGAGCGTATACCCGTCCGCAGCGTAATTCGGAATTCAAAAAAAGCCTCCTGGATTCAGGGGGCTTTTTTATTTCCCCCCACAGCAAGCCGTGGAGGTATCGCACACGCCCCCAGGGCCTGCACCAACCGAAAAAGGAGCACTCATGAAAATCACGGTCATCGGCGCCGGAAATGTCGGCGCAACAGCAGCCCAACGCATTGCTGAAAAAGAACTTGCCAATGAGTTGATTTTGGTCGATGTCGTCGACGGCCTGCCGCAAGGCAAAGGTCTCGACATATACGAGTCTGCCCCGGTCGAGGGGTTCGACACCAGGGTGATCGGAACCAACTCCTACGAAGCCACCGCCGGATCTGATATCATCCTCATTACCGCCGGTATCGCACGCAAACCGGGAATGAGCCGCGACGACCTGCAGGCAACCAACGCCGGCATCGTCAAGACCGTCACGGAACAGGCGGTCGCACAATCACCGCAGTCGATTCTCATCGTGGTTTCCAACCCGCTCGACGTGATGACGTATGTCGCAATGAAGGTCAGCGGCTTTGAACGTCATCGCGTGATCGGGATGGCCGGTGTGCTGGATTCTGCACGCTTCCGGAGTTTCATCGCCATGGAAATGAATGTATCCGTCGAAGATGTCAGCGCGTTCGTGCTGGGAGGGCATGGTGATTCCATGGTTCCCCTCCCCCGTTACTCCACCGTTTCCGGTATCCCTCTGCCGGACCTGATGGACCAGGCCACCATCGACCGGCTCGTGAAGCGTACACGAAACGGCGGAATCGAGATCGTGAATTACCTCAAGACCGGAAGCGCATATTACGCACCCTCTTCGTCTGCGGTCCAGATGATCGAGTCGATTGTCAGGGACAAGAAACGTATCCTGCCGTGCGCCGCGTGGCTTCAGGGGGAATACAACCTGAAAGATGTCTATTGCGGAGTTCCGGTCAAGCTTGGGAAAAAGGGGATCGAAGAGATCATCCAGATTAAGTTGACCCCGGAAGAACAGGCGGGGCTCAATAAATCAGCGGAGGATGTAAAAGCCAGCATCGCCAAGCTTACTCTCTGACCCTTTTGCAGCATTCCAGAAATCAAAAAAAAGCCCCATCGAAAAAGATGGGGTTTTTTTTTCCAGGAACGATGAGAATCTCTCTCTAAAGATGAATCAGCCGGAACGAAGAAAGGCTGGAGTCGCACGCTGACGCGTGCGCCAGTGGTACGCCTCAGGCCCCCCGGTCCTCCGGCTGATGAGAAATATTTCTTACCTTTGCGATGGTTGCACGCCGTCCAGAGTTGAGAATTTCTACACACGCTTCCGAAGACGCCGTATTGGGAAGATGCTTTTCTGATCAGGATTGGAGGAGAGTATCGACTTGACCGTCTCGCTCTGAAACTTGGCTATCTCCTCGACACAACGTCCCAGCCGGACGAATCGGTGGGACCGATGCTTCCTGATGCGGATAGGAATGAACTCACCCTGGGACTCGGCTACCAGTTTTCGGACAACCTTTCGGTCGACGTGGCTTACCAACTTATTCTTTTCAAAGACAAATTTACCCACGAATCTTCACGAATCTGCACGAACGACTTTTCTCAACAGCGTACTGCTGTGATTTTTTGTGAGGATTCGCGGAGATTCGTTGGATGTTTTTTACTTTTTCCGGGGATGTGATACTACCACGTGACGGTTGTGCTTAAATCTTGAGCTTCTCAACATTGAGAGTGATGACTTTTTCAAAGGGCGACACCGCATGCTGTCGCCTTTTGTTTTATTGACCCTTGACTCTGAATCAGCCGTTTCTTACAATTCAACACTTACCCGAATTCACTCAACATCCGAGGTGGCTTTCCAAAACCGGGAAAGCCTGACTCAATAACTCTTTAAAGGAGGCGGTATGATGAAGTTGAAATCAGTTTTCACGATCGGGCTTGCTCTGGCTGTCGGATTGTCGATGATGCTGTACGTCACGGGATGCTCCGAGTCAGATCCGGTCGATGAGGGAGTGAAGCCGATTACGGAGGATCTCTTCCCCCTTGTTGTTGGTCACAAATTTACCTTCAGCGGTTTCCTGCGCGACAAAACAACCGACGTCAATATCGAGGCAACGGGGGCTGTTTATGAAGCACGCATGACGGTCGCGGCGAACAATGCAGCGACGCCCTTCGGACCTGCGCATGTCCTGTCAGATTCACAGAGGGTCCCCACCGGCATCGCGAATCCTCCCACCGCGTGGGTAGTGAGCTCATTTTATATTCAGCGGGATGCACCCACAGGCAGCGGGAACTTCAGCTTCCTCACCAACATCGGCCGATTCTACCGGTTGTTCGGACTCAGCCGCCCTGATTCGTTGCAGTGGATCCAATTGGTGAAACAGGACGCAGGTATCGGGGTTGAGTGGAATGGATTTGACGGCACTTGGACTGGACCAACCGGTCAGGTCCGATTGCAGATTGTGGGAAAGATCGAGGGACAGGAATCGCTCACGCTCGGCGGCCAAACGTTTAATGCGTACAAGGTAACCGCCACAAGAAAAGTCTACCTCGGTGCCTCCACGACGCCGGCGCAGGTTGGTCAAACAGCCACAATCTGGCTGGTGGCGAATCTCGGAATCGTCAAATTCATCTTTAACGCTGACGGCGAAAGCAACGGGTTCTATAGAGAGTTTAAAAGTAAGAACTTCTAACAATCAGCAACCCACTGCATTTTTCAAAAGACCCCGACTATTCCAAGTCGGGGTTTTTTGAGGTTGCAGAACAATTCTCATTCCTAACCCGGGAGGCACCACCCTCATGATGCAACTGAACCTTGCGCGAAACTCCATCCTCGGTCTCCTTCTTACGTTGTTCGTCCTTCCCCTTGCGGCGCAGACGACCGGTTCCCTGAGTGGAACCATCCGCGACGTGGAAACGCGTGAAGGAGTCCCGAACGTCAACGTCGTGTTGCGGGGAACGGGCTACGGCGCCGCATCTGATATCGATGGGGGCTACACCATCCCCTCTGTTGCACCGGGCACGTATACGATGAGGGTCTCCTCGGTCGGATTTAAGCGCATCGAGGTGACGGTGAACGTCGTTGCAGGGCAAACAACGGCCCGTGATTTCACGCTGGAGCATGAGTTGGTCCAGGTCGGGGAGATCATGGTCTATGGCGCGTCGCTCCGGCAGGAACGCATCACCGATGCACCCGCCGCGGTCTCCGTGATCGAGGCAAAAGATATTTCCCGGTTCGCAGGGAGCGGTCAGCTTCCCAAGCTGCTCGAATCGGAACCGGGAGTCGATATTGTGCAAAGCGGCCTCTTCGACTTCAATATCAACACACGGGGCTTCAACAGTTCCCTGAACCGCCGGCTTTTAATCTTGTTGGATGGACGCGATCTCGGTACTGCATTCCTGAGCGCTACGGAGTGGAACGGCCTCTCCGTCCCACTCGAAGAGTTCGGGCGCATCGAGCTGGTGAAGGGTCCCGGCTCCGCGCTCTACGGCGCCAACGCTTTCAATGGTGTGTTGAATGTGACTTCCCTTCCCCCCAAGGCGTCTCTGGGCAACCGGGTCATCGTCGGGGGGGGTGAGAAAAGCGCCTACCGCGCGGATGTCCGGCATGCAGGTGCAACTGGCGCCTGGGGATACAAGGTCAATGCGGGGATCATGAGCGGCAAGAGCTTCAGCACCATTCGGACAAACCGGCAGTTTGAATATCCCGGCCTTAATCCTTTCCTCAATAACGAGGTGCGCGATTTAAACCTGGACGCGGTAAAAACCACGTATGGCTCCGCGCGTCTTGACTACGATTACACCGGTGGAGGCATCGCAACGATCGAAGGGGGCATTTCGCAGGTTGAAAACGAGGTCATCGTGACCGGGATCGGCCGCGTGCAGGTACAGAAGGCAACAAAGCCGTGGGCCCGGGCGAGTTACACCGGGCACGGGTTCAATGTCCTGCTCTGGACCAACGGTCGGCATAACATCCTGCCGGAACAGTCTCTCTCGACAGGATTACCCTTGACACAGAATGCCCAGATCTCTCACGGGGAAGTGCAGTACACCTTCGCCGCACTTGAGAACAGCCTTTTTGTCATCGCAGGCGCTTCTCATCGCCTCGTGAGCATCGATACCAAGGGAAGCCTGATGCTCTCGACGAGAGATGACAACTTGAGCGGGGTCTTCGCCCAGGCCGAATATAAAGTCTCGGAACACTTGAAGGGGGTTGTTGCCGCGCGTTGGGACCGGAGTTCGCTCCATCCCAGCCAATTTTCCCCCAAGGCGGCAATCGTCTGGTCCCCCGTTGCCGGGCACACGCTCCGGGCGACCTATAACCAGGCATTCCAATCCCCCAACTACTCCGAACTCTATCTCTACGTCAAACATCCCACGACCGCGCTGGCGTATCTCGGAAACGACGAATTGCTGCCTGAACAAATCACCGGGTATGAGTTAGGGTACAAGGCCGTTTTCGCGAACTCGCTTTTCCTCAGCATCGATGGGTACTACAACCAACTCAAGAATTTTGTCACCGACCTTGGACCCGGGGTCAATCCAAATTATCCGTTTGCCGTGATCTTACCGGGCGAAGCCTTCCCCCGGACGATCTGGTCCTACACGAACGCCGGGAAAGTCAACGAAGCGGGATATGACATCGGGCTGAATTATTATCTTTCGGATTCGTGGCTGGTGGATCTCAATTTCTCCTATTTCACATTTGAGGTGGTTGCGCAACACCCGAACGACGTCCTCCTCCCCAATTCGCCCAAGTGGCGGACCAACGGAGGCATCACCTATACCCACCCGGACGGACACGATGTGAGCCTGAAACTCAAGTATGTCCCCACCTTTGAGTGGGCAGCAGGGATCTACCGCGGGGTGATCCCGGCCTACGCACTGCTCAATCTCGGCGGATCGTACAAACTGACCTCCACCCTCGGATTGAACCTCAACATCACCAACCTGTTAGACCGTTCTCACTACCAGATATTCGGCGGGTCGTTGCTCGGACGGAGGGCCATCCTCACGGCGTCGCTGGACTTCTGATCGATCCACAGAGCTGCTGCAATAAAAAACCCGTTCCGGAGATCGAAACGGGTTTTTTTATTCTCCGCGGTAAGTTAACCACGGATGGCACACGCCCGCCCGCATGACTACG
>JBBEBV010000090.1:0-1105 GCA_040882165.1 Bacteroidota bacterium
TATTCCACATCCCTCCGCACCACATTCCAGCACCCCATGACAGCAATAATCACTCCCCCGATGATTCCGAGAAGGATTGCCAGCTTCATGCGTTCGGGGGAGGTACTCACGGCATTCACGGGGAAGAGCCAGGGGTAGAATTTACCGATCCCCGCTCCCGAAGCGAACACGGCAAAGAATGTCCCCGCAACGCCAACGCCCGCGGCAAGCGCGAAGCTCTTCCACCGCATGCTGACCCAGGTGTGGAACGCAAGCAGGATCCATGATGCCAGGTACACCATCGTGGCCATCCGCACCATCATTGTGAAGTCGGGAGATTCATGAAACCGAAGCTCAGGCCGCAGGATGGAAAGGAGTTTGCCCGCCCCCAGTTCGCCCAGAACAAGCACCACCGTGCTGATGAGAATCATTCCCATCACCGTCAATAACTTTGCCGTATAGACACTCCACCGTGGAATCGGCTGGGCAAACAAGTGTTTCCAGCTCTGTCCGGAATGCTCGAGGCTGCCTAGGAGAGCCGTTTCCAGCGTGATGAATAAGGGGAGCATAAAGATCGCCCAGATGCTTGTGACGGCGTACATCAACACACCCCACACATCCCTGCCGGCAAAGAACTTTGCCCGGTCATACAGGATAAAGAACTGGAGCAGGATAACAATAAACGGGGCGATGAAGACCATCCAGAGCGCGAGCGTCCGTTTGAGCTTCAACGATTCGGAAGAGAGCGCGGCAAGAAGTTGTTTCATGGCTTGCCTCCTGCAACCGGTTCATCGGTCATTTTGAAAAATGTCTCCTCCAGGGTCGGTTGTTGCTGCGAGAGGTAAAACACTTCCAACCCCTCCCGTACCAGGAGCGCGTTAATGGTAGCTGCGTCTTTTTGTCCGAGAGCGTTGACAACGAGACGGTTATTCTCTTCCTGGTGCACGTGCCATCCCCCTTTGGTCAGGACCTCGGCGGCGACCGAAGGGTGGTCCACTCCCAGAACCAGGCGCTCCTGCTGCTGCGCATGCAATTCGCCAAGTGAGCCCTGGAACAACATTTTTCCCTGATGAATAATGCCGACGTGCGACGCAAGCTGTTCTACCTCACTCAGGAGGTGGCTGGA
>JBBEBV010000090.1:1205-38535 GCA_040882165.1 Bacteroidota bacterium
GCGGGATCCAAACCATTCGTCGGTTCATCGAGGATCAGGATCTCCGGCCGGTTCAACAGAGCAAGGGCGAGTCCGAGCCGTTGGCGCATCCCGAGCGAGTACTCGCGTACCAGCCGGTGTGCCGCGTGGGTCAGTTTTACAATCTCCAGGGCGTTTCCGATATTTTCTTTGGAACACCCAAGCAGTCTCCGCGTCACTTCCAGGTTTTCAAATCCGGTCAGGTGATTGTAGAGCGACGGTGTCTCGACAAGAGCTCCGACCCGGCCGAGAATGGAGAGCCGGTGTGAAGAGAGACCCTGTCCAAACAGCATGACCTGGCCACGATCCGGCTTGATCAGTCCGAGCACCATACGGATGGTTGTTGTCTTGCCCGCGCCGTTGGGTCCCAGGAAGCCGAAAACGCTTCCGGCTTCAACCTTCAGATTGATGTCGTTGACGGCGATGAGTCCGCCGAATGAACGCGTGAGCCCGACTGTTTCAAGAGCTGTGTGATTCACAAATTGAGAGCGGGAAGTGGGAGATACGGCTGAGTTGTCGGAGAACCGGAGCGGGGAATGTTTCTTGAATCACCCCGGTTCAACGGCTAAGTGATACGGAGGAGGGCGGAGGGAAGTTACAGCGGTACAAAAAAAAGGCGTCCTATGGTTTGGGACGCCCTTTCCTCCTTCTCCCATTACGGAAGAATGGTACAGCAAACTCTATTTATTCCATCCTAATTTGTTCCGGGCTTCGTCGGTCATTCTCGCCGGGGTCCATTCCGGCTGCCAGACGATCCGTACATCCGCAACACCCACGCCGGGAATCTTAGATACACGGTCCTTGACCTGTTGCGAGATCATCGAGCTGGCAGGGCACCCGGGGGAGGTCAACGTCATCTTCACTCCAACCCAGTCATCAACGATCGTGATGCCGTAAATGAGTCCGAGGTCGACGATATTGACCGGTATCTCCGGATCGTAACACTCCTTGAGGGATTCAAGGATCTGATCTTCCGATAACGTGATGGCTTGCGCTTCGCTCATAGGAACCATTATGAAAGTACCACTTCCGGAAATGAGATGCAATTGGCCCGACCGTTGGGTCAGCCCCTACCCCAATGACTGATTTCTGGAGAAGCCTTATCTCCTTTAATTCGAATCAGTTCGAGGCCCCGGACCCGATTGACCAAGGCTGCCTGCTGATCCTCATCGAGACAGAACATTCCCGTGGAAAGGGCATCGGCGGTGATGGCGGTATCGGCAATCAGCGTTGTGCTGAGGGTAGCGTCTCCCGGTTTCCCCGTCCGCGGGTCCAGGATATGTCCGAACGGTCTTTCGTGGATCTTTACCGTCTTCTCGTAATTCCCCGACGTCGAGATTGCTTTGTCGCGCACGCTGAAGTGTGAGACCAACTCGTGTGTATTCAAGGGATTGGGGATGCCGATTTCCCAACCCGCGCACTCCGGCGGCGCGCCCAACGCGTACGCATCGCCACTATGGTTGATAAAGGCAGACTCGATTCCTTCACGCCTCAACACGTTCACCGCGGCATCCACCGAGTAACCGACGGCAATGCCTCCCAGATCCACCTTCGCATCCGGGTGCAGAAGTCCAACCTCTTTCTCGTTCTCAACAAAAATATTTTCAAATCCCACGGCGTCCAAAGTGACAGCAATTTCTTTGTCAGTGGGTGGGTGAAGTGGCTTCCCCATCTCGCTTCGGAATCCCCATAATTGCATCAACGGTTCGATCGTGACATCGAAGGCACCGTCGGAAAGATCATGGAAATGTTTTGCCTGATGAAGGACTTCGACGAGACTTTCATCGATACAAACAGTTCCGCGTCCCCCCGAACGATTGAGCCGGCAGAGATCACTCTCCGGTTTATACAAACTCATCAGATTATCGCATCGCTGAATGGCCTGGAAAGCTTTCGTCACTGCATGATTGATCTGATCCCTGCTTTCACCATAGGCGGAAATGGTGACCGTCGTTCCCATGGTGAAGAACGCGCGTTCTGTGGAAAGAGGAACGCCGGTCAGAGTGCCGGACCGGAGAAATGAAGGAACCGAGGAAAGCAACACGAATCCCGAAGCTGCCCGCGACGTCCGTTTCAAAAACTCCCGACGGGAATAAGAAAGTGAATTGGTTTTCATCACGGCAAGTGTTGTTCCTCCTGCACAGCCTCTTCGAAGTCTTCTTCCTGACTGTGCTCCTGCTGAAGGGCCTGTTCCTTTCTCCAGGCACGATAGAGATACAGCCCGAGAGAGATGAGAAGGAAGATCAGACTTCCCTGCAGGGTGAGGAAGGAAGCGATCTTGAGCCAGGCAAATTCCGGATACACGAATCGGACGAGCCAGCTCGCGCTTTCATTGAACAAGCCCGATAGAAATGCCGTTGTAATGAACGCAATCTTGCCCCCCGGGGAAAATGGGGCAAAGATAATGAGATGGGTGAGGAGCAGAATCACCAACGCCATCATCGGCAAATGCATGTGGGTGACTTCGAGCATCGACTGGTAGGTGCGAGCCGGACGGAACTCCTCTTCCGACCCGTTGTAGTACGCCACAACGGAGGAGGGGGTAAGGTCCATTTTGGCAAAATACAGGGCGAAGTTGGTGGCGACGAATCCAATCATGAAGAGGAGCATGAGACCGAGCGTGAGCCTCATGAAGGGGTTGTTCTGAAATCCACCGTTCTGTAAGTATCGCACGTTTATTGTTCCTTTGAGACGACTGTTTCGTACACGGCCAGCATTTTTCTAACTCCCCCGGTGATCGCCTGGGCGGAGAGCGTGGCGCCGACGATGTTCTGCACGCCGCGCTTCAGCCAGAGATCACTTTTGATCGTTTTGTCGCGAAAGAGTCCCAGCCAGCGTGAGGGGGGCAGGTAATCCTCAGGCTCGTAAAACGCGAGGATCTCCACGGCGGCGACCGAACCGCCGGGCTTGACGACCACCATGAACGTCTCCGGCATCGTCCTCACAATGTGGGTCTCCAGAAAAGCATAGCCGAGCGGTTTCGAACCGCTCATCCCGACGTAGTACGTCAAGACTTTCGATTCGACCTTTGCCTTTGCACGTTCCTGAATGGTCTCCACCTGCCGGTCGGTGAGAAACACCGTTTTCCGTTCGATGGTGCTCGCGTCGGGAAAATGCTGCTTCAGTGCCTCGTCCCGGGTCAAATACACCTGTGCGGAAGCCGTGACGGATCCGCACAGGAGAAGGAAAGAAATCAGGAGAACAGTTTTCATGGTGAGCATCGACCCATCCGTCCATATCGTTAAAACAGGTAGGTCACCGCCAGGTTCCACTGGGGAACGCCGGTCTTCGCCTTGTTGGTATTATCGTTGTAATCGAATTTAAAGGCGACATTGGGATGCGGTTTGTAGCTGAGACCGAGTTTCATGATGGTCCGGTCGTGCGCCGGGTTGGCAGTGTATCCTGCTGCCACCTCGGCATGCGTATTGAACTGTTCGTACTGAACGAACGGTGCGAGGTAGTGGCTCGAACCGGGCGATAGCAAAGGCATCAGGTCGTATCCGGCGACCGCATACCATCCGGTCATTTTGGATCCGATCGTTTTTCCCGTCAAGGCACTGACCCGGTTTGCTTCGTCGAGCGATACCTGCGCGTAGAGAGCGCGCAATTCGATCCCCTGCCAGGCATATTCGCCGTGGAAACTCAACACTGTCGTTGCCGCTTCAATCACCCCCTGCGCGTCCGTTGCTTCTTGTCCGGACTTTCCGGTAAAGAAGCTCACCCCCGCGATGGCGCCTGCGATACCCTTGTACTCCAGCTTACCGGCAAGGCCGAAGTTTTCGACGATGGAATTTGCGCCGTTCTGTCGTCCGTTCCGAATGCCGTCCGCGTCTGAAAAACTTGCAGCGTTGAGTCCCTCGATGAGGTACGCGCGATAGTCAAGAGACGGGAACAACTCTCCGTAAATGCCTATTCCGTTTGCGCGCCACGTGCTTGGAATGATCTGCCGCTCCACCTGTGGTCGTAAGGAACCGAAGAAGGTTGAGGGTTCATGCTTTTCGTTGACAATTCCCAGCGGTGGCAGCACCATACCGGCCCGGACGTTGAAATGCCGGGAGAACATCAGGTCGATGTAGCCGAACTCCATGGAGACGACCCCCCCCTTGCCCGTGTGAGCATGCTCGAATTCGATCTCCGAGTTGAAAATGATCCAGTCGTTGAACCGGAACCCGACATAGACGATATTGCGAAGATAGTCGAACTTGTCTCTTTTGTTCGCATCGACACCGTCTTCCCGCTTCCTGTCGTAGTTCTCGTACACCAGCTCACCATAGCCGGCGATGGAGACGCCCGTCTTTTTCAATTGGTAGACTTTGGCAGCGGCGGGACCAAGCCCGCGTGAGGGTTCATAGATCGTTTCCGAGACTTCTCCCAGCCTCAGGTTTTCAATCTCCTGCGTGAGAATTTCGATCTGACGCTGGATTTCCTTTAGCGTATCGGGGGGTGCCTGTTGTGCAAAAACAGGAATGGAGAGAACAAGCATTGTGGAAGAAATCAACAAACGGCGGACAAAGGACTTCATGGCAAGCCTCCTGTAAGGGGTTTGTGGGTATGGTGCACGCCACGCCAGCGGAAGTTCTCCTTGACAAACCTCTGCGTTGTCTGTATATTCAAAACGCAAGGGTCGTCACAGCGTGACGCATCTTTGATCCGAGTGCATTGCCACCATCCTTTCGCGAGGTCTTGTGTGGTGATGCACTCGTTGTTTTTAGAGAAACATTTTGAAGCTGTTACGTTGCCACGAAGGCACGACGACACAAAGGAAGAAAAGACATTCTGAAAGTGCCCCCTTTGCGTCCTCTCTGCCTTTTTGTGGCCCGCTTTTTCTTGCACTGACTCTTAATGCGTTCCGGGCTGCTTTGTACTCGAGACCGGGCATCCCGAGTTATGGATGCACGAACTGCATCCGGGGTCCAATACGGGCACCCTCGTGAGGCACCGCGGGCATCGCTCGAGGAACGGATTATCGATCGCGTACCGGCACTCGGGACAAGTCCGCGTCTCCGTTTGTAATTTCTCTTCCAGCGTGGTCATAGCAGGATCTGCGACAACAGTCCCCCCACCAGGAACGCTGCAACCCAGGTTCCTGTCCAGACAATCGATGCTTCCTTCAGACCGCGTTCCTTCAGCATGACCATCAGCGAGGCAATGCAGGGGGTGAACAGCGTAATCGTCACCAGCGCAACCACCACCTGGTCGCTCGATAGGTGAAGATCGTACAATCCAGCGGCGCCGAAATCCCTCCGCACCATCCCCATCACGAACGCGGTTGCGGCTTCGCGGGGAAGCTGCAGCCAGCCGGTTGTGAGCGGGGCAAGGATGTCCTGCCACACTGTGAGCAACCCGGTTACCTGCATGATCCCCACGCCCAGCGCTCCGGCAAAGAACCAGGGGGTCGCCTCTTTCATAAAGAAGTAGGCACGGTAGGCCGTCTTGCGCACAACGTTGTCAAAGCGAGGGAACCGCATCGGCGGAAGGTCGATCAACAGCGGACTCGTTTTTCCCGGAAGGGTCCGGTGGAGAATTGTGCCGATCAGGACGAACACGGTAAAGATCGTTCCGGAATAAATGAGGATCGCCTCAAATCCGGCCCCGGTCAACAGCGCAGCGACCACAGCCAACTGGGCCGAGCAAGGGATGGCAAACTGGAGGATGGAGGTGGAGATCGTCTTCTCGCGTTCGCTCCCGAGCATGCGTGTCGTAATGGTTGCCATCGTCACACAGCCAAAGCCGAGGATCAGAGGAATGACCGCGCTCCCGTTGAGGCCGATAGTGTTCAGGCTCCGGTCCACCAATGTTGCAAGACGCGGGAGGTACCCGCTATCTTCCATAATGGCGAGTGAGAGATAAAACGCGATCACAAGGGGCAACAGAAGGAACAGGAGATAGGTGACCGTCATCGTCAACACTCCAAACTCGCCGATCAGGATTACTCCGAGCCAGGAATCTGCCGTGACGTAGCCTTCGACGACTCCCCGGATCCAGGGTTCCCAAAATCCATTGCCGAGGGTCGTCTCTGCAAATGCGACAAGGTCCTGAGCAACGAGAGTTCCAACGAAGAGATAGATAAGATAGAGCGCTCCAAACAACATCGGAATACCGGTCCAGGGGTTCACCGCCATCCTGCCGACGGTGGTGGCAATGCGTCTCCGGACATTCCCTTCGGAAAGCACACCATTGATAATCAGGTTGACACGGTTCCGGCGCTCAATGTAAATCTCCTCGCGCTCGTGCCCCGGCTTGACACCGTGGCGCGCGGCAATGACTTCATCCCCTTCGAGAATAAGGGAGGCCTCCGCTTCAGATCCGGTAATGCTCAGCATGGCGTGCAGCTTCCGGTGCAAGGTGGGATCCTGCTCCCCCTTGTGCGCTTGTTCCAATGCAGCATCGATCTGATCGAATCCCTGCTTCGTGGTGGCGGTCGTCTGAAACACCGGAACGCCCAGGTAGCTGGAAAGGAGTTTGGTATCGATCTCAAGTCCGACCTTTTTCACCTCATCCATGAAGTTCAGAATGACGGCCACATTCTTTCCCATGTCGATGAGCTGCTGCGTCAGGAACAGATCGCGCTCCAGATGAACGGCGTCGACAATGTTCAGGAGAATATCGGCCTGCAGGACGATGTCACGCGTTACACCCTCCTCGTCGCTGAATGAGGAGATTCCATAGACCCCCGGTGTGTCGATCACCTCGTATTTCTTGTACTGACCCTTCGTCAGTTCAATTGTGGTCCCGGGGTAGTTCGAGACATCCACATAGAGGCCGGAAAGGTGGTTGAAGAAGAGAGATTTTCCTACATTGGGATTGCCGACCAGCACAACCTTCGGACTGGCCAGCGCGGTCAGATCCACGCCGAGGTGTTTATGCTTCTCGATGTGTTGATGCGCAGGCGGACCGTAGGAACCTGTTATGGGGTCATTTTGCATGGTTCAATCTCAAAGGATAGGCGGATTCGTTGTTGCGTAAGCGACAAGGATGGTCTTTGCAAGCGATACACCGATCGCAATCTCTTGTCTGTTTTTTTCAATCACCATCGTCCCGCCGGGGAGCGTTTCCAGACACTTGACCAATTCCCCTTTTAAAATGCCGAGGCGAATCAGTTGGTCTTTACTTTTCCCTTCAGGAATGTCTATTATGATGACATGGCTCCCCTTTGAAGCTTTATGCAAGGGAATAGTGTTGTCGGAAGCCATGGATATCAAGGGATATCAAGATTAATAAGACTGATTTTGTCCAGTTTTAAGTCGGACTAATTTAGTCCGATTATAATGTTATGTCAAGATAAAAGTTGAAAAAAGGCCGGAAAAAAGCCTATTTTAAGAGCAATTCCTATTATTGTTTAGTTTCTTCTGGTCTCAAACTCGGGAAGCTCCATTTCGGACTAAATAATGTCAAATCTCGTACCACTTCATTGAAGGAATGCTATGCTTGATCTCAAAGGAAAAACTGCGCTTGTTACCGGTGGCTCTCGCGGAATTGGTGCCGCGATCGTTCGGGAATTCTCAAAAATAGGAACCAATATCGCGTTCACCTACCATTCGGACAAAAAAAGCGCTCTTGCGGTGGCCGCCGCAGCATCCCGGGAGGCAGAGTGTCTTATTATCAAAGGGGGCGTGACAACTCAGCGGGAGGTCAAGAAAGTCATCGAGTCCACGATGAATCACTTCGGCCGAATCGATATCCTGGTAAACAACGCCGGAATCTGGAAGCGGGGGGAGATTGGTGCGATGAAAGAGGGACAGTGGGATGAGACTCTGGATGTCAACCTGAAGGGGACATTCCTCTTCTGTAACCTGGTCGCACCGATCATGAAGAAACAGCGGGCTGGGAAGATCATTAACATCGCCAGCACAGCTGGCCAGCGGGGGGAGGCGTTTTACTCGCATTATGCTGCATCGAAGGGGGGAGTCATCGCCTTCACGAAATCGATTTCGGCGGAACTTGCTCCTTTCAACATCAACGCCAACTGCGTTTCACCGGGGTGGGTTGATACAGATATGACTGCGAGCATCGTACGAGACAAGAAGAAAATCAAGCAGATCAACAGTCTCATTCCAAGAGGGAAAATCGGAAAGCCGCAGGATATTGCCCATGCGGTTCTCTTTCTTGCCTCGAATCGGTCGGACCATATTGTCGGGGCGGTCATCAACGTCAATGGCGGAAGCATCCTGTTTGGTTAATTCCTCCAGCGAAAGACCTGACAGGTTTGTATAACCTGTCAGGTCCACTCCCTGGTCCAAAAATGGCGTTTTTTGCTTGATTCAAAAGACAAAAACGTTATATTTCTTGCGTAATTTTTCTTGCAGATCGACCATAAAATCCATGACATCCAAAAGCAAGTTCCTTAAGGGACGGAAGATCGATCCCCGCCCCATTCGAAAGAATGTCAGCGTCACGGAGCTGGTGGATAAGCATTTTCAGGCCTATAATGCCGGTCGTTTGGGCGAAGCCTGCCAACTGTTTGCTGAAAAAATGCTGAATTCCGATGTCACCATAGGCATGAGCCTGACGGGGGCCCTAACCCCGGCCGGCCTTGGCGGCTCGTGCATCGTCCCATTGATGAAAGCCGGGTTCGTCGATTGGATCGTCAGCACCGGGGCCAATTTATATCACGATACCCATTTTGCCATCGGGCATACGCTGCACCGCGGTTCCCCGTTCATCGACGACCGGATTTTGCGCAAGGAAGCGGTGATCCGGATTTACGATATTCTCTTCGATTATAATGTTTTGCTCGATACGGACGAATTCTTCCGGACGGTCCTTGCTTCCCCCGAATTTCAAATGGAAATGAGCACCTCCGAGTTTCATTACAAGATGGGGAAATACATTCACGCCCGCGAGCGAAAACTAAAACTCCCTTTTAGCAGCATTCTCGGCACGGGATACAAATATGGGGTGCCGATCTACACCTCTTCCCCGGGGGACAGCTCCATCGGGATGAACGTGGCGGAGACGGCATTGATGCACGGAAACAAATGCCGCTTTGATGTGCTTGCGGATGTGAACGAGACCGCGGCAATCGTTCTCGAGGCGAAACAAACAGGGGGGAAGAGCGGTGTGCTGATTTTTGGGGGCGGTTCACCCAAGAATTTCATTCTTCAGACCGAGCCGCAGATCCAGGAAGTCTTGAAGATCAACGAAAAAGGGCACGATTTCTTTATTCAGTTCACCGATGCACGGCCGGATACAGGTGGACTTTCCGGCGCCACGCCATCCGAAGCGGTGAGCTGGGGGAAGATCGATCCCGACAAGCTCCCGGATACGGTGGTGGCGTATGTCGATTCGACTATCGCAATGCCGGTGTTCACCTCCTATGCGCTGGCGAAGCGCAAACCACGCGCATTGAAGCAATTGTACCATAAACGTCCCGCCCTCATGCAACGGCTGCGCGTTGCGGCGGAACGCGCAAAAAAGAAGATGGCATAACAACGATACCAATTCATAACTCACCAGTACGATGAAAGGGGAAACGCTATGAATCGCTATCAGGAACTCTTAGACCTGATCCAGACATTCCAGAAGGACTTCGAAAAATTTTATCAAAAGGGGAACAAATCCGCAGGGACGCGCGTGCGCAAGCACATGGCCACGCTGAAACGCAAAGCGCAGGAGGTCCGCAACGAAGTGCAGGAAGTGAAGGCAAAGATGACCGGTGATGAGCAGCCCGGCGGGGGAGAAGGAGCGTAAGGACGGTCGTTCGCGAACATTACAACTCCGGTTTTTTCTCCTGAAAGGGGAAAAACCGGAGTTTTCATTTCCGGCCGGAGGGGTCTTGAATCCTGGTTGCTTTTCTTTGCAAAAGAGGTACATTATCGTGTGACAAGTCCATATCGCTTCACGCTCTTCATTGTTCCCGGCTGCCGGGCCGGATCGCGGCAACCGGTTTCCGAACCCTGATTCGCCAATACCCATCATACGCATGATCCCCTTCTCCCTGGTACCCGCTATGAAGAAACAAACCGCTCTCCTCGCCTCGCTGTTTTTCATGGTTCCCGGTCTCCATGCACAGAATCAAATCGGGGGAGGCGCCCATCAACTTCGCGTCATTCCGCTTCCACAACACGTTGTGTCGAAAGCGGGATCTTTCAAGATTACCTCCCAGACGAGGATCGTTCTGGGGGAGGGGACCTCCCGGGAGGATCTCTTTGCCGTGGAACAACTCAATGCGCATCTCAAGACGATCAGGAATGCAGAGTTGAAGGTTGTCCGGGAAGATGGATTGCGCGGGACTCCGGCGAACGTCATCCTTCTCGGTTCACCGAAGAGCAGGATCGCAAACGCATGGCTGAAGTCCGGGGGCGAAACGCTTTTGCCGGAGATGAAACAGGAAGGCTATCTCCTCGGCGTCGATGCCCGGGGGATAACGATCATCGGCGCGTCAGCACGGGGGAGATATTATGGGGTCATGTCGCTGCTCCAGTTGATCGAACGCGAGAAACGGAGCGTCATCGTACCGTTCCTGACGATCAGGGACTGGCCACAGTATGGCATGCGGGGGATCACCGACGACCTGAGTCGTGGACAGGTCTCAACGCTCGACAATTTCAAGAAGATCATCTGGTTCCTGGCAGCGCACAAATTGAACACGTACATGCCGTATCTGGAGGATCTCTTCGTTTTTCAAAATCACCCGAAGTTCGGTCGCGGCCGGGGAGCCTTGACAGCTGCCGAAGTGAAGGAGCTGGATGCCTTTGCGAAGCGCCACCATGTCGAGATCATCCCGATCTTCCAGACGCTGGGACATTGGGAAAATGCCCTGATCCAGCCTGAGTATGCGCCGTATGCGGAATTCCCTGGCGCACATACGTTGAACGTGTCGGATGAACAGGTCTATGCGATGCTCGACGAAATGATCGGCGAACTATCGGCCGTCTTCAGCTCGCCCTACTTTCATATAGCGGCAGACGAGTCGTGGGACGTCGGGCTGGGGGCCAACCGGGATCGTGTCGCCCGGAGCGACCTTGCGACAGTCCATGCCGAGCATTATAAACGAGTGTTTGAAATCCTGAAAAAGTACAAGAAGAAACCAATGATGTACGGCGACATCATCCTGAATAACCCGACGATTCTGGAAAAAATCCCCAAGGACGTCGTCATCGTGGATTGGCGGTATGGCGCGAGCGACCGGTATTCGGGTCCTGCTATTTTGAACCAGGCCGGCTTCCCGTACGTCGTCTCCCCGGCTGTCTGGTCCTTCACCGGCCCGTTTCCCCAGTACCTCAATACGATGGTCAATGTTCAGAATTTCAGCCGTGAGGGGTTCAACAACGGCTCGCTCGGGTTGATGACCTCCAATTGGAACGATCACGGCGGCGAGGCGCTGCGTGAGTTGAACTACTACGGATATGCATGGACCGCTGAGTGCGCGTGGCGGCCTCTCGGTTCAGACGGAGGGACGTTTGACGATCGTTATTTCACGAACTCGTTCGGGAATGAAGAAGCGGGACGAACCGCGAGGACGATTTATACACTCCTCTCCAATCCGTTAAACCAGATGCACTGGTTTGAATTATGGCGTCACCCGATGCTGCCTCTCCGCACATCGTCCACAAATTACTGGATGAGAGTGCAGAGCATCGAATCGAGCATGCCGCTTGTCCGCTCCCTCATTGGAGAATTGCGCCGCCAGGCTTCGTCGGGTACGGACCAAATCCCGTACCTTCAATTTGTTGCTGATCTGAACCTGTGGTATGCGGCCAAGGTACGGGTGGGGGAGCAGATCAAACGTACGGTGCGCGATACCATCCATGCAGCTACCGATTCCGCGCGGGGAGCGCTGAAAGAACTCGCACGGTCTGTCATCGCCGATCTGAAGCTTCGGCGCAATGAGTTCCGCACCCTCTGGCTTGCCACCAACGACGAGGCGAACCTGCAATGGCTCATGATGCGGTACGACCGGCAAGCGGACTACTGGCAGGAGACGATCGGGGAGCTTGAAATGACGGGCTCCATCACGGAACCTTTGATCGAAAGCCTATGGCTCTATCACCCGGACGCGAACCCGGGGCGCCGCGACTCCACGGCAATACAAATTCCGAAGGCCTTCTTCCGCAAAACCTTCAACCTCGATGTGTTGCCGGAGAGCGCAAAGCTTCAACTCATCGGGGACACGCATGCGCGGATCTGGGTGAATGGCGCGGAGGTGGGGGAAGTGTCGGCACGCCGCTCCCTGTCTTTGATCGTGGAGCATGAACGGATCAAACAATGGAATATCATGCCCCTCCTCAAACAGGGGACGAATGTCATTGCGGTCGAGGGGGGAAACTACAACCGCTTTGGATCGGCAGGGTTCAATGCGTACCTGGAGGTCCGGAATGGATCGGTCACGGGGAAGATTGTTTCTGATTCCACGTGGACCGTTTCGGAAAATCCGGATGCGGGATGGCAGTCGGTTGAGTTCAGCGACCGTGCCTGGAGAGGGGCCGCGGCGAAATCATACCCATTTCCGATCGTGCGGCCGAACTTCGAAACAGGCCGTCTTTCGTGGATTGAGCAGTAGCGTTTACCCCTGGTACCAGGGCCTTGATCCCAAAGCTGAAACCTTTCCCCGCTTATGCTCGTCTTAGGGTTGTAAGATCAAAGGAGGGATTCACGATGGTCCTGGATAAATACAAAGACCCATTTCTGGGGAGGATGCGAAGACCGGAAGGGCTGGCGCCAAAGTTCACCCGCCCGTACCAACGGACCCTCGGCGCCCATCCGAAGGTTATTTTTGAGGCTTCCCTCGCCGTCTCGCTCTTACTGGTCATTTCCGGGTTTGTGTTCTTCCCCGAGTCGGGTGAAACATCCCGGATTTCCTCGTTCACACAGGAGATGGTGAAGGTGGAGGATGTGGATGTTACCCGGCAACTGGACCGCCCACCGCCGCCCCCGCGGCCGCTCGTCCCCATCGAAGCTCCATCGGACGAGGTTCTGGATGATGTGACGATCCGGGACACGGAGTTGAACGTCGCGGAAACCGTCGCCCCCCCTCCTCCAAAGGTGGAGGATGATGAGGCGGAATACTTCATCGCGGTGGAGGAAATGCCTGAGCTGAAGGGTGGGATGGAGGCTATTATGCGGAACCTCGTGTATCCCGAACTCGCGATCCGGGCAGGCTTGCAGGGGGTGGTGTACGTTGTGGCCTTTGTCAATGAAAAAGGGGATGTCGACCGCGCCGAGGTTTTGAAGGGGATCGGCGGCGGTTGCAATGAAGCGGCCCTCGAAGCGGTGAAAAAGGCCAAATTCATCCCTGGCCGTCAACGGGGAAGACCGATGAAAACGCGCGTTTCCATCCCGATACGGTTTAATCTTACGACCTCGCGCGGGTGATCTGGCAGTGCAGGCCGATTGGTTTGTAGCGCAGGTCCGAGTTGGAGGATGCTGTCGCATCCGCCGGAGGCGTACTGATGAAGCCTGCGTAGCAGGCTACTGTTTGGATACAGGCTGACCCTGTGTTGGCGCATTTCCTAATAGTCGCACGCTTGCGCGTGCGTCAGTAGTAGGCTTCCAGCGGCCTCCGGATCCCGAAAAAAAAGCAGCGTCATGCCTGCCGGAGGCTTACCAAAAAAGCACGCGAAGCATGCTCCTAATGGGAGACCGGCAACAAGGTCCTTCCCACGCGCAAGCCCGCGAGTAGTCTGTGTACCAAAAAAATTCGGCATCTAAACAGAGCGTGTCTAAGTACACCGCGCTGGCTTCCTTCGAACGCTTCCTTGCATGGATCCCGAATCAAGCCAGAGAGGGTACGCTGTAGGCGGGTTCGGGATGACTCAGCTTCTATAAGCATGCCGCGGCCTTCGGCTCCCGAAAAAAAAGCAGCGTCATGCCAGCCGGAGGCTTACCAAAAAGGCACGCGAAGCGTGCTCCTAATGGGAGACCGGCAACAAGGTCCTTCCCACGCGCAAGCCCGCGAGTAGTCTGTGTACCAAAAAAATTCGGCATCCAAACCGAGCCTGGCTTAACAATGCGGGCCGGCATCCAGTGCACGCCGGCCTTGTTCAGGTCCCGAATCAAGGTTCCAAGTAGTAGAACGCTATCGCGTTCCACAGTTAGTAGGCCTCCGGCTCCCGAATACAAGCTCCTGATTTGTGAGACGCTATGCGTCTTTCAGTAATGGGCCTCCAGCTCCCGAAAAATAAGCAGCGTCATGCTGAAATGTTTCTATTCAGCATCTAAACTGAGGCTGGCTTAACAATGCGCATCAGCCTTGTGTAAATGGTGGCCCTATATGGATCCCGAATAAAAGCGTTTCGGGATGACGCGGTTTGGTTGGGCCTCTTTAGACTCCTGAATGCCTCAACGAGCGCCTTTGCTTTGCAAGTCATACTAAATTCCGTTATACTCCTCTCGATTCATTCCTTGTTTCATCATCCCATTCCTCCTTCACAAAGCTCAACCCTGGTTTCATGACCTACGGCTGGCTCTCGATTCTCCCTCCGCTTCTTGCCATCATTCTTGCCATCTGGACACGCCAGGTTTTTCTCTCCCTCTTTCTCGGCATCTGGGCGGGCTGGACGATCCTTTCCGGGGGGAATATTCTCACGGGACTTGTGTCCGGCATCCAGGCTTGTGTCGATGTGTTCAAAGACGCAGGGAATACGAGGGTTATTATCTTCTCGGCGCTGATTGGCGCGCTCATTACCCTGACACAACGGTCTGGTGGCGTGCAGGGATTCGTGGAATGGATTCAGCGCAAGAACCTTGTCCGTTCCCCCCGTGGAGCCGCCATCCTCGCCTGGCTGGTCGGGATGTCCATCTTTATAGAGTCGAGCATCACGTGCCTGGTCACGGGAGCGGTGTCGCGGCCGTTGTTTGAACGGTTCCGTCTTTCCCGTGAAAAGCTTGCCTACATCTGTGATTCCACCTCCGCCCCCGTGTGCATCCTGATCCCGTTGAATGCCTGGGGGGCTTACGTTTTGGGGTTGCTCGCACGGGAGGAGGTGGAAAAACCGCTCTCCGTTTTCTTTGAAACGATCCCATTGAATTTTTACGCAATCCTGGCTGTTGGAATGGTGACCTTCATAACCTTTTCGTTCCGCGACTTCGGTCCAATGAGGAAGGCTGAAAAACGGGCCCGCGAAACGGGAAAAACGATTGCGGACGGCTCCACCCCGGTGATTTCGGAAGAAACGCTCGCGATGGAAGCAAAAGAGGGAATTCCATTTCGCGCCGTCAATATGATTCTGCCTGTCGTGTCCATGATCGCGATGATGCCGGTGAGCCTCTATATTACGGGGGACGGGGACATTACGGCAGGCTCGGGTTCAACCTCCGTCCTGTGGTCCGTGCTTGCGGCCCTGTTCGTGGCGGGCGTACTGACGGTGGGGCAGAAGATCCTGTCAGTCAGAGAAGTGGTGGACTTGTCGCTGAAAGGGATGGGGGGACTCATCCCCCTCGGGATTTTGATGAACTTCGCCTTCGCTATCGGTGATACCAGCAAGGCGCTGGGCACCGGTTTGTATGTCGCCTCCCTGGCGCAGGAGGCCCTGAGTCCGATGGTGGTGGCACCTCTTCTGTTCATCACCTCCTCTTTTATAGCCTTCTCCACCGGAACGAGCTGGGGGACTTTTGCGATCATGATGCCGATCGCAGTCCCGACGGCCGGACTCATGGAGGCGAACCTTGCTCTTTGCGTCGCGGCAGTGTTGAGTGGAGGGGTGTTTGGGGATCATACCTCACCGATTTCCGATACGACCTTGGTTTCCTCCATGGCCGCCGCCAGCGACCACATCGACCATGTGAAGACCCAACTCCCGTACGCCCTTGCCGCGGGCGCGGGGGCCACCCTCCTCTTCGGTCTCTTCGGCATTCTCCTGCACTAAGTCGTCCCCTCCTGCCTTCGGGATGAAAAAAAATTCACCGATTTTTTCCTGCGCATGATGGAAAAAGATGATTCCGCGTGCTATATTCCAATTGTCAGTTCACGCGAAAGAGCCATGCTGTTCTCCCGTTACCTTCCTGGAACGGGAGCCGTTGTCGGGGGATCCATGAAGAAATACATTTTGTTCGGTGTCGTTGCCGGAGTTACGATTTCGGCCCTCGCCATGTTTTTCCGCCGCCGCTCGTTGAATGGTCTGGAGTTTAACGGGTTCTTTGATTCATCCACGGTGGCGGATGATCTGTTCGGCGATGCGTTCGAGGAGTTGCCGGACCGGCCATAAGGTAAACCGGTTGTCCCTCTTTGCGTTCACAGTGTCCGCACCGTGCGGGCACTCCTTCCTTTGAACCAACCCCACGGGTTTTTACGAGAACGCCAGGGTTTCGTTCTGAGACATTTCAGAGCGAGGGCTGTGGTCTGTACCGGCGTTCTGTTCGTTCGTAAAAAGCGGTGCTTCCACGGCTTGCATTTGTTCAGAATTCTGATAGTTTGAAGGCACTTTGTTCATCCGGGGATCCTGCACGCTCGCCGCCCGTCATACAGAACGCTGAATGACCCAACAACCGTCCATCACGGAACTCTTCGCGCAATTCGCCAATACCCTCCGGCCCGAGGAAGCCCTGCTCGCCAAAGCCCGCACGGAGTTGACGTTGTTCGGCGGCGTTTTTCTCGGCTCGTTTGCCCACCACCACTACTATCGTTTCGAAATTCCCGAAGATGTCTACCTGCGTGGGGTTGAGAATGCCCAGTTCATATTCAGTCACCTCCAACCGGTGACGATCGAGGGGCGGTTCATCAATCTCGAAAACCAGTTCCTCACGGTCGCGCTCCCGATGGAGTTCGGGCCGATCCTTCCGGAAATCAAATGCCGATGGAGTCATGGGGAGTCACTCCAGCCGGTCTTCACAGCACTGAGTTCCCCTCCGCAGGACCATCCCGTAGCAGACATGCTGTTTCGACCGGAGGAGGGACTCAATGCATTGCCCGAACCGGGCGAACCCGTTTTTCTTCCCACGACGCCGGCGGAACAGAAAGAGGCCATTCAACGGGTCCTGAACAACCGGGTGTCGTTCCTGTGGGGACCGATCCTGTCCGGCAAGACGCAGGTCCTTGCCCTCCTGGCCGCGCATTACGTTCGCGCCGGGAAGAAGATCCTTTTCGTTGCCAATACGAACGATCGCGTTGACGAGACCTTGTTGCGTACGATCGATGTTTGCACACAGTTAGGGTTCGATCAGAAACGGGAAATGACGCGCGTCGGGTTGCCTTTGCAGTTTGAATCGAAGATTCTCGGCTCGTACTCGTTGGAGTACGAAGTGGATACTCAAAAAGGGGAAAAGAAAAAGGGATTCGAAGAGCAGGTCTCGCTTCTCCAGGCGTACTGGAGAACCAAGGTGCATCAATACCTGTATGAAGACTTCTATGTCAAACTGAGCGAACTCCGGGAGTGGGCGAACGAGAACAAACGGAAGCTGGACAAGATGAACGAGGAGATTGCCGGTACGAAGGAGACGATTCACCGTGCACAAAACGCTTCGATGATGGAAAAGCTGAAAAAGGGGTTCAGCAACGAAGAACGGGACGCCGCGCAGAAACTCCTTGCGGAAAAACAGGCTCTGCAGAAGAAGCTCCAATCGATGCAACAGGCCCTGACCACGGAATTGATGCGGACCGAAGCCCAGGCCCCGATCGAATCCGATGAAACGCGGGCCTACCAAATGGCGGTGAAGCAAATCGGGGAGTTGGGGGGATTAAACAAAGTAGGCGATTCCATTGAGGAGTTTGCCGCGGTCGACGAACTGGCCTTGCTCCGGTCCAAACGGTTCGTGGCGACGACCATCACCACCGCGCTCACCGATCCCAGGCTCAAGGAGTTCAATTTCGATGTGGTGATCGTCGATGATGCGGAGACGGTGCAGCTTCCGGTCATGGCGGCATTGGCCTTGATGGCGAAGGAACGCATGGTCGTCGCGGGAGATCCGTACCAGGTCGGACCCGAATGCATCTCCCCCAGCGGCCCCGCCACGGAATTGTTGACTCAGGATATATTTCTCCACGTTGCGCAGACGGACCAACTGAACAAACTGTTCGACTGGTCGCAGCAACATCCTCAATGGTCCATTTTCCTCTCCTCTCATTTTGCCACCACGCCGAAACTTTCGTTGTTCGTCGCGTCGGTGCTCTTTGACGACAGGATCAACGTGTTTGCGTCCCCCCACGCGAAGGGGAAAGTGTACGTGATCGATACGCACGACCTCCGTTCCTCCTGCCGGCAGTATTTCGGGAAGAAGAAGATCATTCCGCACAACGACGCGCAGACGAAGAAAGTCATCGAGGCCGTCAAGCACGCCCTGATGGAACCCGGGCGGACCGCGGCTGACGTGGGGGTTATCCTGCCGTTCGCGGGAACCACCATGTACACCAAACTCCAGCTTCGCCTCAACGCGATCAGGAACGTGGAGGTTGGGACACCGCAAAGCTTCCGCGGTCGCCGCAAGAAAGCGATCATCTTCGATCTTGTTATGGCCGGTGCTGATTACACGATGCGCCCGATCGATGATCGGAAAATCGGAGAACACCGGATCGCGCGCCTCTTCAACTCTGTCTTCTCATGTGTGGAAGAGGATCTGTATGTGATCGCCGACATGGCGCATTTTAAGGGGGTCTACCGGGACCGTTTGATCACCAAGCTGTTGATGCTCTTACAGGTGCAGGCAGATGGAGCCGCGCCGTACGTGACCTCGGCGAAACGGTTTGACGATCTTGAGTGGGATGATAGGGCGAAAATCCTTGACGGTCAGCGCGAGGACCAACAGGGTGTCCTCGCAGCGCAGATGAAGTCCCGGCAGCCATCCCAGCAGTTGGATGTGGAGTCCGCCATGAGAATGAAGATGATGGCGAAGCAACAAGCGATTTCCCAGCAAGCAGCTGCGAGGGATTTTGTGCGTGAGACCTACCATGCCGTCACGCGGGTGGTGGCATACCGGAAGGACGCGAACCTCCTCTCACAGTCGGTCGGCGGCGACGTCCTGTTCCGCTCCTCGCTCGCCACCGAGTTGGCCGCTGCGCGGCTGCCGCTTGACGTATGTCAAAGCGAAGAGGAGTTCAGAAAGATCATGGAACGGTGGAACCAGATGATCTATGAGATGTCCGGCGCAGGCAAGACCGACCTGTCGTTCTTCGCACGCCAAACGCCGGAGGCGCGCGTCCGGTTCGACATCAACAACCTGAAGGCGTACTACTCGTCTGATGTGGAGGCGGTGTTGGAAGAGGGGAAACATCGGGTTGCGACGCAGGTGACGAAGGTTTTCCAGGAATGTCTGGGCAAGCCCCAACCCGCCAACCCGGCGGAATGGTCCACAGCGTACCTGAATTTTCTCTCCAAGATGGAATCCTACCTGGGTTGGATTTCGGAGCAGTTGCGGAAGTAACCGGCCCGATCCGGTCAGGATGGGGCTGATGCCCGATCTCTCTCCTCCCACCGTCGTTGAACCACATGTCCGCCAATAGCCAGCAGGCTGATCGCCGTTAACGCCGTCACCGTTTGCCAGTTCAACGCTTCCCGGATCGACGATGCCCCCACACTCCCACTTATGGCCGTTGCATAGAGAAAAGCCTTAATCCCAACGCCGCAGAGCGTAGCGAGGAGGAACTTCGGCAGCGGAATCCTGACCAATCCGGCTCCATAATTAATGAATCCGTGAGGCGAGCTGGGGAATGCCCGGATCGCAAACAGGCTGGCAAAGGAGGAGTGTCGTTTGAGGAATCGCGTCACCCGGTGATCCCGGAACCGCTCCACCCAGGATCCCCCGATATACCGGGCAGCAATGTAGCCCATGGTTGTTCCCGTTGCACTTCCCACGCAGATGATGGCGGTTGCCGGCAGCGGTGAAAAGAGGAGGGGGGTGATAAAAAAGAAAACGGATGCCGGGAGCGCAAACGCCCATGCCCCGGTCATGGCCATGATGATCAGGAATGCGGTCCAACGGTTTGCTCCGAGTGCGCGAAGGTTCTCGACCGTCGTCTGTTCGCGGATCCCGCTCGTCAGGAAAAGGATCAGGAGAATAACAAGGACGACGGAGAGGATGATGGAACGGATGCGGTTGGATTTCAGATCGGCAATATTCATGGTCGGGCGGCATCATTGATGGAGTCGGTGAAAAGAATCGGGAAAAATTCTCCTGAATTCAAGCCGATTGCCCCCTTTTCACGCGTTTCGTTGACCGCCAGTTCAAATTAGGGTATATTCATCCCGAACTGTTGTGTCATCCCGTCACAAGGATCTGGAGTGGTATGTTTTCATGGTTGTTTGACGTCTTCATCGTGATGTTCTTTGTTATTCTGAACGGCTTCTTTGTTGCGGCAGAGTTTGCGATCGTCAAGGTCCGGATGACGCAGATCGCCCCGCTGGCAATGAAGGGTGACTGGCGCGCGAAGATCGCCAGGGATATTATCACCCATCTCGACGCCTACCTCTCCGCCACGCAGTTGGGGATTACCATGGCAAGCCTGGCACTGGGATGGATCGGGGAGCCCCTCATCGCGAGCGAGATCCGGCCGATCCTCGAGAGCTTTGGCATCACCAGCGAGGATATCATCCATGGAATTTCCTTTGGTGTGGCCTTTGCCATTATCACCTTCCTCCATATCGTTCTTGGTGAGCTTGCTCCGAAGTCCCTCGCCATTCAACGGGCACAGCAGACAACGCTCTGGATCGCTTCCCCTCTCAAATTCTTCTATGCAATCTTCAGACCCATCATCTGGTCGCTCAACTCGCTGGCGAACGGCATCCTTCGCCTGTTCGGTTTTCATGTCGTGAGCGAGTCTGAGTTGCTGCACTCGGAGGAGGAACTGCGCCTGTTGCTGGCCCAGGAGAAGCGCGTCTCGATCGCAAGCAAGAACCTCGTCCTCAATGCCATGGACTTCCGGAGAAAACAGGCGCGCCATTCAATGGTCTCACGGATGGAAATCGTCGCCCTGCCCATCGCCGCCCCGGCGTCGAAGAACCTCGAAACGATGCGCGCCCACAAGTTTACCCGCTACCCGGTCTACCGTGAGTCCATCGACAACATCATCGGCATCGTCAATACCAAGGATATTTTCAAGCAGAATAAGGACCATGATCCGGGCTTTTCGCTGGAATCAGTACTTCGGGATGCGACGTTTATGCCGGAGACGATCAACCTGGAGCGTGTGCTTGAGGTGATCCTTCAGAAGAAGACGCACATGGTGATTCTGGCGGATGAGTATGGCGGGACGGCGGGACTGATCACGCTCGAAAACGTTCTCGAGGAGCTTGTCGGGAACATACAGGACGAGTTCGATCGCGAACCGCCGGAGGTTACCAAGATCAGCGAGAGCGAGTATCTGGTCGATGCCAGTTTGACGACCAACGATGTTGAAAAACTGATCGATCAGGAACTCTCCCCCAAGGACATCCTCTCCATCGGAGCGTTTCTCCTTGAGCAACTCGGACATATTCCGAAGCAGGGAGAGGTGATCCGCGTGAACGGGACCGAATTCATCATTGAGCTTGTGGAGGATATGGTGATCGAACGGATTCGCGTCCGAAAACTCCCACCACCGCCTCCCGACGAAGGCATGGAGGCTTCCTAGCAGGTTACGGAAAAGGAATAATTATCGACGAAGTTCACCAAGAATCACCAGGGGATCTTTGTTCTTGCTCAAGATGAATTACTTCCGTTCCTCTTCAATATTCCCTTCGTGTCCCTTCGTGCACTTCGTGGATAAAAGAAACGATGTTCTTCAGCGACCCGTCAGAGCCTTTTCTGGACTTCAGTGCATCTGGTGTCCCATCATCGCCCCTGCATTCCACGCGCGCCAGACCATCCCCAACCCCATGAGAATAATGGTGATTGCCGCGAGTTTGTCCCCCCACCGCCGTAGCCCGTACCCGAAGTACGAGCTTGCAAATCCCGTCACCACAAGGGCCGGGACAATCCCGAGGCCGAAGAGCATCATGGTCAATCCTCCCGACACGAGGCTCCCCGAACCTGCCGCCTGAACAAACATCGAATAGAGCAATCCGCATGGCAGGAGGGGGGTCATCAATCCAATATAGAATTTTGATTCGAGCCCCTGTAAGGCAATGAGCCTTCCGAAGGTCGATTGGTAGAGTTTGAAGAGGAGGTTCCGTGTTCCTCGTCCGAAGGAAAGCTCCGCGGCGAAACTCAAGGCCGGGAAAATCCTGAGAGCGAACACACCGAAGAGGACCAGGAGTACGCCCATACCGAGGGAGAACCATGTGCCGATCGTTTGGAGATTCGACAAGCTTCCCCCCACCAGTCCAAGAACGCCTCCCACCAGCGTGTACCCCATCACCCGTCCGGTATTGTACGTCAAATGTGATAAGAGCATGGTGGAGAAGGATGGGTTTGCTTCAATGCCTTGCGTCGAATACCCTAGCACGATGACGCCGCACATGCCAACGCAGTGCATGCTGCCGAACACGCCTGCGAGAAAGGAGAGCCAGTACTCCAAGGGGGGAACCGAAAGAAGTTGAGAAGAGTCCGACGTTTCGTCAAAAACGTAGTAAGGGATTGGGAGGAAAGCAACTCTCTTTCTCCGCGCGGCGTGTGAAGGTGCACTGTTTCTCAATCCTTGCATCGTTCCAGAGGCGAAACATTCCGGGGGCAACGATGATCGCGTCATGAGGAACGAAGATGGGTTCTCAGAACCGATACCGGCATGGAAATATTTCAGGAATTACCTTGCAGAAATTCCAATCGCTTCGTATTATGGAACCGCAACCGTGGCCGCTGCAACCGGTTGCGCAATTCAGAGTTCCTCAACCGTCATTCTCAGCTCTGATAATGACAATCCCATTTGCCGCACTCATCGTCATTGGCATTGCCCTCGTTGCCGGCGCGTTCGCGCTGGCAGCCTTCGTCTGGGCCATTCGCACAAAACAGTTTTCCATCGAACATTTGAACAAGGGGGCCTATCTCATCTTCGACGACGATGAACCGGTCGGCCGGCCGCAAGACATGGTGTTCGATCCCACCGCTCCACCAGTAAAGAATGCCGACAATGGCACGCGCTAAGACGAAGAACATCGCAACTTCCCATGCCGAATTCCAACAGCAACCAGTCGCGTCTTCGCAGGAAGCGGTTCATCAGGACGAACAACTCCGCATCGCCATCGACGATTCTGCGCGGACACCAACGGTGGTTTACTTTGCCGGCGCCGTTCTCTGGTTGATCGTTGGAACTCTGTTCGGGGTGATGACCTCTCTGAAGTTTACCTATCCTGATTGGCTCGGTGATATCCCAGCTCTCACGTTCGGCAGGATCCGCCCCGCGCATTTGAACACGATTATGTACGGATGGGCGTCGCTGGCAGGTGCCGGGATGATCGTCTGGCTCACGGCGCGCCTGTGTCGCGTTCCCCTGCAATGGGGCTGGCTCCATTATCTCTCCGCCATCCTCTGGAATCTCGGTGTCCTCTTCGGGACGGTCGCAGTGCTTGCCGGCTACAGCCAGGGGCTCGAATGGCTGGAGTTCCCCAAATTTGCAGGCGGGATGATCGCCGTTGCATTCCTTCTCTTTGCCGCGTCCGTTTTTCAGACATTCCGCGTCCGCCAGGTGGAACACCTGTATGTCAGCCTCTGGTACATCCTCGCGTCCATGATATGGTTCCCGCTCCTGTACGTTGTCGCCAATCTTGACATGTACCAGGGGGTGGTGCAGGGGGCGATGAACTGGTGGTACGGGCATAACGCCCTCGCGGTGTGGTTTACTCCCATCGGACTCGCAGGGGCGTATTACTTCATCCCCAAAGTCATCGGTCGCCCCATCTACAGCTACTATCTCGGATTGCTCGGTTTCTGGGCCTTCGCGCTCTTCTACAACTGGAACGGGTTGCATCATCTCGTCGGCGGTCCCATCCCCACATGGATGATCACGGTTTCGATCGTGGCCAGTGTGATGATGGTGGTGCCAGTGATGGCGGTCGCGGTCAACCACCACCTGACGACAGTCAACCACTTCCGGATGCTGAAATACAGTCCGACCCTCCGGTTTGTCGTCTTCGGCTCGATGAGCTACACGGCGGTGAGTTTCCAGGGGTCGCTGGAATCGATCCGGTCCTTCCAGGAAGTGGCCCACTTCACGCACTACACCATCGGCCACGCACATCTGGGTGTGTACGGCTTTCTCACCATGATCCTGTTCGGCGCTATGTACTATATCATGCCGCGGCTTGCCAAATGGGAATGGCCGTACCCGAAGCTCATCAAGGCTCATTTTTGGTCGACGGCGATCGGCATCGCGGTGTATGTGGTGACGCTCAGTGTCGGAGGATGGATTCAGGGACTGCAGTTGAACGACGCTTCGACCCCATTTATGGATGTCGTGCGCGCAACCAAGCCGTGGCTCTGGGGTCGGACGATCGGTGGGACTCTGATGATGGTCGGGCATTTCATTTTCGCATATCAATTTTTCATGATCATTAAGCGGGCAGGACCGCGGCGGTTTGCGCCGGCTCTGTTCCGTGAACCGGCCCCGATCGAAGCACCAGTGGCGGAAGGAAAACGCCGATGATGTTCATCCGCTCATTCGTCTTTTTCCTGGGCATCCTGGCAACCCTCCTGCTCGGCTGGGCGGCTCTCGTTGGTGTTCCGGATGCGATGATCTCGGAGATCCAGGCGCCGGAGGGCCTCCAGCGGTACACGGCAGAGGAGTTGTTCGGCCGTTTGATCTACATTCGCGAAGGGTGCACGTACTGTCACAGCCAGCAGACGCGCCCCGAGGGGTTCGGATCGGACCAGGCGCGTTTCTGGGGACGTCCTTCTGTTCCCGCGGACTACGTGTTCGACAAGCCCCACCTTCTCGGCACGATGCGGACGGGTCCGGATTTGCTGAACATCGCCGTACGTCAACCGAGCGAGGATTGGCATCTGGTCCATCTCTATAATCCGCGTATTGTGGTCCCCGGTTCGATCATGCCCCCGTTCCCGTACCTCTTCGAAGAGAAACTGAGTGCGGGACCGAATGAACGGGCGTTGGCGCTTCCCGATTCGATTGCTCCGAAAGGAAAAGTCGTGGTCGCGGGGCGTGAAGCAAAAGCGCTCACGGCGTATCTGCTGAGCCTTGATCGAACCTATCCCGTTGCGCAAGCGAAGCCGGATACGACAACGTCACGATAATTTCACACTCTGATACGGGAGGTCTTATTAAAACCTTCATAGCCACGTTCGTCATTCTGGTGCTGTTCGTCGTTGGGGGATGCGCTTCACGTCCAGACACGGAGGAACGCCTGCTTGACAAGGCATTTGAGGCGATCCAGGAGAAGGATTGGGAAACGTACAGCAAACTCACCGTTACCTACGCAGACTTCCTCCTGAAGAGCCAGAAAACCGGGCGTTTTGAGGAACGGCTGACGTATGCAGGGAACGTGTTGAAGCCCGAGGAACGACAAAGTCAGCGGGAGCAGTTCGACCGGGCGGCAGCCGGGGGCGAGGGGCAGATCGATTTCCAACGCTCGAGGTTTGTCGCGACCGGGTCCGTGATTCTCGAGAGCAGGATGGAGCTGTTGGATGAAAACGATACCGTGCCGTTCAAGATTTATTCCGTAAAGGTGCGCCTCAACGGAAACGAGTCAGACACACGTTTGCTCTCGCCTCATTTTACTGTTGTTCCATGGGAAGCGGAGTACCGGCTGATGAGGCTCGAATTTCCAAGGGAAGAAAACTAGAAATCTCCTTGTTTTATTTCTCCACGAGAACACGATGGAAAAGAAGGGAAGGAAATAGTTTTTTCCAAGTGCAAAAGGTTCTTCCAAGGGATGTGATACAAGATGCCAGACGAAAGCAAAAAACCACAAGACTCCTCTTCGCCGCAATCTCCCGGTTCTCCGGGAAGTGAGTTCCGCGACACTGATACGACGCATGTGAATGAAATTCACCAGCGCATTGTCGCCCGGGAGGAGGAGGAGCCCGAGGAGGGATTCGAACCTCCGCCATGGTGGGTCTGGGCCATCAGCGTCCTGATCCTTTTTGCCATGGGTTTTTACCTCGGCCGCTATGGCGGCTCGTGGTCCACGGTTGCCCACGAGGTGGAACAGCCGGCGGTTGCAGGGGGGAGAGCGGCGAAGCGCGTTGTCAAAGGTGACCAGGTCTATGCCGCCGTCTGTCAGACATGCCACCAAGCCACGGGTATCGGCATTTCCGGACAGTATCCTCCCCTCGTTGGATCGGAATGGGTGACGAATGATCCGGAAACTCCTGTGCGCGTTGTGCTCTTCGGCTTTGAAGGGCCCGTGACCGTTAAAGGGACGACGTACAACAACAAGATGCCCCCCTTCCACGATAAACTCTCGGACGATGAAATTGCCGCCGTGGTGACGCACATCCGCTCTTCGTGGGGAAATGCCGCGAAGGAGGTGACGTCCGAGGCGGTGAAAAAGCTCCGTGCGGATTTGGGCACACGCGCACCATGGAGTGCTTCCGAACTACAAGCATTGAAACCAAAGAAATGAAATCAGGTCCCGTTCGTTTCTTCCTCCCGTTGTATGCTCTCCTCGTAATCGTCGCGTCCATGGCGTCGCTGGTGGCAGGATGCGGGCGCCAGGACACCGGTCCGCGCCAGCCGATTGCCTTCAGTCACGCGCGCCATGCGGGTGATTATCAGATCAACTGCCAGTACTGCCATAGCGGAGTCCGGAAGGGATCGAACGCATACATCCCATCGGTGCAAACTTGCATGGGTTGTCATCAACTTGTTGCCGCCAACAAACCCGAGGTGATGAAGATCCGGCAGGCTTGGGAAGCAAAGGAACCGATCCCGTGGATGAAGGTGAACACGATGGCGGATTTCGTGTATTTTAATCATTATCCCCATATTGCGAAGGGTGTCGACTGTAAGGTGTGTCACGGCGACGTTGCCTCGATGGTCGAGTTGAAACCGTTCGTCAAAGTGAACAATATGAGCTGGTGCGTTGACTGCCACCGCGAGAATAAGGCGAGCATTGATTGCTATACATGTCATCGGTAGGAGTAAATTCAAAATTAAAAACTAAAAATGAAAAAAGTAAGAAGTAAAAAGTAGAAGATTCGGGGGTGGAAGAAGAGGGAGGGGTGAAGGATACAATCGCACCACAATCCGGTAGAGGACGCATGAACGAAACTGCAAAGGAATACATTTCGCGATTGTTGGGATATCTTGGCGACAAAGATTCCGTCAAGATTATGTCGTCAACGCCAAAGAAGCTAAAAAACCTCATCAAGACCGCTTCAAAGAAAGAGTTGCAGAAAAGACCGAAACCGGACAAGTGGAGCGCGGCAGAGATTATAGCCCATCTCGCGGAGGTGGAGATCGTTCTCGCTTACAGGATGAGGATGATCCTGAGCGTCAGCGGCACGCCGATCCAGGCGATGGATCAGGATCTCTGGATGAAGAACGCCGGCTATATCATTGCCGATCCGAAGGCAGCCCTGGAAATGTTCACGGTTCAACGAGAGAACAACCTGGCCCTCCTGGACTCCCTTTCCAAAGAACAATGGTCCCAGTACGGGATGCACGCCGAACGTGGAAAGGAATCGATTACCCATATCGTCAATCTCTATGGCGGGCATGATTTGAACCACTTGATGCAGATTGAGGCGATCCTCAAAGGAAAGTAGAAGGTCCTTTGCCACCAGCACCGGAAATTTCAGGACGGGAGAAAGGACGCTCCGTCGGATTGCAGAAAGACACCCTCTGGAATCTCCCGTACGAGGTTCAACAAAGGGACGACGGGGGGAAGTTGGTGTATCTTCAAAACCATGTGAGGCGGATCCGATTGTTTGCCTGGACAGCTTTCACCGTGGGGATGCTCCTATTTCTTGCAGGTATGTATGGTGTTGTCATGGGAGAGGTTCACATTCTTACGATCGGCGGGCTGCTGCTGTGGATTCTGATGCCGTGGGTTATGAAGGATCGCATTCAACAATATGAGGCGCTCGCTGAAATGTTACGGGAACGGTTGAAGCATGGAACTCAAGCGTAGAGACTTTCTGAGGATTCTGGGAGGAGCGACGGTTGCGACCGCGCTGCCGGGCTGTACGCCGAAAAAGCCGCAGTCGCTGATCCCGTACGTGATCCCGCACGAGGAGATCATCCCGGGCAAGTCGGTCTGGTACGCCGGCGTTTGCCGCGAATGTCCCGCCGGTTGTGGCATCCATGTACGCGTCCGCGAAGGGCGCGCGGTGAAGGTGGAAGGGAACCCGCTGAACCCGGTGAACAGCGGCTCCCTCTGCTCACGCGGCCAGGCTTCCCTGCAGGGCCTCTATAATCCCGACCGCATTCAACACCCGTTGCGCAAACGTCCCGATGGGAGCTGGGAACAGCTTTCGTGGCAGCAGGCGGAAGAGACCATGCTCGAACAATTGAACGGGATCGTCCGTGGCGGAAAAGGGAACAGCATTGCCTGGATGACTCCGCACCTGACCGGATCGCTCGATGCCCTTATCGAAGACTTTCTTGGGGCGGTCGGTTCCCGTCGCCGTGTCCGCTATGAGCCTTTCGCATTCGAATCGATGAAGCGCGCGAACCGGATCTCCTTCGGTCGTGCCGAAATCCCCGACTACGATTTTGCTCCCGCAAAATTCATTCTTTCCTTTGGAGCCGATTTCCTCGAGACGTGGCTCTCGCCCGTCGGATACACAAGAGACTTCACCGCCTCCCGCGCGTTTGACGGCAAAGCGACCGGCAAGTACGTCTATGTCGGGCCCCGTCTCTCCCTGACCGCGACCAATGCTGATGAGTGGATCGCGCCGAAGCCGGGGACGGAAGGCGCCCTCGCCATGGGCATGGTGAACGTCATCCTCACCTCCGGGGAAGCGAAAGGAATCTCGCTGGCCGATTCCAACGAGCTCCTCGCGATGGCGCGCGGTTTTGCGCCGAAACAGGTGGAAGAAATCACCGGTGTCAACGCGGAGCGAATCCGCGAACTTGCTCTCCAGATGGTCCGGGCCGAATCCAGCGTCGCCGTCGGCGGCGGGACGGTGCTCGGGAGCGAAACGGAAGTGGCTATCCTCACTGCCGTGAATCTCTTGAATGCCATTTGCGGCAATATTGGGAAAACGGTCCGGTTCGACAGGTCGATGACTCTTTCCAATCTCCATGGCTATGCCGACCTGACGCGGTTTGTTCAGTCGATGGAGCAGGGGGAGATTTCTGCCCTCTTTTTCATGGACACCAACCCTGTGTTTTCAACACCGCCGGCCGTCAACTTCACGCACGCGATGGCCAGGGTCCCGTTCAGTGTGGCGTTCTCAAGCTTCATGGATGAGACGACCGCACTGGCAACCCTCGTCCTACCCATCCACACTCACCTGGAAAGCTGGGGGGATTACGAACCGAAGAGGGGTGTGTTCGGCCTGATGCAACCTGTGATGCAGCCGGTGTTTCAAACCACGAGAATGGCGGGCGACGTCCTGATTCCCCTCAACGATAAGATTCGACGGCGAACCACATTTTCGAAATCTGAACAGCCGTTCTTCGAATACGTCAAGGCGCGTTGGAGTTCCCTCCACCGGCAGTTGGGGGAGAAAAAGGAGTTCGATCGGTGGTGGACCGAGGCGCTGGCGAACGGAGGGGTATTCAGGCCGGCATCCCGAGAAACTGCTGTGCGATGGAGAGGTTCCGCCGCCGACCTCACCGGCATCCTGGGTGAACTGAAGCGCGTGGATGTGAAATCCGACTTCGTGCTGGTGACCTCTCCCTCGATCAATCTCTACGACGGCCGCGGAGCAAACAGGCCGTGGCTGCAGGAGGTCCCCGATCCCATGACACAGATTACATGGGGAAACTGGATCGAGATTCATCCCACCGATGCTGAAAAGTTGGGCATCAAGCGTGGCGATATCGTGCAGTTGACAACCCAACATGGGGTTCTTGAAGCCCCTGCCTATGTCTATGCCGGCGTCAGGCCGGGCGTTGTGGCCATGCCGATCGGTCAGGGTCATGCCGAATACGGCCGTTACGCGAAAGGGAATGGACCAAATGTGTTTTCGCTCTTTCCCCCCCTGCCTCTTTCCTCCGGTGGCATGAAGTGGTCGAACATTGGCGTGCGCGTGGTGAACCGGGCCGAGCACGTCAAGTTGGCGGATGTTGCCGGAAGCGACTACCTGCATGGACGCAACATCGTCCAGATGGTGACCGTGGAGGAATTGCTGCGGCAGACGAAGGAGTTGCAGGAAGGGACCTATCAGGAAGAGAAGGGGTTCGGCAAGCCGGGGAGCGCATCGATGTATGAGGAACATGAACACCCGGATCACCGGTGGGGGATGACCATCGATCTGGACAAATGCACGGGATGCAGCGCGTGCGTTACGGCTTGTTACGCGGAAAACAATATCCCGGTTGTCGGGAAGGAACAGGTCCAGCTCGGCCGCGAACTTTCCTGGCTCCGCGTCGAGCGGTATTTCGACGATCCGCCCACCGACCCGCAGGCGCCCCACAACCCGAACGCGGAATTCCTTCCGATGCTTTGCCAGCAATGCGACAATGCGCCGTGCGAGCCGGTGTGTCCCGTGTACGCCGCGTACCACACTCCTGAGGGATTAAACGCCCAGGTGTACAACCGCTGCGTGGGGACAAGGTATTGTTCGAACAACTGTCCCTACAAAGTGCGGCGTTTCAACTGGTTCGACTACGAGTGGCCCGAACCGCTCAACTGGCAGTTGAATCCCGACGTCACCGTCCGGAGCAAAGGGGTGATGGAAAAGTGCACCTTCTGCGTCCAGCGCGTGGTGGAGGGGAAGAACAACGCGAAGATGGAGGGGCGCCCGGTCGCCGACGGGGAAATCACTACGGCCTGCCAGCAGGCGTGTCCGGCCCAGGCCATCGTCTTTGGCGATTTGAAGGATCCCGAAAGCAACGTAAACAGATTGCGTGAGAAGAACAAGCCACGCGGCTACCGGGTTCTTGAAGAATTGAACACGCAACCGGCCGTTGTATACCTTAAAGAGATCAGGTCGTAGGAGCATTGAAAAAGAATTACAAAGAGAACCACAGAGCGTACACGGAGGAACACAGAGGAAGATAAAGAAAGGATTGAACGATTCGTTCTTTGGGTTCAAACCCATTCATGAAGGGAGAAATATGTGATGGAGAAAATGAATGTGATTTCCGGAAGGATTATTGCAGCTGCCATTGAAGTTCATAAACATCTCGGTCGGGGCTTCTGGAGTCTGCCTATGAAGAGTGTCTGAGTTTTGAACTGATGCAGGGAGGGTTGTTTATTAAACGACAGGAACCTGTTCCGGTTATGTACACGGAAGTAAAGCTCGAATGCGGTTACCGTATCGATATTCTTGTTGAGAATCTGATTGTCGTTGAATTGAAGTGTGTTGATTCATTGCTGCCTGTCCATCAGGCTCAAATTCTAACATACCTGAAGTTTTCGCGAAAAAGGTTGGGATTGCTCATCAACTTCAACGAGGCTTTACTCAAGAGAGGGCTACGCAGATTCATTCTTTGATTCTCCGTGCTTCTCTGCGCCTTCTCTGTGCCTTCTCTGTGTATCTCTGTGACACGTTTTTCACATAGCAACAATGACCAATTATAAACTCTCATATTCCCAGACCGACCTCGACCTCACGCAGACGCTGAACAAGCCGAAAAAGTGGTATTACGTCGCGGTCATACTTCTCGGTCTTGGCGTTGCCTGGGGGGGCGGCTCGTGGTTGCACCAGATCCTTACGGGCGTCGGAGTTTCAGGAAAGAACAACCCGGTCGGGTGGTACCTCTATATCACCACCTTCGTCTTCTGGGTTGGTATTGCCCACTCCGGCACGCTGATCTCTGCCATCCTGTTCCTCTTCCGGGTCAAGTGGCGAGCGCCGGTGTACCGGAGCGCCGAAGCGGTAACGGTCTTTGGGCTCGCGACAGCCGGACTCTTTCCGCTCCTCCACATGGGGCGTGTCTGGGTCTTTTACTGGACGCTCCCCTACCCGCAGATGGGAGGACTCTTCCCCAATTTCCGTTCCCCGCTGGTGTGGGATGTTTTTGCCATCACCACGTATCTGACCGTCAGCTCAATCTTCTTCCTGACCGGCATGGTGCCGGATGTCGCAATCATCCGCGACAAAGCCAAAGGGTGGCGGAAGAAGCTCTATGGCTTCCTTGCACAGGGATGGCAGGGGACGGACAACCAGTGGCGGCATTATACGGCAGCTTACGTGTTCCTCGCCGCGCTTGCCACGCCCCTCGTCATTTCAGTCCATAGCATCGTGTCATGGGATTTTGCGATGAGCATCGTGCCCGGGTGGCACAGCACCATCTTCGCACCGTACTTCGTCGCCGGGGCGATCCACTCAGGGCTCGCGATGGTGATCCTGATCCTGATCCCGATGAGGAACGCATTCAATCTTCATCAGTATATCACCGATCATCACCTGGAGAGCCTGGCGAAGTTTCTTTTGTTTACCGCGACCGTTGTCGGATTCGCGTACCTGATCGAACTGTTCATCGCCTGGTACAGCCACAACCCGTGGGAGCAGGCGATCTTTCTGTATCGGGCGTTCGGGGATTACTGGTTCGCATTCTGGGCGTTGTTCGTCTGTAACCTTGTGATTCCGCAACTCTTCTGGTTCAAACGGTTCCGGCGCAGCATCCCGTTCCTCGTGTTCGTCTCGATCGCCGTGACGATCGGTATGTGGTTCGAACGCTTCACGATCATCGTTACATCGCTCGCCCATGAGTACATCCCCTTTGCCTGGGGGCTCCCGAGCCTGACGTGGTCCGAGACGGGAATTGTCGTCGGAAGTTTCTGCTGGTTTTTCTTTTTGTTCCTGATCTTTGCCAAAACGCTCCCTGTCGTTTCGATGTGGGAAGTGAAGGAGCAGCTGGACCCGCCGATGTCCGGAAGTAAACGCGCGACGGGGCAGGGGGGCAGAGGAGCAGGGGAAAGTGCCGGGTGAATCGGGGAGCAGGTGTGTAAGGGGCAGGGGAGTAACGGTGCAACGGAGTGACGGGGCAACGGTGAGAAACATCATTCGATCACAGTGAGGAGGAGGAATTATGAGGGAGAAGAAGAAACTTGCAAGGACTCATCATGATCTTGAAATTTATCAGATTGCAAAAGAATTTGAACGATTGTTGAGGCAAGCTGGCGCCAGAAGTTTTAGACGGGATGCAGGCAAAATGTAGGGCGAGATGTCATCTCGCCCACCTCGGGTTTGTAGAAACAACATCTCTAAAAATTGAATTAACGTACTGGAAATAGAAAAGCTAAGCGCTGTTCCAATGTATGATGGTCAAGAATACTGACCAATGAATAAACACAAAGGTCCTAATATCATGGCGGTGTTTCCCGCGATGGATCTGCTGATCCATGGGATTCACGAGCTGAAGAAGGCTGGGCACGAGAATTTCCTCGTCTACGCCCCCGTGCCGCATCATGCTATCGAGCATGCCCTGCACAGACCGAAGAGCCCGGTGCGCGTCTTCACGCTCGTAGGTGCGCTGACAGGCTTTTGCACGGGGTGGGCGCTGACCATTGGCTCGGCGATGCACTATCCACTCATAGTGGGAGGCAAGCCCATCATCTCCATCCCCCCCTTTGGTGTGCTGGCCTATATCCTCACCATCCTCTTCGGCGCTCTTGCAACCATGATCGGGTTTCTGATCAATGCCCGACTGCCGCAGCTTCACCTTGCGGCTCTCTATGACGAGCGCCTCTCGAGCGATCACTACGGGATACAGGTTTTTTGCCGTGAGGAGGAGATGAGGAACTTCGAGAAACTGTTGAAACAGGCCGGCGCCCGGAATTTTAAGCGCGAGGGCAATTCGGAGTAAAGAGCATTTTGAAAGGGAGCAGTTGAGGTTCTCTCTGGATTGCGGGTATAGTATCAGGGAAGAAGTCGATTCTACGTACGAAGTCTACAATCAGATTCTCGGAAAATTGGTAAACATGATCAACCATCCAGAACCCTGGTTGTTGTATCATCATTATGAGGGGACAAGGAAAACGCCCGGACGATAAATCTCCCCGGCACCTGTTCACCCCGTCTCCCCCGCAGGACCGATACGCATGAAATCTATTCTAACATATTTCTCGTTGTTTCTTCTGATCGCTCTCTTCTTGGGTTGCGGCAACGACAATGGCGAAATCGGCAACTACCGCTACCGCTCCGATATGCACGTTCAGCCCTCGTACCGGAAGCATGAGGATCCGCGCACGCCGGTGAAGAATACGGTGCCGGTCAAGGGTTTTGTGGAAGAGGTGCGTGACTCCTCCTCGGCGGCGAAACTGACGAACCCGGTCAAGCCCGCCCCGGTAAACGCAGACAGCGGACGGTTCCTGTATCAGGCATACTGCTCACCATGCCATGGACTTGGCGCAAAGGGGGATGGATTGGTCGCTGCAAAATTCCAGGTCCCTCCCGACCTGACGACACGAAAGTATGAAAAAGCCCCGGATGGCTATATCTATTATGTCATTCGCAACGGCCATTTGATCATGCCCCCGCACTATGAGGCAGTCAGTCCCCGTGAGCGATGGCTGGTGGTGAACCACCTGCGCGCGCTGCAACGGCAACAATAAGGCACTGAGCGTTCCCATGACCGATTTGGTTCTTATCGCCCCTCCGAAAGACCTCCCGCTTAAGATCGTGGCGGTGCTCCGTATCTTCGTGGTGGTCGGACTCCTGACCCTTCTTGCGGGAATGTTCGGATTTGCCTCGCAACGTGTCTGGATCTCCTATCTCATCAATTTCTGCTTCTGGAGTGGACTGGCGCAGGGGGCAGTGGTGTTCTCGGCCGCATATCGACTCACGAACGGCACATGGGGCGAAACGATCCGGCGCGTGGCAGAAGGATTCGTGTTGTTTATCCCGCTGAGCATTCTTCTTTTTCTCCTCACATTCTTCGGCCGGCACGAGCTCTGGCCATGGATCGAGGAGCCCATCGAGGCTAAAGCTGCATGGCTCAACGAGCCGTTTTTTTTCCTGCGCGTGACGCTCTATTTTTCGGTTATGAGCCTCATTAGCTGGCGGTACGTTTCCATCTCTATTCGCCCCGAGGTCGGGTTGCTGAAAGAACAGGGGCTTGCCCCTGCCTCCCGCTGGGTCGCACACGTTACGAGGAACTGGACCGATTACAACTCGGAACTTGAAACCCGCAAGGCGAAACTTGGTCCCCTTGTCCCCATTCTGCTGATAGCGTACGGGGGCATTTACAGTTTCGTCGGCTTCGATGTCGTGATGTCGCTGGAGCCGCACTGGTACAGCACGATGTATGGCTGGCTCTATTTTGCGCATGCGTTCGATGCGGCCGTCGCCGCCACCATCATTGTCGCCATTTTTGCCCGGAAATATTTCCATCTCGAAGACCACGTCTCCACGAAACAATTCTATGATGTCGCACGCCTGCTCATGGGACTGTGCATGCTCGCCGGCGGATTCTACTGGTCGCAGTACCTCGTCACGTGGTATGGGAATCTGGGAGAGGAGATCGAGCGGTTCATCCTCCGGTTCGACCATGCCCCATGGCCGCCGTTCCAGTGGGCTGTGATCCTTCTCCTGTACTTCTTCCCGATCGTTGTCTTTCTCAGCCGCGCGGTGAAAGAGAAGATGCGGGCGCTTGCCGTCATCGCCTCCATCATCCTCGCGGCGAACTGGTTGTACCAGTTCATCGAAATTGCCCCCTCCCTCTGGAAGCAGGACACTCCTCCGCTCGGGCTCCTGGAACTCGGCATCACGCTCGGCTTCCTCGGCGCCATTGGGCTCTGTTGGCTGGCGTATGCGCGCGTCGTGCCGCTTGTGCCGGTCCGGAGTAATGTGACAACGATATCACACTAAAACGCCCTGGCTCCTCCTGCATATCGATTTCGACTTAACGAATTCCCCTTTTTTCCCATTCTCCCCTTTCCTCAAAACAGAGGTGCTTCATTCCCCCCCAAGAGAACTCCTTGGGAGTCGAGCGACGACGGACCGCAGACACATGTGCCTAATTCTAATGGTCTTTTCGACTCTGTGACCGACGGTACAGTAATTGTCCTTTTTTCTCCGTTCCTTTAATCCAACAATCACCACACTTTCCCAAGGCGCCAATGAAGCAGAACCCTTTTATTATCGCTGCAATGCTGTTGGCCTTGATGGCCGGCTGCAAAGAGCAGACCACAGGTCCCGAAGAAATCCTCGATGAGACCGATGGCCGGATTACGATTACCAACGATGAAACAGTATTGAATGACCGGGTCACTATCACAGACGAAGACATCGCTGTGGAAGAGGCGGGTCTTGGAAAAGGAACCAGAACCATGGCCTTTTCCCTTAAACTGATTGCCGAAATCAAGTCGCCCCGGGTGAGCGGTCAAACACTGCAGGCCACCTCGATTGCGCTGGTGGATGGCTATGCGTATGTCAGTTTCATGATGATAGGGGTGACCGCCATCGGCGGTGTTGATGCCGTAGAACTCAAGAAAGGATCCAATCCTAAGCTTAAATCGCAGGCGACGTTTGCAGACACCGATGTTATTTCCGTCTCGTACCATAACGACAACGTGTATCTTTCCGGCGCTACAGGTAATCCAGCGTTCGATGTTCCGGCAGTTGTTGAAGTCATCGATGCACCGGGCGGGAAATTCAAACTCAAGAACAGCTTCCGGAGACAATTGAAGAGCTATGCGGCAACCTCGATCGCCGCAGGTTCGTCAGGTATTTATACAACGACGGGGAACACCGGTGGTCTGTTTGTCCTGGTCGGCGATACCCTCACCATTCAATCGGAGGCGCCCCTCGATGATGCCAGATGGGTCGGGTATGATGATACCTATCTCGTAGTTGTGCAGGGCACGCCCGGGCGGATCACCGTCTATAACAAGGCATCGCTCGCCCACCTCAGCACTTACAATTTCGATGGAGCGAGTATTGCCGAGTCGAAATCAACGGTTCAGATTATCGGCGGAAAGGCCCTCATTGCCGCCGGCGACGGAGGCGTTGTACTGATGAATCTTTTGACCGGGGCAGTCGTCGGATCGATTCCCCGGACAATCGTTGCGGGCCTCGATCCCTCGGTCACAGTCACGAACGCAGTGGCCGCGTCCGGAAAGTACGTCTTTATCTCCAACGGCGAAGCAGGGGTGTACGTCGCAGAGTCGTCCCACGACCTCGGGCAGAATACCGGAGGCATTCCGATCACACTCAAGGTGCTGGGAAAACTTAAGTTCAAAAACCTCCAGTCTGTTAATCATGTCGCCTTTGACGGATCGGACCTCGTAATCGCCTCCGGTCTCGGTGGAGTGAAGATTGTCCGAATGACCTTGTAGCGCTGGCTATCCTGCCTGAAACGCAAGGCCGGAGTTGTTCCGGCCTTTTTTTTTTCGGAATTTGTCGCGACCTTTTGCTGTGCCTCTCCAGAAGTCTTCTTCTCCTGACCCAACTCAACGCTGCGCCCAGTGCGGTCTCCCGTACGGCAAAGGGGGCGTCATATCCGGCGCCGATG
>JBBEBV010000091.1:0-6485 GCA_040882165.1 Bacteroidota bacterium
AATCTCAACGCCGTAAACAGTAATCCCACCATGAACCACCAGCCAAGACAGTTTACGAACGTCCCATAGTAGTTTTGGAAAAAACTCCCGATCAGAAAGCCGAAGATGGAGAAAGTCGCCCCCAGCGCGATGGCACGAAGATATGGATCAGGAGAACGCCGCGCTGTCTGTAAACCGACAACAAGTGTAATAATCCACATCGCAACAAAACAGGCCAGTCCGACAACCCCTCCGGAAACAAGCGCCGTAAGGTAGTCATTGTGAGGATGGACGATCGTATCGTAATACCCCCCCTCCACCCTGTATGTTTCAAAGAAGTAATCCCAATTATCCTGGCCGACACCGAGCACGGGGTGATCTTTCGCCATGGAGAGAGCGCTGGTCCAGAGGTTTACCCGCGTTTCGTTTTGGGAAACATCAACGATGGACAGCGCACGGTCAGAGAGAGTCGGGACCAGGAGGATTCCCGTCGCGACGAAAGCGACAAGGACGACCGTGACGATAATCCCGAGTCTGCGGCTTTTCATGAAGGCGAACAGAGGTATCGCAGCTCCAAACGAAAGCCAGATACTGCGTGCAAAGGTTCCGACCACCGCAAGGAAACTCAGCAATGCCCCCACACCATACCGCCACCGTTCCTTCCCTCCCAGTTCCGAAACAAAGGCAAGGGATAGAAAAAAAACGCTCATGGCAAAACCGGCAAACGTAAGATAGAAGCCATAAAAACCGACCGCCCGGTAAGAGCCGGTCCCCATCGGCGTCAATGCCAGACCGCGTGAGAGCTCCACCCCTCCCCAGACCTGCCAGAGCGCATAGAGCATCGCCACAGCGGAAGAAACGAGAAATGTCTGAACAATCCTGATCAGCATGCGCGCATCCCGGACAGTCCAGAATAGCATCAGCATCATGATCACCGGCCACTCATTATCGACCACGGCTCCGAGGCTGTGCAAGGGGCGAGGAGACAGTGCGGCCGCGAGAACATTCCAGGCAAGATACACGGTAAGGGGGATGAAAAAGAAATGGCGACGAACTTGCCAGTGCTTGTTGACCAGTCCTTCCAGAAGCCACCCCGCGAAGGCGAGAGCGATCCCCAACTGCGCCGGCACATGTGAAATGGGCAACGTGAAGGCGAAGAGAAAGATCCCGGACCTGGTAATGCTTGCAGGGAATGTTTTAGTTGAGGTCATGCCGGCATGTGGCTATGATTGAAATGGGTTTTAGAGTGGATGAAGTCCATCGCTCTTTTTCTCATGACATCCAGGGGAATGGAAGAGACCGGCTTTCCCGGATCTGCCGTTACCAGCTCGTGCCTGACCTTGTACGGCAGCCATTCATGAATACCCTGCAACGGTGTAAAGAGCCCAAGGATGGGGGTTTTCATCGCCGAGGCAAAATGAACAATAGCTGTATCGGGCGTAATAACACAAAGGGCTCCCTCGACAAGAGAAGCAATCTCCAACAGCGAGGCGGTTCCAGCCTCCGGAAAAGAAACACATTCCGAAGTATCTGCCAGGTTCGTCGCAACGTTCCGCATTTCCTCATCGCCCGGCGCATAAATCAGTGTCGTCCGGAAACTCTTTTCCCCGGCAAGGGATCGCGCAAGGTCCTCCGCTTGTCGGGCAGAAATGCGCCGGACAAGGTCGGTTGCCGAGAGATTGAATACCACATACCCAAAGTCCCTCTTCACCTCTGTCCCCCGCCTCGCGATCGCATGCCTCTCGAGGAATCGATCAACGGAATTTCTGGATTCCTCATCGACGACGATCTCAAAATCCAATTCCTTATCGTCCCATGAAAGATCAAACACCTCCCGAACGATGGAAGATAACGTCTCTGCCATGTGGGATCCGGACCGCTCGAGCGTCAGAAGCCGGTTGAAGTAGAACCGGTACTTCGGATCTCCCTGTCCGACCTTAAACCCATCCCGCGCAATGAGGTTGGCAAGAATTCCCCCGGAAGTCGTCCGATTGAAAATGAAGTTCAACACAACATCATACCGCTCCCCCCTGGCCCGGCGAATCTCTCTCCACAGGCTGAACCAGTTGGCATGAAGGATGTAGACGTCATCGACATTCGGATTATTTTTGATCAGTCCGGCATTCAACGCACTTGTCACAACACCGATGTGGAGATGGGGATGGGCTTTCTTCAACAGGCGAAAGATGGGAGTGGTAACGATCATGTCACCAATCCGATCGTACCGAAGAATCAGCAACTTTCGGATCTTCTGCAGTTCAAGGGGACGATTCGAAACCGGATTTTTGAAGATCAACCGGAACAGCGGATAGACGATGCCATGCCTGAACGCCCGTTCTGCGAGTCCGATGAACTTTTTCATCCTACCCGACCCGCGTCGATTCGTTCCGGGCTTCGTGATGCCCGAGGCGTGTGCGTTGGAGGAGTCGGCGAACGGCAGCCAGCACTTGCTCCGGAGGGATCGAGCTGAGATCATCCACATCGGTCACGAGAGTTTCGCTCGGGGATCCGTATGCCTCCCAGATCCTCAGCGATTTGTTCGATTGAACATACAGGACAACGGAGGGGATGTTAAACGCGGCGGCAAGATGAACCGCCGAGGTATCGGGGGTGATGAGCATGCTCAATTCCCGAACAAGCGCGGCAAACCGGTCGAATGATGAGGTGACCGGGGAAAGCAGAACATCCGGAAACGGTTCGGCGATACTTGCAGCTTCCTCCCGATCGGCGGGCTGGTGGAGAAGGAGAAGCTTCACCCCCGGCTTCTCAGCCAGAAGTCTCCGCAGAAGTTCCTGGTAATTCTTCCTCCCCCAAAACCGGACGCCTTTTGCGGGAGAAACATTCATGCCGATGACAAATTTCCCGGATAAACCACTTCTCCCCCAAAACTCCCTGGCGAACAGATCCGAATCTTTCGAAGTGGCATAACGGATCCGGAACTCTTCCCGGTCGGGCTCTATGCCGAATACGGTGAGGAGTCTTCCAAGCCGATCGACGATATGCGTCTCCTTTCTGGAGAGGAGCGGCACGGCGATATCGTACGCGTAGGCGTTTTCCTTGCTGAGCCCGACCGTCCATTTGCCTCCGGAGCAAAGGCAGATCACGGTCGAGGTCGTTGATGGGTTATCCATCAAGTCGATAACGAAATCATAGTGTTGCCGCCGAATCGTGACGAGCGTTTCGATGGCCCCCTGAGGATTTTTCCTGTAGATCCACCGGTTTCGAACCAGCGGCTCATGCTCGAGCACGAAGTGATTGTTGGTGCTGAGGAGAAAGTCGACGGTGGCTCCGGGATAGTGTTTCTTCAGAGCATGGATCAACGGCGTTGAAACAAGCACATCGCCAATCCGGTCCTGGCGGACAAAGAGGAAGGTGCAGGAATTGAAATCGAGTTCCCGGGGCAACGGGTTTCGTCGTTTGACGAACACCCGGAGCATGCGAAGGAGCCCTTGCCGGAAGCCGATCTCGGTCTGTTTCAAGAGCCCCATCAGCTGGTGCCTCCTTTGCGCTCCTGATCGGCAAACTGAAGCGAGTACAGGCGTTTGTACAACCCTCCCTCTTTTCTGATCAGCTCCTCGTGCGTCCCCTCTTCCGCGATCAAACCTTTCTCCAGGACGAATATCCTGTCGCACCGGTAAATGGTTGAAAGCCGGTGGGCAATGATGAACGATGTCCGGCCCTGCATCAATCGACCGAGTGCCTCCTGGACCATCTGCTCCGATTCGCTGTCGAGCGCCGAGGTTGCCTCATCCAGGAGAAGTATTCTGGGATTTCGCAGGACTGCCCTGGCGATGGCTATCCGCTGGCGTTGACCACCCGAGAGTTGCACGCCTCGCTCCCCGACCTCCGTCTCGTAACCCCGTTCCAGTTGATCGATAAACTGATGGGCATTCGCCATTCGTGCGGCATCGACGATCTCCTCCCTCTTCGCTTCGAGCCGGCCATACCGTATGTTTTCGTAGATCGTACCGCCAAACAAAACCACCTCCTGCGGAACTGCGGCGATCTCCGATCGGAGGGACATGATGTTCCTCTCCCGGACATCGAGCCCGTCGATCAGGACCGCCCCACCCGTTACCTCATAGAAACGGGGGATAAGGTTGATCATCGTTGTCTTCCCGCTCCCACTCGGACCGACGAGGGCCACCTTCTCTCCCTCCCTGACGAGGACGTTGACTCCCTTCAAAGCAACGATATCCCCGCTATACGAAAAGCTTACGTTACGGAATTCAACCGCGCCATGCTCAATCTTGTCCTTCCTTCCCTTCCCGTCGATGTGCTCACGCTCCAGGTCAAACATCTCAAAAATAAGTCCTGCCGAAACCAGGTTCTTCTGAAGGCGTGCCACTCCCTCTCCCAGGGCTTTGACCGGTTTCGCGAGCGAGTTGATCAGGATCAGGAAGGTGATCATGGATTTGATGGACATGCTTCCTTCCAGAAACAGATACCCCGTGAAAACAACGAGCAGCGAGGCAACGAACGTGTTAAAGAACTCGTTGGTGGGACTCAGCAGCGCCATCGTCCGGACAATCTTCATCGAGTGATGATAATTATCGTCCACCTTCTGGCGGAAGGCAGCCCGCTCATATTCCTCCCGCGTGAACAATTTGACGATCCGAATGGAAGCAATCTTTTCCTGGAGGAATGCCGAGATGTCGGCAAGCGTCTCCATCAGGTTCCTGCTATGGGATCGTATCCGATCGCCGAACCGCCTTGAGATGATCCCGGAGATCGTAAAAATGAAGATCGTAAACAGGGTCAATTGCCAGTTGGAGTACAACAATGCCGCGGCGAAGATGAGCGTAAAGACCATGTTCTGGGCAATTTCCACCATAAGATACAGCGATTGCTCCAGGTTGTTCACGTCGTTTGTGATACGGGACATCACCCGTCCCGTTTTATGCTGGTCGAAGTAGCGGACGGGAAGGGCAAGAACGGTGTCGAACAGCTCGATACGAAACCGCATCAGGATTTTCTGCTGGGCCGAGCTCATGACGTATTCGCGCAGGTACGTAAAGAGAGCCTTCACGAGGATGAGCCCGAGCAAGATGAGAGCAAACATCGTGATCAGATCCATCGCCTGGCCCCGCCCGCGGATGCTGATCTCGTGGAGAGAGATTCCCATTGCACCGAGGGAAGTTTCAATGGCGATCTCTTTCCCGGCGCTCACGAGCTCGCCAATCTTCTGAAGGATCTCAAACAGCTGCGCGATCAGGAAGGCTGCGGCGGCATCCGACAGACTCATCACGGCAACGGAGAACAATCCGGCCCCGATGCGCCATTTGTACCGGAGGAAATAGGGAAGGAGACGGAGAAAGATTTTCATGACACTGCCAGGTTGTGGAGAATCATGAAATCCGCATCAGTTCGTTTGGACCGCGCTCCCCGTGGGGTTTCTTCTGCAAAGCGCTCTTTGGCGGGATAGACACAGAGGTCGAACAGCGGGCACACTCCACAGAGAGGATTCCGGGCTTTGCACACGCTGCGTCCGAATCGGATCAGGTTTACATGGAAGGAATACGACTTCCTTTTTGGGACAATGGGTTGCATCGCGTGAAAGGTCTCTTCCGCATTCTTCGTGCGCACCAGCCCCAGCCTGTTACAGATGCGGTGAATATGCGTATCCACCGGAAACACCTCGCGGCCAAGCGAGAAGACAAGGACGCAGGCGGCAGTTTTGAGTCCAACACCATCCATCGATGTCAGGTACTCGAGCACTTCCTGTTCGGACTTTCGTTTCAGGTCGCTTAGATCATACTTGCCGACCCGGCGCTTGATCCCCCGGAGGATTTGTTTGATGCGGCGTGCTTTCTGATTTTTCAATCCCCCCACCTCAATAGCCTTGGCGAGAAGCCGGGTCGGAGCATCGGCGACACGTTGCCACGTCGGGAAGCGCTTCCGCAAGGTCATCCAGGCCCGGTGGCTGTTACGGTCGTTGGTATTTTGGGAAAGGAGCGTTGCAATGAGACACTCCAGTGGGGGTTCGGAACGGCGGGGTTTTGGAGGGACACCGAGAAACTCCTCCAGCTCGGCGGCAACCCTGCGGGTCTTTCGTGTCCTGATATGCGTTGCGGTTTTGGCAGAACGGTTCACGTTACTGTCGGACCTGTTGTTCAACGTTCCTGGCGAGACAGATTTCACACTCACAGAGCGAACGAAGATGACCCCACGTGTAAAGGCCGGTCGAATGACCATCCCCCCAGGAGATCCCCAACGCGTAAGAGCCCACTTGATGGGCGCCGGTCAGTTTATATTTGCCCGGGAGTTCAGGCTGGGGAAGCGGTTCGTAACTCTTGAGCAGGATAGTCTCCCCCTTGCACCCCGCGCACGGGCAGTGATCGCGAAGGGTCCGGAGTGAGGTGTACCCAACGTGCCCGTCATCCCAAGTCAACGCAAGCTGTTCGACCTTCGTTTTCTCATCCGCCGCAAACTTGATTTGCGTGGGAATCATGGTCATTTCCTGAAATGAAAAAAGGACAACCGGCAATGATTGTCCTTCTATGTTC
>JBBEBV010000092.1:0-6482 GCA_040882165.1 Bacteroidota bacterium
CTAGCTCCTTGATCCAAACATAATGCCACCAGGAGAATGAAGTCGCCCCTTTTTGTTTGTGACCTGGTGACGTTGTGACAAGAACATTCGATGGAATAATGAAACGCCCGGCAAGTCCCTATCGGACTGTATGCCGGGCGTTTTTCTTTCCAACCGCCTGATTGTCAGAAGCCTTTCACCTTTGCCGATTTTTCGTACAAGAAATGAACGGCCGCCCATCCGATGAGAATGGCGCCGAGGAGGTAGAGCGGACTCTCAGCCCCCGGGACCACCGTATGCTGGTTGATCATGGTCCAGACGAGCGGGATTGAGAGATAGACATTGTGCCGGGAACGCTGTCCGGCCCGGGCAACCAGCGCGGCATCCGGTGCCTGTCCTTCCTTTATGGCCGGGATGATCTTCTGCTGGGCGGGCCAGATCCTCATCCAGACATTCATCATCATGATCGTCCCAAACATCGTCCCGATGTGAATGGAGTACGCGCGGTAGGAGAACTCGGACCAGGAGATCATCGCGTACGTCACCCCGGCAATGATGATGAACCCCGCGATTCCCATGTTCCTGATGTTCTTTCCAAGGTCGCTCTTTGCCAGCATGTCATAGGGGAAGAATATCAGAAGCACAACGGCCAGCATCACGAAGGACGGCAGACCCCAGCCTCCCACTCCTTCATCGAACATCAGATTCCCATGGTAGAACACCAGGAGCAGGAGCAGAAGTCCGGTGACCCAGGTCCAGAGCGCCGTAAAGCGGAACCAGAAGAGGGAGCGCGGGAGCAGTTCCGGTACGACCTTCTTCTTCGTGTCTCCATCCATGCCGCCGGCGAAGGGAATGTTGACGAAGTTAAACCAGTAGAGCAGCCCGATCCACAGAATCCCCGCAACAATATGCACCCATCGAAAAAGAACGCTCAGCAGATCCATGGTGTGATCCTCTTTCTTGAAGTGGGATATTGGGAAAAAACCGAAGAATGTCGGCTTCAGGATAATCAATTCTCGCCTGAGACTCAAGTTCGGTGGAGGGAATAGGATCGGCCCGGTCGGCATCCCTTGAGGAAGAATTGGACTTGACATTGCAGGGTTCAACAACCACATTTGCACTGCATTGGCTGTCATTTGGCTGGATCGGAAACCGTGCCCGAACTTCCTGCACGTTGTTCATCGCAAACCCCCCATCTCGATGCGCGAACCGTTTCTCTTAGGATACGACATCGGAAGCTCATCCATCAAGGCATCCTTGATCAAGGCTGACAGCGGAGCGCTTGCGGCATCGGCATTCTCCCCAGAAGGAGAGATGAAAATCGATTCCCCCCAGCCCGGGCATGCCGAACAGCGACCGGATATCTGGTGGGAGCATGTGAAGACTGCGACCACCAAAATGCTTTCGAAAGGAAACGTCGATCCGTCGGACATCAAGGGGATCGGAATTTCGTATCAGATGCATGGGCTGGTGATGGTGGATGAGCAACTGAACGCGATTCATCCATCCATCATTTGGTGTGATAGCAGGGCGGTGGAGATCGGGAACAAGGCATTCACAGATTTGGGGCAAGAGTACTGTCTTCGGCGGTACCTCAACTCCCCGGGGAATTTTACCGCATCCAAACTGAAATGGGTGAAAGAAAACCGGCCCGATGTGTATTCCCGGGTCTTCAAAATCATGTTGCCGGGAGACTACATCGCGTTGCAGCTTACGCATGAGCCGTGCACAACCGTATCGGGGTTGAGTGAGGGGATCTTGTGGGATTTTGAGAGCATGGATATTGCGGATAAGTTGATGGAGTACTATGGCTTCGATCGCGGTCTCATTCCGCGCACAGTCCCCACGTTTGCCATCCAGGGGGTGCTGACGCGGGAGGCGGCAGAAGCGCTGGGATTGACGCCGGGGATCCCGATTTCCTACCGCGCGGGGGACCAACCGAACAACGCGCTTTCGTTGAATGTCCTGAATCCGGGCGAGATTGCCGCCACGGCCGGAACCTCAGGCGTCATCTATGGTGTGACCGGGCAGAATGTGTTCGACGAACGGAATCGTGTCAACACGTTTGCGCACGTGAACTATACACGTGAGCATCCGTTGAAGGGTGTTCTGCTCTGTATCAACGGAACGGGGATCCAATACCACTGGCTCAAGCGGGCTCTCCTGGAGAATCGCTACAGCTACCGGGAAATGAACGAGATGGCGGCGGGAGTCGAGGTTGGTTCCCGGGGACTGATGTGCTTTCCTTTTGGAAACGGCGCCGAAAGAAGTCTCGAGAACCGGGATGTGAAAGGACAATTCGTCGGGATCAACTTCAACATCCATGACAAGAGTCATTTGATCCGGGCGGCCCAGGAAGGCATCGCATTTTCCTTCCGGTACGGTTTGGATATTCTCAAAGGTATGGGATTGGAGATGAACGCGATCCGCGCGGGGGATACCAACATGTTCCAGAGCAGGGTGTTCAAGGAGGCGTTTGTGAACACATGCGATGTCGATCTGACGATCTACAACACTGACGGTTCGCAGGGGGCTGCAAGGGGTGCAGGTCTGGGAATGGGGTACTATGCCTCCCCTGAAGAGGCATTTAAGGGATTGAAGGCCGTTGAAGAGTTGCACCCTTATCAAGCGTTGTCCGGCCGTTATCAGGAGAAGTATCAAGTTTGGAAAGAGAATCTTGTCGACCTCTTCAAAGAGTAGAAGGATCCCCACGTACGGTCATTTTTCACCTGACATCTCAAAAACAAGGTTGTCGACGACAAGACCATGGCGGAATACCTCCGTTTCTCCATTGGCTACCGGCACACTTCCATGAGATCCGGCTCCTCAAACGCAGCAATCAATCCATGCTCTGGCCATTGTTTCCCACCCGCGAATTCAGTAACGTTTGCTGAATCATTGGGACAATCTGGACGGTTCGGTGGAACAGGAGTACACGATGACCGGCATCGCCGGGGTCGCAAATACCGGTGATGATGCAAACTGGAGCGGCCACTTTTTTGCACACGCAAATTGGTATGCGTTGGACAGCTTGCGTGGGATTACCAGTTCAAGTCGGGGTGGTGAATGAAGCCCCTGAGGAGGATGGGCTCATACGCCAAACACCTTTGGCCCGCGCACGGACGCACCAATTACCCGCTCCTCTTTGACCGGCGTTATCAGCCGAAGCTGGCCTTTCTGGAAGTGATCCAAACAATCCATCGCAACCAATAAAAAACCATACCAGCCGACAGAGATTGCTATGCTGACTACCACTCTTGGCGTTCTTGTAGGAAATCGCGGTTTTTTCCCCGCCCACCTTTGTGAATCCGGTCGCGAGACCATCCTGAAGGTTCTTCAGGAAGAAGGAATCCGGACCATCGCGCTCCCGATCGACGCAACAAAATATGGTGCTGTCGAAAGCTACTCGGATGCGCAAAAATGCGCCTCCCTCTTCCGTGAACATCGCGAGACACTTGACGGGGTCATCGTGACCCTCCCCAATTTCGGGGATGAACGGGCAGTCGCTGATACGCTCCGGCTTGCAGGATTGAATGTCCCGGTGCTTGTCCATGCCTTCAATGACGATCAGACACGGATGGGCATCAAGTTCCGACGCGACAGTTTCTGCGGCAAGATGTCTGCCTGCAACAACCTCCGGCAATATGGGATCCGCTATTCGCTGACCCGGTTGCACACGGTTGACCCGACCAGCGAGATATTTCGGGAGGATCTCCGACGGTTTGCCGCAACGTGCAGGGTCGTCAACCGTCTGAAGAATGCACGGATCGGTGCACTGGGGGCGCGGCCCGCGGCATTCAACACCGTCCGGTACAGTGAAAAATTGCTCGAGGCTTCCGGTATTTCCGTCGAGACCCTTGACCTGTCCGAAGCCCTTGGTTGGGTGCGGCGCATGCAGGACTCCGACAAAGCGGTTACAGAGAAGCTTGCCGGCATCAACGCCTATACCGACGTGACGGGCATTCCACCGGAGAGTCTTCTCAAAATGGCAAAGCTCGGTGTGGCGATCGATCGATGGGTTGCTGAGAAACATCTCTCCGCAACCGCGATCCAATGCTGGACAGCGTTGGAGGAGTTCTATGGAGTTGTGCCGTGCACGTTGATGAGCATGATGTCCGACTCGCTTCTCCCGAGCGCGTGCGAAACGGATGTTGCGGGACTGCTTGGGATGTATGTTCTCCAATCTGCTTCGAACAAGCCTGCCGCACTGTTGGATTGGAACAACAACTATGGCACCGATCCCGACAAAGGGGTGGTGTTCCATTGTTCCAACCTGCCGAAGGCCTTCTTCAGCCACCAGAAAATGGATTACCAGGAGATCATTGCAGGCACAGTCGGAAAGGAAAACACCTTCGGCACGATCGTCGGTCGCATCGCCCCCGGGGCGTTCACCTATTGTCGTCTTTCGACAGACGATTTGCACGCTCGCATTACGTCGTATGTCGGTGAGGGAGAGTTTACTGAGGACGCGTTGGAAACCTTCGGGGGATTCGGGGTGGTCAAAGTTCCACGGTTCCAGGCGCTGCTGCAGTATATTTGCAGAAAGGGTCTCGAACACCATGTCGCGGCGACGCGGGCAACTGTTGCCGACGCCATCGACGATGCCCTCTCAACATATCTGGAGTGGGAGGTATATCATCATTCCTAATTCTCCTCCACAAACATAATTCCGGGAGCAACGGTCTTGACAACACTGGATTGGGTGGTCATTGCCCTGTACTTTGGCTTACTGCTCGGGTTGGCGTGGTGGGTCATCAGGAAAGGGAAAGACACCGCCGACGACTATTTTCTTGCCGGGAGAAATCTCGGTTGGTGGGTCATCGGTGCGTCAATTTTTGCTTCGAACATCGGCTCTGAGCATCTGGTCGGCCTGTCCGGTGCCGGTGCGACAAGCGGTGTTGCCTTTGCACACTACGAGCTCCACGCCTGGTGCCTCCTCGTTCTCGGATGGATCATGATACCGTTTTACATCCGATCGCGGGTGTTTACCATGCCCGAATTTCTGGAGCGGCGCTTCTCCTCCACCGCGCGATGGGTGCTTTCCCTCATCTCTCTCGTCGCCTACATGTTGACGAAGCTGGCGGTCGGAATCTTTGCCGGGGGCATTGTCTTCGGGACGCTCCTCCCCGAGCTTCAGGTGGAAATCGGACCGATGGTTTTTGATAGTTTTTGGGTCGGGTCGTTTCTCGTCGTTGTCCTGACCGGATTATACACCGTGTTGGGCGGAATGCGGGCAGTGGCGTATACCGAGGCTCTGCAAACCCTGGTCCTGATCATCGGGTCAGCACTTCTGACCTATTTCGGAATTACGAAATTGGGGGGATGGAGTGAATTGCGTGCAGTGCTTGATCCGGACATGTTCAATCTCTGGAAGCCGCTGGTGCCCGATGGAATGGAGGGGACATGGGCTCCGGTCAAAGAAGCCGGGCGGATCGCCTGGTACTTCAACACGAATTATCCTTGGTTAGGCATGCTTCTCTGCGCTCCGATTATCGGACTCTGGTATTGGACGACCGATCAGTATATCGTCCAACGAGCGCTGGGCGCACCGAACGAACGGGAGGCGCGACGGGGGAGCATCTTCGCCGCGTTTCTGAAGCTCCTTCCGGTTTTCATTTTTATCATCCCGGGAATGATCTGGCTCGGTCTGGCGAAGTCCGGGGCGGTGGCTGAGTTTGCCCGGATGTTGGATGCGGAGGGGAATCCTCTTGCAGACTTTTCCCAGGCCTCCTTCCCGCTAATGGTTCAATACATCATGCCCGCGGGGTTGCGTGGATTGGTGGTGGCGGGATTGCTTGCCGCTCTCATGAGCTCCCTCGCAGGCGCCTTTAACGCCTCTTCGACCCTGTTCACCATCGACTTCTACCAGAAGTTCCGGCCGAATGCCACTCAGCATCAGTTGGTCTGGATCGGACGGATCGCAACGATGGTGCTGGTGCTTGTCGCATTGATGTGGATTCCCGTGATCCGTGGAGGGAAGGGGTTGTACGAGTACTTGCAGGGGGTGCAGGGATATCTGGCTCCCCCTATTTTTGTCGTGTTTTTCTTCGGCGTCTTTATGAAACGGCTGAATGCCAAGGGATGTCTCTCGGCCCTCATCGTCGGGTTCCTCATGGGTTTGTTCCGTCTCATCGTCGATACGCCCGTCGCCCTTAAACTGGCCGGATTTGAGCATGGATATCCGGAGGGCTCCTTCCTCTGGATCGTCAACAATACCTATTTCCAGTATTACAGTCTCCTGATCTTTCTCGTCTCGGTGGTGGTGATGATCGGTGTCAGTTACATGACCGAGAAACCGTCCGAGGATCGGTTGCGGGACCTCACCTTCTCAACAATGTCGGACGAGCATCGAAGTGACTCCCGTGCGAGCTGGAATAAATGGGACGTTATTAGCTCAAGCGGCGTGTTGGTCGTGATTCTGATTGCCTATCTCTATTTTACAGGATAAGACGGAACCCAGGGAAGTGTCACGGGATAGCCTCGGATGCTGAGAGAAGATAAAT
>JBBEBV010000093.1:0-1161 GCA_040882165.1 Bacteroidota bacterium
GGCCTACCGCACCGCGATCCCCTGCATCTCAAACCGCGCGCCACGGAGAAGCGGGCCTGATCCGATGAAGGCACGGGCCGGGAAGTTATCCCCGAAATATGTCCGGTAGACTTTGTTGAAGGCGTCGTACTGTGTAAGGTCGCTGCAAAAGACCTGGACGGAGACAAGGTGATCCATGCTCAGTCCGACATCAGCAAGTGCCGCTTTCACACCATCGAGCATGAGGCGCGCTTCCTGCTCGACATCCTTCGGAACTTCCGACGTCTTGGGGTCGATCCCGAGTCGGCCGGCGAGGTAGTAGGTATTCCCCACCAGCACCCCGTCACTGAAGGGGGCTGTGGAAGTGCGCGAAAGCTTTACATACCTCCGGTTTGTCGGGTCATCTTGGGCGAGGAGAGACGATGCCATGGACAACGTCAATGCGAGTGCAAGAATGGTTCTGAACTTCATGGGGGCTTCTCCTTCGTGGTAGGGTGTTTGGGATAGTGTGTGATCACTCCACCGGGGGGTGGAGTTTATCGGGTTTCATGGGACTCTGACAAATCTGAACAGAACAGATCTTCTTTGTTTCTCAATCCGCGTCAATCCCTCTTTTTCAGCTTCTTCCGCGTCCCATACTGCGCTATCGGACCTTCAGCACAACCATCGTTATGTCATCGCGCTGCGGCTCAGTTGAAGGTCGACCGAGGCTCTGGGGAAAACGTCAAAGTAAAAGAGCGAAAAGGTGGCAAAGCCGATAACACCGAGGACGATAAACGGGAGGAACGACCTCAGAGAAAATTGCATAGACGGAAAGCGTCGCCGGATGATTGCGTCAAACTACAAGGTATCTCAAAAAAAAATCTTTCGCCACAAAGAAGCTCAAGAGGCACAAAAAAGGGATGGAACGTTACGGCCTGAAGTGATGGTCCGGTACCTCGTGTCCAAAACCCGGGCTCTCCCGACGGTCAACGCCTGTTCTTCAGGTCTGCCCAGTTCCAGATTGTTAGACTCCCGAAACAACAAATGGGGAGGGATAGAACCCCGGCCTTCAGGTCGGGGACGAAGAACCTGAGCCAAGGGGGGGTGAGCCTTGGGATTGAGCTCCCGCGGCCGCCTCTACGTTTACGCGCGCGGGATCCTGATATTCTCTATCAATTCCTGAATCCTGCCGGGTGGAGG
>JBBEBV010000094.1:0-6392 GCA_040882165.1 Bacteroidota bacterium
ATAGACCTCTTCCTCGTACAAAATATCTTTTTCAACTCTTTTCAATTCGCTGTCCTTTCATTCTGGATCTTCGTGACCTTCGTGTTCTTGGTGGATAATTTATTCCTTGCTTTTGGCTTTTGTTTACGTACGCTCGGCCGTCACAGTTTTCCGGCGGAGGCAAAGAGCGGGATCTGGAATGGAGGGGCGCCGCCGGTGTCCTTCCCCTGCCGGACACCGCGGCCGCTCGTTTTGCGCGGCAGCCCCGCCCCCAGTTCCTCCCTCAATTTCTCCACATCGTATCCCAATGGAAAAAGAAGCGTCTCCACCGCTTTCAGCGCGAACTCCGTGTACTGTTCGATATCGTACCCGTCCTCGAACGCGTAGAGGGCCAGTGGTTTCGCCTTCTCCGGTTTCTTTTTTCCCGATTGGTCCAGGATAATGAACTCGATCATCTCCCCCGGGGCGAGCGCCACCCCCATGGCTTTGATCATCTTCGAGACGACGGCGCTGATGCTGTTGTTCTCGTACTCGTCCGGTTCTTTGGTGATATGCCGTCGCAACACCAGTTCCATCGGGTTTGCCTTGCCGCTGCGCAGGACGGCTATATGGTTGCGGGCGATGGCGAGCAGATCGGGGAGCATGGCCTGCACCTCCGCCACGTTCTGCGCGGCGGCCATATGGTCCAGCATGGCCCGCTGCATGATTTTAATGAACTGCGGCACGTCGCGGCGGCGTGATTCGATGCCGCGGATCTTGATGTCGCCATGCCGGTACCAGCCGACGTACCGGTTTGCCGTGGTGATCACGGGGTCCTGTTTCGAGGCGGGGAACAGGATCCAGCGATAGATTCCCTCCAGCGAAATATCAATGCCGGCGCGTTTTCCGATCTCCGTTGCCAGCTCTTCGTAATCGTGTTCCGTCGCTCCCGTTTTCTTCAACCACACACAGTCGATGATCGCGTGCAGCATCCGGAACCCGGCCCGCTCAGCCACCTCCTTCGCCCGGAGGATGGCATCGCGGGAGAACGCGTTCACCGCTTCGTGCGCCTCGATTTTTCCGAAACGCGCGTTCTTGTACCCGAGATAACCGAAACAACTGACAAGCATCCACTTGAGGGCGTTCTGGCGGTGGTCGTATTTCCGGAACTCGGCTTCGTTCTTCCCGCGATTCAGCTTTTTGAGCCGCTTATAATGGGAGCGTCGTTCGACCACGGCGCGCAGGGTCGCCGGGATCACCCCCTCGCGCTTCTCGCAGATCGTGTAGCCCAATTCTGGGACACGCTCGTTCCTGCAGCAGCGGCAATTGACCGTTTCCGGCGAAACATTCCGCTCCACCATGATCGTCGGGTACATCGATACGAAATCGAGTTCGGCAATATCTTCATGGTACCCGAGGGGCGGGTTGTAGATGAGTCCGCCCCGATCGGCCAGCAACAGCGTTGATGCCGGCTTGAATTCCTCCGGTTCCCGTTTCTTCGCCGGGATCAGCACGCGGTTGCGGTACGCCCACGACAGTTGCAGGGAGGACATGGAGGTCCCGATGCTTACGCGCGCCTGGCGCTGTACGGGTATCTGCGTGAGCCGCGTCAGTTCGAACACCCCCTCCAGGTCCGCCTCACCCAGCGTAAAGGAGTTTTTTCCGTCCAGGTGCCACCGGCCGGCCAACTCGAACGCACCGTCCTTATGAATGATCTTGCCGTACTGGAAGAAGCTTGATTCCCGTGTGGTGGCGTACCCGGCGTGCGGGTCGCGGTTCAACAGCAGGGGTATGTTGAGTTGTTGGGCCAGGCCGGTGATGTGCGGCAGCAGGGTGGAATCACCGTACTCGGTGATCAGGATGTCGGGGTCGCTCCGGTGCAGGTGCCAGTTGAGCGTCTCCAGGACCTCGCGCGGGTTGTGTTGTTCCAGCGCGTACGTGCGCCCTTCATAACTCACCTCCAGTTGAACGTACTTCCGGTACTTGGGGGGAACGAACGCGTTCGCATCCCGCAACCACATGACGGAAAAAGGAGGGAGGGAATAGTCCATGGCTTCCCGCGCGTCGTTGATCGTCCACGTGAGAAGATGGTTTCGTTCATCGATGACGTACTCCCCGCGCGCAAGCGGGAACAGTCCCGTTTCATACAAGAAGAGCTGCGGCACCGGGACATCCGAATTGAAGAACGCAAAATGCGGAAAGAACCGCTCATAGTACCAAACGACCTGCTTGAACCGGAGCGGGTTGTGTACAAAGACCTGCAGCACATCCCATGAATCGCCGGAGTAAATTTCCGTCCGCGTCGTCCGGTTGAATGAGACCCGCACAGGGCACTGTGCGCCCAGCAGCAGGGCCCGCTTTGTATCGAAGTCGTTCAGGTGAAGGTAGAACGACGGGGTAAACGGAGAGAGACAGCGATAGCGCCGGCCCGATGCACTGAGAAGCCATGCAACAACCCCGTCGGCCGCCGGATAGACGTCGAAGAGATACCCGTCGATGGTTTGTTGTGTGCCCGGATTCATGGGTGGGAGGATCGCGGTTGTTCTGTCTGTTCGGGAAGGACGCAGGAATGGAAACGGGAACGAGCCAGCGGCATCTGCCGGTTTTACACGCGGTACACTTTTTCCTCCAGCCGTGCAAGGCGCTGCTTCAACTCGCGCATCACTCTCCCCTGCTCGACGACGATCGACATGATGATACTTTCGAACGGGATGGTCCGCATGGCGTAGAAGTTGGCCGCCAGTTGCCGCCGCGCGCAGCGAAAGACCTCATCGAAGAGTTCCTGGTCTTCCTTGCGGAGTCCCTGCCGGTACTTCGACCAGCCGGCGATCTCGCTGTCGATGATGTTCGTGAAGGTCGGTATGGTGCGTCCCATAGCGGTCTCCTCCTTTTGCCGGGGGAACAGCGTTCCCGTTCCGGTGAATGATGGGTATGGTGTGTTCTTCCTGCTCCAGGATCAATTGGGATACTTCCGGCCTGACATCCAGCCGGTACACCCTGTCGGACCGGCCTTTGAGGGTTGTCAACAGGGTGTTGCGTTCCTCCGGCCAGACCTGCCGGTTGGTACATGCCAGGAGGAGGGAAACCCCGGTCTGTTTCAATTCATGCAGTGTCGCCAGCACGCGCACCAGAATCTGCCGTACTTCGCGGAGTGGGGCCTGCTCGTCATAGAACGTATCGAGCAATCCGAGAATCAGGGCGGTATGGACATGCTGTCTCCGGCAAATTTCCGGTAACCGGTGTACAATGGTCTGTTCCATTTGATAGCAGGTGAAGCTTCGCGAAACGAAGACGCTGCGCAGGAAATCGTCGGGGTTGCGCCCTTTATATTGTGCGAACCGGATGATCGCGTGCGCGTTGAACCGGTTCCCGCCGTCCGCCACCACGACATGCCCCCCTTCCGACACCACCGTTGAGGCGATATTCATGGAGAGATCAAACACGGGCCGGTCGCCGTACAACAGGTACACCTTGCCGGGGGGACGGGAGAACCTCTGCATCAGCTCCTCAGCCTGCAGGACGGGCGTCACAAGAGATGAGTCCGTCGCCGGCGGCTGCGGGTATCGCTGCTGGGTTCCATGCCGTCCCGCACTCATCGTTCCTCCGGGTGCGAGGTAAACAGCGGGTGGAGGATATTCACCGGCGTGCTGATCGGCTGGAGGATGGGAAAGGTCTTCACGAGACGATCCGGCACCAGCACCGGATGCCGCGACCGGAGCAGGTGCCGCAACTGGAAGCCGTTGATGAAGGAACAGGTTCCTCCATCGTTGTTGAAGCTCACATACACGGTTGTGGAAGATTGTTCCGCCCGCTTGAGGCGCCACGCAAGGTCCTGGAGCTCGCGATCGTTGTAGCAATAGTCGGACCGGTACCCCCGCGTGGGGTCCCACGCCGCCGCGGCGTTTCTCCCCATCAGGCGAAAATACGCAACGCCGTTCCACGCGGCGTCGGTGAGCGGCATGGCGCGCCCGACCGCGGGAACATCGATGTTGACAAGATGGAGTTTGTTCTCCTGGAAGAAGTTGTACATCATCGGACTGTTCCATGAATTATGCCTCACCTCGACGAACAACCGGTACGGCTGGAAGGCACGCGCGAGTTCCATGAGGTAGAGGCGTCGTTCCCGGATATTGGTAAACGAGTACGGGAACTGCATCAGGAGTCCCCCCAACCGGTTGGCCGCCGCAAGGGGCTCCAGGAGCCTGTGCGTCGCAAGCACGTCCCCCTGGTCGGCTGTGCCCGTATGGGTGAAGCCGCGGAATAATTTCACCGACGAGAAGAGAAAATGCTTGTTGGCGGCAATATCCCGCAACCACCGGCGGGCGTGAATCGGCGTCAGCGCCGTGCTGTAGAACGACGAGTGAATTTCCACGCTGTCAAAGAACTGGCTGTAATATTCCAGTTTCCGGAACCCCCGCTTCGTTCCCGGAGGATAGAAAACCCGGTCGAACGGCTCCAGGTCCCATCCCCCCATCCCGATAAAGATCTTCGTACGATCGACATGCATGGCACACTCTCCTTGATTTTTGCCCATGGTCCAGGGCCTTTTAAAATATAGGAGGCCGTCCAAAAAATACAATTGGGGCCCATCAACCAATGGCCCTTGACACCGACACGAAAATTGTCTACATTGGCCTCGACAAGGATGCGACATATTTGTCGCATTGTCAAGAGAAAAAATGACAAAAATGTCTAAGTTGAAAATTTCTTGCCAGGAGCGCACGGTATGAAACAATCCATTGCACAGCGGATCCGCATTGCGAGGACGGAGGGGGAGATCGAACAGGGGACGCTCGCCGCAAAACTCGACGTCGCACGGCGCACCGTCCAGCGCTGGGAAAAGGGGGAGCAGGTACCCGACAGCAATTACCTGATGCGCATTGCGAAGATCACCGGCGTCACACCCCACTGGCTGCTGACCGGGGACGGGGATATGTACGCCAGGCCCTCGGAAGCGACCATTCTCCCGCTCGCGACTCAACGGTATAAAAAAGTCGACCTCGTCAGGCTTCCCCTCCTCTCCTCCGTCCCGGGTGGAGCGCCAAGCCTGATCTTTCATCCCGACTATGTCGAGAAGTACATTACCGTGGATGATATGAGGGACCCGAACGCGTTCGCGCTGGAGGTCAAGGGAAACAGCATGGCGCCGCGCATCGAGGACGGCGACATCATCGTGGTGAGCCCCCGGATCGAGGCGCGGAGCGGTGATATCTGCGTGGTGCGGATCAACGAAGAGGATACGGTGAAACGGATCAAGATCGAGGAACGGTACCTCCACCTGATCCCTCTCAACCCCGAGTACGAACCGATGGTGGTACAGAAAAAAGATGTTGCGTTCATGTGGCGGGTGGTGAAGGTCATTAAGGAGATTGGATAAATCGGTCGGATGCCTTTCCGGCATCCGGACTTTCCCCACTTCCCTTTCAACCCATGCAACGCGAAAAACTCGTCGTCATCTTCACCGTCTTCGTCGACATCATCGGGTTCGGCATCGTCATTCCGATCCTCCCGTTTTATGTCGGATCGTTCGGCGCGTCGCCTTTCACCATCACCCTCCTCTTTTCCGCGTTCGCGTTCTTCGCATTCCTCAGCAGCCCGTTCCTCGGCGCCCTTTCCGATAAGGTCGGACGCCGGCCGGTCCTGATTGGAAGTATTTTCAGCACAGCCGTTGGCTGGGTGGTGTTCGCCAGCGCCACCAGCATCCCCATGCTGTTTCTGGGAAGAATCATCGACGGCGCGGCCGCAGGTAATTTCGTCGTCGCGCAGAGCTGCATCGTCGATATTGCCAAGGACGAAAAAGAACGCTCGGCCAATATCGGATTGATCGGCGCGACGTTTGGCGTGGGATTCATGGTGGGACCGATGCTCGGGGGGCTGCTCAGTACGGTGTCTCACGCCTTTCCGTTCTGGGTTGCCGGAGGGCTTGCGCTCACCAATACCGTGCTCGCGTATTTCTTTCTTCCGGAAACACACCGGCGCCGCGACCCGCACGCCGTCATTTCATTCAATCCTCTCAGCCCGCTTGTCCGGGCCGCCCGCAATGTCAACCTCCGGCCGCTGTTCCTGACCTGGATTCTTTTCGCCCTGGCTTTCATGGCATCGCAGTCCATCTTCGCACTCTACGCCCAGCATGCGTTCGGATTCGATTCTTTCATGACAGGAGTCTTCTTTGCCCTCATCGGTGTCGTGACGGCTCTGAATCAAACCGTCCTGCTGAACCGGGTCTGGCTCAAATACTTCAACGATGCGCAGCTTGAGTTGTTCATGATCATCGTCCTGCTCGTCTCTTTTATCGCCCTCGGAACCCGTTCCCTGGTGCTCTTTTACGTCGGGTTCCCTCTGCTTGCCACCGGCCAGGCGGTGTTGCGCGTCGTTATTACGAGTCAAGTGGCGGGGAAATCCGACCCCCACATGAAAGGCGAAGCTTTGGGGAT
>JBBEBV010000095.1:0-2369 GCA_040882165.1 Bacteroidota bacterium
CACAACTCTCCGACCGTCCGCACGCCGGAGACCGAGAACCATTTTGGGGAGGTTCCTTTCGGCATCGGATGCGAGAACTGCCACGGTCCCGGGAGTGAACACGTTAATCTGGCGCTGGAGGGAAAGTTGTCGCAGGGAACCAAAGAACAGGCTATCATGAACCCCACCTCGTTCTCACGTGAGGTTCAGATGGACATCTGCCAGCGTTGTCACCTTGAGGGGATCAGCGTATGGAATGACAGTGCCGAGCCTCATGCGGTGGATATTGGGAAACCGCTCGTGACGTTTAAGCAGGTGATGGCGGTACGGGCCACCCACGAAAGCGAATCGGAGTTTGCCATTGCTGCCCAGGCCGGACGGCTTATGAAAAGCGCATGTTATAGAAAGAGCGGGTCGATGACATGCACCACCTGCCATAACCCGCACCGCCCCCCCCAACTACAGGGGCTGGCGGCCTTTAATGCGCAGTGCCGATCCTGCCACAATGACCCGGCCCTTCACGTGATGTGCAGCGTCATGACCGGCAGCCGACGCAAGGAGAATTGTATTTCGTGTCATATGAACACCGGCGGCACCAGCGATATCCCCCACGTATCATTCACTGACCATTATATACGGAGGGACATTTCCAACGGGGGCTCCCACAAAGAGCGATCCATGGGATCTGCCTCCACCCTTATTCCCCTCCTTGCGTCGGAAAACAGTGTGGAGAGAAATCGTTCGCTTGGCATGGGATATTATGAGTATTTCCAGAATGAGCATTCCGATGTTCGCTATCTCGACAGCGCTATCTTCTATCTCGAAGCGGTTCTCCGGACTACTCCGGCGCGTTCAGATGGGGAGGATTTGTTTGTTTTGGGGAACTCCTACTTCGTCCTGCAACGATTCAAGAAAGCTGAATCCGTTTTACGCAGGCTGCTCAAGAGTGCCGGCGGCCATGCGCGGGGGTATCACCTCCTGGGCAAGACGCTGCTGGCGTCCGGAAAGATCGATGAAGCCGTCTCGGCATTCTCCGATGGCGCGAGAGCCCAGCCGTTACTGGTTGAGAATCATCTCGGACTCGCGCAAGCCCTCTTCCGGAAGGGGGAGTTGCCGGGCGCTCTCCACCATGCCCGCGAAGCGGTCCGACTCGACTCACTCTCCTACCCGGAGGCATATCTCGCCCTCGGACAAATCGAACACTCGAGCGGGAACCTCTCCGAAGCGCGGCGCCATTACATCGAAGCGCTGCAGCGCAACCCGGATCTCGAAGGAGCTTTCCTGAACATCGGGGCATCCCTGCTAACCGAACAACGCTGGCAGGATGCCCTCCCTTTCTTTGAACAGATCCTGAACAGGAACCCGGACAACCTTGCCGCCCTGCACAACAGGCTCATGTGTCTGGTGAACCTCGGGAAAACCCGTGAGGCGCGGGAGGTTGCTCAACACCTTCTTCACCTTCAACCGGAGAACAAAGAAATCCGGACGCTCCTCGGCGAACTTCCCCGATGAAACGCCTCCAGCTCCATGCACTCTTGTTCCTCCTCACGGGTTGCTCAACGCCGTCCGATCGCGTTCATATACCTCTCGAGGGGTCCCAGGGAAAAACCATCGCCCGCTTCTATTCCGGCATGATCAGCGGGGACAAGTACGAAGAGTTGTTCGTTGAGGATAGCACCGGACTCGGCTTGAGACTGAGTGCTCTCAGGATCGTCTCCCCGCGGCTTTCATCAACCCTCGACAAGATACGGGAGGGGGGAGATCGATTGAACCGGGACCAATGGAACCGGTTCCTCAAGGTAGTGGTGGAACAATCGACCCCCTTCCCGGAAACCCTCGCGGAACTTTTCCCTACCGGGCTCCCGCATACCATGGAGGATTCGTATTTCAGGCTGAAGGTGTACGGAGCGATGACGACGTTCCGGAGGGAAATCTATGTGCCCAAACAGGCTTTAGAAGATGGCTTACTGAAGTATTGGGACCGGGGAGGGATGTTGCAATATCCGGCCGGAACGGTGATTGCGGCGTACCACAATAATAGTTCGGGGGCCACTCTGGAGCTAACGGTCAAGAAACGGCGAAGCGATGGATTTTGGGATTTCGGCGTGTACGACTCTTCCGGGAGAAGCGTCCGGCATTCCTCCTCCCCTCCAACCTCCTACTCAGCTCCGGTCCAATGCGTCGGTTGCCATTTGGGGACCATGCTGTACGAGCCGGAGGAATCTTTTATGATCGGGAGAGAAGGAAAAACGGAAGGGGAATATCTTGTCTTGGAGGACCGCCTGAGAAACCCGAAGATCGTCGAGCTCCTCGACGAACACACCAGGCGATCCGACCATGTGCTGGGGGTGTATGGAACGATCTATCTCACCGAAATCTTGAACTTGCCC
>JBBEBV010000095.1:2469-19660 GCA_040882165.1 Bacteroidota bacterium
TAATCCCTAAAACTGCAAGACCTCCCAACCAAGCCCGAAGGGCTGAAATGATTATAACAAGGCCCAACAATAATCTTGAAACCCCGAAGGGGTGACATCTTAGGTGGGTTAAAACCACCTCATGCATTCATTCCCAAACTGAATGAGTACCGGAGACATTATAACTTCACCACCTTCATCTCAAACACCCCACTGATCTGCTCCAACTTTTTCAGGACAGCCGACGGTATGGGGCTGTCGATATTGATGATCGTGAGAGCCCGTTGTCCGGGATTATCCCGCCCGAGAGAAAGACCGGCGATGTTGATACTCTCCCCGGCGAGGATCGAACCGACACTCGCCAGCATACCCGGTTTGTCGATGTTGGTATAGATGAGCAAGTGCCCGTCGGGATTGATCTCCAGGTGATAGTCGTCGATTCTTACAATACGGGCGTGGGATTTACCGAAGACGGTCCCCGCAAACCGGCGTGACTCATTCGTCGTTTCGTACTTCAGGGTGATCAGATGCGCGTACGCTTCGTTATCGCTTTCCCGTTCCTCATCGATGATCACCCCCATCTCTTTTGCGATCACGGGCGCGTTCACGAGATTCACCGGTTCCGACATGAGGTGTGAGAAGATCCCCTTCAGCACCGCGGCCGTAATGAGTTCCATCGACTGGGTGAGGAACGCCCCGCTGCAAGCAACGGAGATCTTCTTCAACTGGCCTGTCATAACCTGGGCCTGCAGGCTTCCCAGCTTCTCAGCCAGAGCAACGTACGGTTTCAGCTCCTTCCGCATCGCGAGCTGGACAGCCTCGGCATTGACCGCCCCCGAAATACCCCGCTCCTTCAAGGCATCGGCCACCTGATGGCCGATCTGTTTCGCCACTTTCTCCTGGGCCTCTTCGGTCGAAGCCCCGAGGTGGGGGGTTGCAATGACACGCGGGTGCATCAGCAAAGGATTGTCCCCCGGTGGTTCCGTGACAAACACATCCAGCGCCGCCCCGGCAACTTTTCCGGATTCGAGACCTCGGAGCAGAGCCGCTTCATCGATGATCCCTCCCCGCGCACAGTTGAGAATCCGCACTCCTTCCTTACATTGAGCGATCGCCTTATCCCCAATGACGCCTCTCGTCTCGTCGGTCAACGGAGTATGAACGGTAATAAAATCCGAACGATGAAAAAGCTCGTCGAGCGGGAGCAACTCGACATCCATTTTCGCGGCCACTTCGGCGGACATCACCGGGTCATATCCCACGGTGACCATCCCGAACGACTGACATCGTACCACCACCTCGCGGCCGATCTTCCCAAGTCCAACAATGCCAATCGTCTTTTCCAATAACTCTGTCCCGATGTATGATTTGCGATCCCATTTCCCTTTCTTCAACGAGTCGTTCGCCTGCGGGATGTTCCGCGCAAGGGAAAGAAGCATTGACATGGTATGCTCGGCCGTAGAGACGGTATTGCCTCCCGGCGTATTCATGACGATGATGCCGCGGCGGGTTGCCGCTTCCACATCGACATTATCGACCCCCGCTCCCGCCCGCCCGATGACCTTCATTTTTTTCGCGGCTGCGATGATCTCCGCCGTCACTTTTGTGCCGCTACGGATCACCAGCGCATCGTATTGGTCGATGATGGCCTTGAGGTCCGCGACGGGAAGGTTGGGTTTGATGTCGACGTCGAAACCCTCGGCCTTGAGGATGTCGACACAAATTTGTTCAATGGGGTCGCTGATAAGGATGGTCATGGTTTCAGGTCGTCAATGCAATGGGAACGCTCGCTGGCCGATAGAAATCGGTGCTGATGGTATAAGGCCGGATTGAGGACCGCTTATGCGATCCTGAGTAGCGGGCCTCCGGCTTCAAATAGAAGGATGTTAACACATCCGCCGGAGGCCGGCTGACTAAAGGATGCGATAGGATGCTGACGCATCCTTCAGTTGGTGCGCCTCCGGCCAGTAAAGTACCCCTCGGCCGCGCGAAGCCCGCTCCCCAGCTCGAACTGGTAGCCGCACTCGGAGAGGGTCATCTCCAGTGCGGAGAGCATGGTCATCATGTCGAGCTCGTCGTAATACCCGAGGTGGGAGATGCGGAAGATCTTTCCCGCATAATCGTCCTGCCCGCCCGCGATGGTTATGCCGTACTTCCCTTTGAGGGTCTTGTTAAAGACTTTCCACTCAATCCCCTCCGGAAGCCAGACCGGGGTGACGGCGTACGAGGGGGAATCGGAAAATAACTTCAAGCCCAGCCCCTTCACACCTTCCCTGAGTGCGGTGGCCAATCGTTCATGCCGCTGCCAGGTATTCTGGATTCCTTCTTCCCGGATCATTTGCAATGCCGCATCGACACCAAGGATGAGGGAGATCGCCGGCGTCCATGGGGTGTCATTCTTTTCATGGGATTTCAACGCCTTGCGGAGGTCGAAATAGAACTTCGGCAGCTTCGAGGTCTCCATCGCCTCAATCGCCCGCCGGCTCAATGCGATAAAAGCGAGTCCGGGGGGAATCATCAACCCTTTCTGCGAACCGGTCACGCATGCATCGATCCCCCATTCATCGAATCGGAACTCATGTGCCCCGATCGCAGTAATTCCGTCGACGCAGACCAACGCCTTTGAGTGCTCGCGAATGACGGCGGCGAGGGTTTTGATATCCGTTGCCGTGCCCGTGGAGGTCTCGCTGTGAACAAGGTAGACCGCTTTGGCATCCGGGTGGCGCCGGAGGGCATCGAGAACCTGGTCCTGGGTCGGTGCTTTTCCCCAATGCGTCTTAATTTCGACCGCATTCAAACCAAACGCCTTGGGCATCTTGACCCATCGCTCACCAAACTTTCCGCCGTTGACGGCGATGACGGTATCCCCCGGGGAGAAGAGGTTCACGAAGGTCGCTTCGACACCGCCTGTACCGGAGCTGGTCAACGTGAGGACCGGTTGTTCGGTCTGGAAGAGGTACTTCAGGTTCAGGTTCACGCGAGTGAGAATTTCTGTGAATTCGGGGTGGCGGTGATGGATGATCGGCTCCGCCATCTTCAACATAACAGTCTCCGGAACCGGTGTCGGTCCCGGAGTAAACAGTCGCTTTTTCAAGTGCTTTCCTTCAGAGTCGGGTGGGACGATGATGCATTTCGCCAAGAAAATAAGGATTGAACGCGCGATAAGCAAGGGAAGGAATAAAGAGCCAATAAAGCAAAAACCCCAACCGAAGTTGGGGTTTTTTTGTTGCGAGAGTCTCGCTCAGATTCAGACAGCTTCCTTCTTCTCGTGCGGTTTCTCGTCGAGGTGCTGTTCGATCAGCTTGAGCAGGTCGCTCTTCCCGTCGGCGGTCACGACCGAAAAGGGGACGATACCGCGGCAACAGCCATCGGTAAGCTGGGAATGGAAGCGCTCCCGGTAGGCCTCGAGTTGCTTCGTCAGCTTGCTGTTCGGGAGCTTATCGGACTTCGTGAGGATGAGAAGATAAGGAACTTCGTAGTAATCGAGCCAGTCCATCATCATCAGGTCGAGCGGTGTCGGTTCCTGGCGGGAGTCGATGAGCTGCATGGCAAGCGCGATCGGCCCGCCCCGCTTCAGAAAATCCTCGATCAGCCGCTTCCAGCCGGCCCGCATCTGTTCCGGGACCTTGGCGTAACCGTACCCCGGAAGGTCCACAAAATAGAACCCGTTGTTGATGATATAATAATTGATCTCGCGGGTCTTGCCGGGCGTGGAGCTTGAGCGGGCGAGGTTCTTCCGATTGCACATCTTATTCAACAGCGATGACTTCCCGACATTCGAACGCCCGATGAAGAGAATTTCCTTCATTTCGTTCTTCGGGAGTTGGCGAAGATCGGCTACGCCTTGCAGGAATTCAGCAGAAGTAATCTTCAGCATGCTCGTACCTCTCTTTAATGAAACATCAACGGAACGCTGTATCCAGCCGCAACGGTCATCGCGGCGGGGACCCCTTTACGCCTTGGTCGTTTTTGGGCTTTCCGCTTTTGCTCCCGTATCCGTGGCCTCAGCGTCTGTTGCATCGGCCTCAGCCTGCGTAACAGCCGCCGGCTTTTCCGCGTCAGGCTTTCCGGTTTTCTTCCGTGCCTCCGCTGCGGATTCCGCTTTGGGTTTCTTGCCTGGTTTCTTCCTGGTTGTTGCTGTTTTTACCGCAGTCTTGGCTGCGGCCTTTTCCTGCCCGGTGTTATAATCGACGAGCTCGAGAATTGCAATCTCGGCGCCGTCACCGAGCCGCCGACCGAGTTTCACCACACGGGTGTACCCGCCCGGACGGTTTGCCACTTTTGGGGCAATGTCGTTGAAGAGTGTGGACACCGCCGTACGATCGCGCAGGAACGCGAACACCAGGCGGCGCGCATGGACATCCTTTTGCTTCCCGTCCGTTTCTTTCACGACGGCTCGCTTGGCACGAGAGATGAGCTTCTCAACCACGGTGCGGGCCTCTTTTGCCTTCGCCGTCGTCGTGCGAATGCGCTTGTGCTGGATCAGCGAGACGCTCAATGCGGAGAGGGTCGCCTTCCGGTGACTTGCCGTCCTGCCTAACTTTCTTCCTGAGTTTAAATGACGCATATCCCTTTATCCTTTAGACCCTTATTAAAGCCACAAAGGCTCTAAGACACGAAGAAAGTAACAGTTTTGTTCACTTGAATGACTTGGTGCCTTCGTGTCTTCGTGGCAATATCCTTCGACCCGGTTTCTAGTGGTCGCCGTCCTTTAAATACTTGTCCACATCCATCCCGAACACCAGGTTGTGCTGCTCGACGATCTCGGCGAGCTCGGCAAGCGACTTCCGACCGAAGTTGCGGAACTTCAGCAACTCCCCCTCTTCCCTGCGCACGAGGTCCGCCATTGTTTTGATGCTGGCGGATCGGAGGCAATTGTGGGATCGGACCGAAAGCTCGAGCTCGTCGACCGACATTTTGAGGGTCTTCCGGATGCGTTGGAACTCCGCATCCTGTTCGGTTTCGACCTTCTCCGATTCCGGTTCCATGTCAAAGTTGATGAACAGCTGGATATGATCCCGCAGGATTTTTCCGGCATGCGTCAGGCCGTCCTCCGGCGTGATGGAGCCGTCGGTTTCGATTTCGATAATCAGTTTTTCGAAATCCGTCTGTCCCCCTACGCGGGTCGGTTCAACGAAAAACTGGACATTCCGGATCGGCGTGAAGATCGAATCGATCGCCACCATCCCGAGAGGCTGGTCGGGCGCCTTGTTCTCTTCCGACGGCACATACCCCTTGCCGCGGCCCAGGCGCAATTCCAATTCGAAGTTCGCGTCCTTATTCAAGGTGGCAACGTGCAGCTCCGGGTTCAGGACCTCGATCTCGGACGATGCCTTCAGAATATCCCCGGCCTTGAATACACCGGGCCCTTTCAGGGGAATCATGACCTTCGTCAGCTTTTTATTAATCGGCTTAACGCGGACCTGTTTGAGGTTGAGGATCAGCTCGGCCACATCCTCGACCACTCCTTTGACCGTGGAGAACTCATGTTGAATGCCCTCGACCCGGATCGCGGTGATCGCCGTTCCGGGGAGTGACGACAGGAGGACCCGGCGGAACGAATTCCCAATCGTCACACCGAATCCCTTTTCCAGCGGCTGAACGGTGAACCGGCCGAAGGTGGCAGTATAACTGCTCTCATCCAGCTCGATCTTTTCCGGCATTTGCACTAAGGCGTTGCTCATACGTACTCTTTCCCCCTGCCCATCGCAGGGTGATTGATAATTCGGACCCCGGCCATGCACCGGCGCGGGCATCTTGGTGAATAAAAAAACAGCACTCTTACTTCGAGTACAACTCGACGATGAGTTGTTCGTTTGCGTTCAAGGGAACATCGGCCCGTTCCGGGATCTGCAGGAACGTGCCGGTCAGGCTCGCTTTATCCAGGCTCAACCAGGGGAGCATGGTTGTATCCTTCATCCTCTTCATGGACGAATGGATCAGGTCCAGTTTCTTGCTCTTGTCGCGGACCTGGATGACATCCCCCGGCGTCAGCAAGTACGAGGGGATGTCGACGATACCATTGTTCACGGTAAAATGGCGATGGAGCACCAACTGCCGTGCCGCCTTGCGCGAAGGGGCAAGTCCCAACCGGTAGACCACGTTGTCCAGCCGGCGTTCAAGGATCTTCACCAGGGTTTCGCCGGTGCGGCCGGTCTGCTTCAACGCGCGCTCGAAATAATTGCGGAACTGCCGCTCCAGCAGGCCGTACGAACGTTTCACTTTCTGTTTCTCACGCAACTGGACACCGTATTCCGAAATCTTCTGACGGCGGTTCTGTCCATGCTGACCGGGGGGAAAGCTGCGCTTCTCCACCGGGCACTTCTCCGTGTAGCATTTAGTCCCCTTGAGAAACAATTTCTGGCGTTCCCGCCGGCACAACCTGCAACTGGCATCAATATACCTTGCCATAATTCTCCTGCTTGATGTTCGATACTCGATTAGACTCTTCGCCGTTTGGGCGGCCGGCAGCCGTTATGGGGGATCGGGGTGATATCACGGATCATGGTGATTTCGAGCCCCGCGGATTGGAGCGAGCGGACAGCCGCCTCGCGTCCCGATCCGGGTCCCTTGATAAACACTTCGACACGCCGCAACCCGAGGTCGTGCGCTTCTTTCGCCGCTGCTTCAGCCGAGACCTGCGCGGCAAAGGGCGTGTTCTTGCGCGACCCTTTGAAACCGTTCCGTCCGGCCGACGACCAGGCAATTACGTTGCCGTACGTGTCGGTCAACGTCACCTGGACATTGTTGAACGTTGCCTTGACGAACGCTTTTCCGTTCGTATCAACATGGACTTTCTTTTTCTTCTTGACAACCGGGGCTGCTGTTTGTTTTGCCACAACCATTCTCCTTTACAATATTTTGCGGGAGATTCCAACCTCGCTCCCTCGTGCCATCCGCTCCTTGGGGAACAGAGGCATGTTACTTCTTCTCTGCCGCCTTCTTCTTGCCGGCGACCGTCTTGCGCTTGCCTTTCCTGGTCCGGGCGTTCGTGCGGGTCCGCTGGCCCCGCGCAGGGAGCCCTTTCCGATGGCGCAGACCGCGGTAGCACCCGATGTCCATCAACCGTTTGATGTTCATCTGCACTTCGCTCCGAAGCGCGCCTTCGACTTTGTAGTCGCTCTGGATCACTGCCCGGATCGCAGCGACCTCTTCGTCGTTCAGTTCCGCCACCCGTTTGTGCAACTCGACCTTTGCTTTCGAGAGGATGTCCTTCGCGGACGTCCGGCCGATGCCGTAGATATAGGTAAGGCCGATCTCGGCGGGTTTATTTTTCGGTAAATCGATGCCAGCTATACGGGCCACGCTGTGTCTTCTCCTTATGGAAATTCGAAAGTCGGGTTGCGACGGCCGGGGTTATCCCTGCCGCTGCTTGTGCTTCGGATTCTTGCAGATGACCTGCACAACCCCCTTGCGCCGGATAATCTTGCAGTTATCGCAGATCTTTTTTACGGATGAACGGACTTTCATTGCTGTTCCTTTGACCGATAAACGACGGTCGCTCTTATTTGTAGCGGTACGTGATTCTGCCTTTGGTAAGATCGTAGGGGGACATCTCAACCGTCACCCGGTCCCCAACGAGAATCTTGATAAAGTGCATCCTCATCTTACCCGAAATATGGGCGAGAATTTCATGCCCGTTATCCAACTTCACCCGGAACGTTGCGTTCGGCAACGTTTCGGTGATGACGCCATCAATTTTAATCGGGCCTTGTTTTGCCATGCAATTCGTTACTGTGTCAGGATCTCGGCTTTGCCGTTGAGAATCGCTATCGTGTGTTCGTAATGGGCCGACGGGCTTCCGTCCAATGTCAGAATCGTCCAGCCGTCCCGTGCAACCTTCACTTCCCACCCACCTGCATTCACCATCGGCTCGATGGCAAGTGTCATCCCCTCTTTCAGCCTGGTCCCCGTTCCCGGCTTCCCGTAGTTTGGGACCGCCGGTTCTTCGTGCAGCGATTTCCCGACGCCGTGTCCCACCAAATCCCTCACCACCGAATATCCCCTCGCCTCAATAAATTCCTGGATGGCCCAGGAGATGTCGTGCACCTTGTTCCCGACAACTGCCTTCTCAATTCCCCTGTAAAGCGCCTCCTCCGTTGTCTTCAGAAGATCCTGCTTGCTCAGGGACAACATACCGATGGGAAAGGAAGCAGCCCCATCTCCATACCACCCTTCCTTCTTGACACCGACGTCGATGGAAAGGATCTCCCCCTCTTGCAACTCGCGTTTCCCCGGGATGCCATGGACGACCTCATTGTCAATCGAGGTGCACAGGGTGGCCGGGAAGGGATTGTTCTTCCCCTGGCCATATCCCTTGAACGCCGGAACTCCCCCCATCGATCGTATGTACTCCTCCGCCATCCGGTCCAGGTGCAGGGTCGTGACACCCGGCCTGGCTTGCGCGCCGACGAGCTTCAACACGTCGGCTACAATCTTGGAACTTTCACGGATACGCTCAATCTCTTCTGTCGTTTTGAGGCAAACCATGGAAGTGAGAGCCTATCCTCTCCGTCCCCTCAATTTCCCGCTCTTCATAAACCCGTCATAGTGACGCATCAGCAGGTGCGACTCGATCTGCTGCAGCGTATCGAGCGCAACGCCAACGATAATCAGTAAGCTGGTCCCCCCGAAAAACGAGGCAAAACTCGGTGCCACCCCGATCTTCATCATCAACGTCGGAAGGATCGCCACGATCGCGAGGAAGATCGAACCCGGAAGGGTGATCTTCGTCAGGATATTGTCGACAAACTCCGCCGTATGGGTCCCCGGGCGAATACCGGGAATGAACCCTCCCTGCTTTTTCATGTTATCCGCGACATCCTTCGGGTTGAAGGCGATCGCGGTATAAAAGTAGGTGAAGAAGACGATCACCAGACCGTAGACGATCGAATAGGTCCAGGAATCATAACTGAACCAGTCGCTGGACAACGTCTCGACAAACTCGCTCTCCGGGAAAAAGGAGAAAATAATCTGCGGTACGAACATGATCGCCTGGGCAAAGATAATGGGCATGACACCCGCGGTATTCACGCGCAAGGGGATGTATTGTGTCACGCCGCCGTATACCTTCCGCCCGATTACCCGCTTGGCATATTGCACCGGAATGCGGCGCGTCCCCTGTGTCACCAGCACGACACCGGCAACGATAAAGCCGATGAGGACCAGGATGACGAGCTCGATAATAATATTGCGCCCAGCAAGAACCAGCTGGTACTCATCCAGGACGGAATGCGGGAACCGTGCAACGATGCCGATAAAGATGATGAGGGATATCCCGTTGCCGATTCCGCGCTCGGTGATCTGTTCCCCCAGCCACATCATGAAGACCGTTCCGGCGGTCAGGATGATGATGGTGCTGAGCGCAAACCCGATCCCCTGGACCGCTTCGGGAACGATCGGACCCGCCTGCGTCACCGTGCTTTGAAGCTTGATCACCACGCCACTTGCCTGGAGCAAGGAGATACCCACCGTGCCGTACCGGGTATACTGGGTGATCTTCTTCCTGCCGTCCTCCCCCTCTTTCTGCAGTTTCTGAAAGTACGGGACAACGGCCCCCAGCAATTGGATGACGATCGAGGCGCTGATGTACGGCATAATGCCGAGTGCAAACACCGCCGCGTTGCTGAACGCTCCGCCGACAAACAGGTCGTACAGTCCGAAGAGGGTCCCCTGAGAGGAGTCGCGAATCGTATCGGCCAACAGGCCCGCATCGACCCCCGGAAGGGTGATGTGAGAGCCTATCCGCACCACGACGAGAATGGCCGCCGTAAAGAGCAACCGGTCCCGCAGTTCCTGGATCTTAAAAATATTGGTAAAGGTCTCTGTGAGTTTGCTCATTCCTTCTTTTGCTCTTTCGCGAGAAGGGTAGCTTTGCCCCCGGCCGCCTCAATCTTCGCGATCGCCGATTTGCTGAATGCATGGGCGGTCACCTCCAACTTGGTCTTCAGCTCGCCGTTCCCTAAAATTTTCACCGGTTCATGTTTCTTGGATATCATACCAGCCTTGAACAACGATTCGGGGGTCACGACCCCCGCCAGATTTTTCGCGGTGGCGGCAGCCTCCAGGGTCTCGACATTGATCCCCTGGTACTCGATCCGATTCCGCGGTTTGAATCCGAACTTGGGAATGCGGCGCGACAACGGCATCTGCCCGCCTTCAAACCAGAGTTTAAACTTGTGTCCCGACCGGGACTTGGCCCCCTTGTGTCCCTTGGTCGCAGTTCCGCCATGCCCGGAACCCTGTCCACGGCCGATCCGCTTGGTCTTTCTGCGCGATCCTTTGGCCGGAGTCAAATTACTGAGAACATTCTTTGCCATTGCTAACCCTTCAGAGTCACGGAAATATTATTGTACTTCTTCGACGAGCACGAGGTGACGCACGACGTTGATCATCCCGCGGATTTGCGGAGTATCGTTTTTGACCACGAAATAATTCGGGCGACCGAGCCCCAGCGCCTCGATGGTCCGCTTGTGATTCTCCAGCTGGTCGATCACGCTTCCCGTTTGTGTGATTTTAATTTTTTTCGCTTCTGACATGACGAGTCCGCCTTAGTTCTGGTGGAACAATTCCTGCAATGTGCTTCCCCTTCGATCGGCAACTGTTCTCGCATCCGAAAGACTCAGCAGCGCCTGCATGGTGGCCTTCACCACGTTATGCGGGTTGGAGGACCCCATCTGCTTCGTCAGGATATCTTTGACCCCCGCCGACTCGAGCACCGCGCGTACGCCGCCGCCGGCGATCATGCCGGTGCCGGGGGAGGCGGGCTTCAACAACACTTTCCCCGCTCCGAACTTGCCAAGCACCTCATGCGCGATGGTCCCCTTGGAGATCAAAACCGTCACGACGTTCTTCTTTGCATCGTCCACGCCTTTGGAAATCGCATCGGCCACTTCGTTCGCCTTCCCGAGTCCGACTCCCACATGCCCGTTGCCGTCGCCAACAACCACGATGGCGTTGAAGCTGAACCGCCGTCCCCCCTTCACCACCTTCGCGACACGGTTAATGTGGACCAATCGTTCCTTCAGTTCGAGTTCGCCTGCTTTAATCTTTGCCATGGATCTTTTTGTTGGGTGTTGATGCCTGTCGTTTAGAATTTGAGACCTGCCTCGCGAGCACCGTCTGCGACGGCCTTCACGCGACCGTGGTACAGGTACCCGTTACGGTCATAGACAACGTGTTGAATGTTTTTTTCGAGAGCCTTCTTTGCGGTGAACACGCCGACGATCTTCGCGACGTCCTTTGGGGACGAGCCGTCCTTCAGACCCTGGCGGACATCTTTCGAAAGCGTCGAGGCGGAAACCAGCGTCCTGCCGCTGGTGTCGTCGATGATCTGCGCATAGATGTGCTTGCCGCTCCGGTACACGGTAAAACGCGGGCATTCTGTCGTTCCCGAGATTTTCTTCCGGATGCTGGCTTTCTTTTTCTGCCAACGCTGCTGCTTATTCGAGTTAATCATAGACTTTCACTCCTTGAATGGGGCGCATCACGGAACCCGCCGGGATGCTCCCGCTCCGAATTACTTGGCCCCCGTTGCAGCAGCCTTGCCGGCCTTGCGACGGATGTATTCTCCTTCGTACTTCACTCCCTTGCCCTTGTAGGGCTCGGGCGGGCGGAAGGAGCGGATCTTCGCAGCAACCAATCCGACCAGTTGCTTGTCGATCCCCGAGATCACGATGTTCGTCTGAGAGGGCGTCTCCAGTATCACTCCTTCCGGGGGACCAAACACGATCGGGTGCGAATAGCCGAGGAGTAGCTGCAACTTTTTCCCCTTCATCTCCGCACGGTACCCTACGCCCACGATCTCCAGCTTTCGCGAATATCCCTGTGTGACACCGTTGATCATGTTCTGGATCAGCGCCCGCCAGAGTCCATGCAGCGCCCGATTCTGTTTTTCGTCTGAACTGCGGGTGACCTGGAGCTCGGACTGGCCGACCTCAAAATTGATCGAGGGGTGGAGCCGCGCGGACAGTTCCCCTTTGGGGCCCTTCACCACAATCAACCCATCCTTCTTGGTGATGTTGACGCCCTTCGTAATCTGAATTGGCTTGCGACCTATGCGTGACACGTTCGACTCTCCTCCATTACCAAATATACGCGAGAACTTCACCGCCGACATGTTCTTTGCGCGCACGGTGATCGGTCATGACCCCTTTCGACGTCGAGACGATCGCGACGCCGAGTCCCCCGAGCACGCGGGGCAGTTCACCCGCAGGCCGGTAGAGACGGATACCGGGGCGACTCACCCGGCGCAGGCCGGAGATGACGGTTTTCCCGTTATTGTATTTCAAATGGATGCGCAACACTCCCTGTTTCCCATCGCTGAGGAGGGTGAAGTTCGAAATGAACTTCTCATCCAGCAGAATCTGCGTGATCGCTTTCTTCAGATTGGATGCGGGAATGTCGACCCGTTTATGTTTTGCCTTGGCGGCGTTCCGTACTCGTGTCAGGAAATCCGCTACCGGATCAGTCATGGACATCGATTGAACTCTCCTAAGATAATTGCACCGAACATCTTTACCAGCTGGCCTTGCGGACTCCGGGAATCTTGCCGTCCAGCGCCAAATTTCTGAAGCAAATACGACAGATGCCGAACTTCCGGAAATATGCACGCGGCCTGCCGCAAATATTACACCGGTTGTGCTGGCTGACCTTATGCTTCGGTGTCCGTTTGGACTTTACAATGCTTGCTAAGCGTGCCAACGAGGCTCCTTTTGCGTTAATGTTATGCTGCTGTTGCCGTTTCGAGCACATCCTGTCGTTTGACGAACGGCAGTCCGAGCGCTTTCAACAATTCGTACGCCTCTGCATCGGTCTTGGCGGTCGTGACGAAGGTGACATCCATCCCGCTGATGCGCGTGACTTTGTCGACGTCGATCTCCGGAAAGATGATCTGCTCTTTGATCCCCAGCGTGTAGTTGCCCCGTCCGTCGAATGACTTGTCCGAGACGCCGCGGAAGTCTCGCACGCGTGGAAGCGCAATGCTGATCAGCCGGTCCAGGAACTCGTACATCTGCGCCCGCCGCAGCGTGACGCGACACCCGATCGGGAGGTCCTCCCGGAGCTTGAAATTGGAGATCGCCTTCTTGGACTTCGTGATGGCAACCTTTTGGCCGGTGATGGTCTCGAGCTCCTTCACCGCCACGTCCAGAATCTTCGGATCCTGCGTCGCCAACCCGACACCGACGTTCACGGCGATCTTCTCAAGCCTCGGGACCTGCATCACGTTCTTGTACTGGAACCGCTTCATCAATTGCGGGATCACATCCTTCTTGTACTGCAGGAATAACCGGGCTGGTGCTCCCGCCTCACGGGTAACTCCCCCCTGTTTCTTCGCGGCTCCCTCGCCCCCCTTTTTTTCCTTCTTCGCCGCTTTCTCCTGGCGGGCGGGTTCGTCGACTTTCTTGTGTTCTTTATCCTTGGCCATATTCGGTTACTTCTCCCAGACGTGAGACAGCATCTTAAAACATTTCGTTGGTCCGACGCGAGATCCGCATTTTCTTCTTCTTGCCGGTTGTTGCGTCGGTGACATACTTATACCCGACACGGGTCGGTTCGCTCGTCTTCGGGTCGACCACCATGACGTTCGATACATGGATGGCCCCTTCCTTCTGGAGGATGCCCCCCTGGGGATTCTTCTGCGAGGCGCGGGTGTGGCGCTTCACGATGTTGACCCCTTCCACAATGACACGGTTTGTTTCCGGGAACACCTTCAGGACCTTGCCTTGCTTCCCTTTGAAGTTTCCGGAGATAATCACAACGGTATCGTTTTTATGAACGTGCATGCCCAATTCCTTTGTTAGAGCACCTCGGGTGCCAACGAGACGATTTTCATATACTGGCGCTCGCGCAATTCACGGGCAACCGGCCCGAAGATGCGCGTCCCCCGCGGCTCGCCCTGTTGGTTCAGCAACACCACGGCGTTCTCATCGAAGCGGATGAAGGAGCCGTCCTTCCTTCCAACCTCTTTTCTTGTCCGAACAACCACCGCGCGGGACACCTCCCCCTTCTTGACGGGGGCACCGGGAATGGCGGTTTTGACGGAAACAACCACAAGATCTCCCACGGACGCATACCGCTTGTCATGACCGCCCAGCACGCGGATGCACCGGACTTTCTTGGCGCCGGAATTATCGGCAACGACTAAATTCGTTTCTTCCTGAATCATGATTGGGACTCCGGGGGGAGGTCACCGACCTCCGGTTCACAGGTTATTTTGCCTTTTCGATCACTTCGACCAACCGCCATCGCTTGCGCTTGCTCACGGGGCGGGTCTCCATCACCCTCACCACATCACCGATGCGCGCTTCCTGCTTCTCATCGTGAGCCATCAGTGTCGAAGTTTGCTTATAGTACTTCTTATAAAGTGGATGAGGAATTTTGCGCTCCAGCGACACCACGATGCTCTTCTGCATCTTGTTGCTGATCACTTTTCCGATGCGGACCTTACGCCGGTTACGCTGGACGGCCGGAACTGCTGCTGCTGTACTCATCCGTTATGCCTTCTTCTCTTGTTCAGATAATGCTACGGGTTGGCTGGGTTTCTTGATCTCGCGCTCGCGGAGAAGCGTCTTCATCCGGGCAATGTCCCGCCGGATGTGCTGCAGCTTCATCGGGTTCTCGAGCTGGCTGATCACCTTCTGGAAGCGAAGATTGCCGAGGCTCTCCTCTTCCTCCTGAATGCGCTTGATCAACTCCGCATCCGACAATTGACGAAATTCAAAAGCTTTCATACAAACGACTCCTGCTATTAATGGGCCTCGTAATCCATACGAGTGACCATCTTGGTCTTGATGGGAAGCTTGTGCATTGCGAGATCGAACGCCTCCCGCGCTAACGCCTTCGAGACTCCACCCAGCTCGAACAACACGCGTCCGGGCTTGATCACCACAACCCAGAATTCCGGGATACCTTTGCCGCTTCCCATACGGGTTTCCGCCGGCTTCTTGGTAACGGGTTTGTCCGGGAAGATCCGAATCCAGACTTTCCCCTCACGTTTCATCATACGGGTCAACGCGACTCGCGAAGCTTCGATCTGGCGCTGGGTGATCCATCCGGGCTCAAGAGCCTTGAGGCCGAAATCGCCAAAGGCAATCGTCGCACCACGGGTTGCTTTTCCCCGCATCCGCCCACGCTGGGTCTTTCTGAATTTTACTCTCTTGGGCATCAACATACGTTCAGCACTCCTTGTAATTCGGCGGCGGGACTGAGCCCGGCGCTCCGATCATTATTTCGACACGGGGCCGAGAATTTCCCCTTTGCAGATCCACACTTTCACCCCGATAGCGCCGTAAATCGTCCGCGCCGTCGCCGTGGAATAATCGATGTCTGCACGAATCGTGTGCAAAGGAATGCGTCCCTCTTTGTACTGCTCGCGCCGCGCAATTTCCGACCCACCGAGACGGCCACCGCACATCACGCGGATCCCTTCGGCGCCCATACGCATCGAGGCGGTGATCGCCTGCTTCATGGCACGGCGGAAGGAGATGCGTCCCTCGATCTGGGAGGCGATGTTCTCGGCCACGAGCGACGAATCCAGTTCGGGACGTTTGATTTCATGGATCAGGATCTTGACCTCTTTTGCGGTCACCTTCTTCAACTCTTCTTCCAATTGGGCGATCTCTTTACCGCTTTTTCCAATCACAATACCGGGACGGGAGGTATGAATCGTAATCACGGCACGCTTGGGGGTCCTGTCGATCTGGATCCGCGAAATACCCGCTTTCTTCAGACGATTGCGGACATAGTGCCGGACCATCAAGTCTTCCTGCAGTTTCCCGGCAAATCCCTTGTCGGCATACCAATTTGCGTCCCAAGTCTTCGTAATGCCGAGCCGGAATCCTATCGGATGTGTTTTTTGACCCAAGAGATCCTCCTCAATTAAGATTCTTTTGTTGCCTTCTTCGTGGAAGTCGATGCTTTCGACTTCGTTCCAGACTTCTTCGGCTTCACCCCGGGAGCTGCTGCGGACTTCGGCGCTGACTCAGCGGCCTTCGGTTTGGCTGCCGCTTGCACTTTTTGCTGCCGCTGAGCAACAACGATCGTCAGGTGATGAGACCGTTTGCGAATGCGGAATGCCCGTCCCATGGGAGCCGGCCTCACCCGTTTCGCCATCGGTCCACCATTGACAAACGCTTCCTTCACGAACACGTGGGAGGGATCGATACGGCCGCTCTGATCCTTGTTTTGAAGGTTGGAAATAGCCGACCGGAGGACTTTCTCCGCGCTGTTCGAGGCATGCTTCGGTGAAAAGTGCAGGATCGACAACGCCTCCTCCACCCCACGACCGCGAATAAGGTCGATCACCAGCCGCATTTTCATTGGCGATGTTCCGACGAATCGATTGACTGCTCGTGCTTCCATACGTTGTTCCTTATACCCTCACAGGCTCCCAATGAAGTTATGCGGGAGTGGTTGATTTCTCGCTCTTGACTCCGGGGTGCGCCCGGAAAATGCGGGTCGGGGCAAACTCTCCGAGTTTGTGTCCCACCATCGCTTCCTGGACGTAGACAGGAATGAACTTGTTGCCGTTATGCACCGCGAAGGTGTGACCGACGAAATCGGGGATGATCGTGCAGCTCCGCGCCCACGTCTTGATCACCTTCTTCTGGTTGGACTTGTTCAACGCCTCGATCTTTTGCTGCAGCTTTGAGTCCACATAGGGACCCTTTTTCAATGACCGGCTCATCGCTCTCGATTCTCGCTGGATTTACTTGCGACGTTTGACAATGTATTTATTGGATGGATTTTTCTTCTTGCGCGTCTTCAAACCTTTGGCATACTTGCCCCAGGGCGATTCCGGATGTTGCCAACCCCCACCGCTCTTCGAACGACCTTCGCCTCCCCCCATCGGATGATCTACCGGGTTCATCGCCATCCCTCGTGAATGCGGCCGGATCCCCAGCCAGCGCGACCGGCCGGCCTTCCCGAGACTGATATTCTCATGGTCCCCGTTGCTCACGATTCCCACCGTTGCATAACAATTCACGCGCACCTTCCGGACTTCCCCCGAAGGGAGCTTCAACTGCGCAAAATCCCCCTCCTTCGCCATCAACTGCAGCGAGTTCCCCGCACTGCGACCCAGTTGTCCGCCCTTGCCGGGGCGCATCTCGACGTTGTGGATAAACGTTCCCACGGGGATCTCCAGCAGCGGAAGGGCGTTGCCCAGCTGCACCTCGACGCCCGAACCGGACTGAACAGACTGGCCTACCTT
>JBBEBV010000095.1:19760-38116 GCA_040882165.1 Bacteroidota bacterium
CGTTGCCCAGCTGCACCTCGACGCCCGAACCGGACTGAACAGACTGGCCTACCTTCAAACCGTCCGGCGCAACAATGTAGCGCTTATCGCCGTCTCCATAGTGCAACAACGCAATTCGGGCCGACCGGTTGGGATCGTACTCAATCGCTGCAACCTTGGCGCTCACACCATGCTTCTCGCGCTTGAAATCGATCAAGCGGTACCGTCTCTTATGCCCACCCCCCCGATGGCGCGAGGTCACGCGTCCAAGGTTATTGCGTCCCCCCGATTTCTTCAGCTTTCGGAGCAGCGACTTCTCCGGCACGGTCTTCGTGATCTCTTCGAACGTCGAGATCGAGTAGAACCGGGTTGCCGGCGTCATGGGTCTTAATTTTCGAATAGCCATACTGTGCCTATCGTTTCGTCAATCAAGCAGTCTCGAAGTAATCGATCTTGTCCCCTTCTTTCAGGGTGACGATCGCTTTCTTCCATGTGTTGGTCCGTCCCTCGAAGCGCCCGCGGCGCGTCATCTGCGACTTCCGCTTTCCTTTCACAACCACCGTGCGGACACTGGTAACGGTGACTTTGAATTTTGCCTCCACCGCTTTCGCGATCTCAATTTTGTTCGATCCGCCCTCGACTTCAAACGCATAGTGCCGCTGTTCCTGCATGCGCGTGATCTTTTCGGTGACGATCGGTCGTTTCAAAATTCCAGGCATGATAGTTCGCTCAGTTCTTCAACGAATTGTGCAACACTTCCACGGCGCTTTTCTGGATGAGCAGCACCTGGTTGTTTAGAATATCGAACGTGGAGGCTTTATCCGCCTCCCGCACGTTCAGCTTCGCGATGTTCCGTCCCGACTTAAACAACGCCCGGTCGGTCTTGCCAGTCAGGAACAGGGTCTTCTTCCCGTTCAGGGCGAGGGCCTTCAGGACTGTGACGATCTCCCGCGTCTTGGGAGCGTCGAGGGAGAAATCCTCCACCACCATGATGGCGCTGTCCTTGGCCTTGTAGCTCAGAGCCGACTTACGGGCGAGGGCCCGGACTTTGGCCGAGAGTTTGATCACGTAGTCATGCGGATGGGGACCGAAAATGGAACCGCCGCCAACCCAGACCGGTGAACGGGTCGATCCGGCGCGGGCGCGGCCCGTTTTCTTCTGGCGAAACGGCTTCCTGCCGCCTCCCCGGACCTCGTTGCGCGGTTTCACCTTGTGCGTTCCCTGGCGCTTGTTGGCCTGGATCGAGCGAATAGCCTGGTAGATAGCGTGGTCGTTCGGAGTAATCTCAAAGATCTCCGGAGCCAGCTTCACCTTCTCGCCGCTCATGCTTCCGTCTTTCTTGTAAACTTCAAGCTCCATTGCTATTCATCCTCGAAACAAGGACTTAGTCCTGTTTGCTAATTTCCACGTAACTGTTGATTGCGCCGGGAACCGATCCCTTGACGATCAAAATATTCGAATCGGAGATCACCTTCACCACGGTCAGGTTTTTCACCGTCACGCGCTCGCCCCCCATCCGGCCGGCCATCCGCATACCTTTGAAGACACGGGAGGGATAAGAACTCCCGCCGATCGATCCGGGAGCGCGCACGCGATCGGACTGTCCGTGGGTCGTCATGCCGACGCCGCCGAAGTGGTGTCGTTTCACGACTCCCTGGAAGCCGCGCCCTTTCGAGCGACCAGTCACGTCCACGGTCTCCCCCTGGTGGAACAGGTCCACCTTCAACTCCGCGCCCAGCTCCAGTTTCCTGCCGTTGAAGCTGCGGAACTCTGAAAGAAGACGAAGCGGCCTGACCCCGGACTTCCCGAGGTGCCCCTTCATCGGTTTGTTGACGAGTCGTTCGTGGATCTCATCGTAGCCAAGTTGTATTGCGTCGTACCCGTCTTTCTCTTTCGTCTTGATCTGGGTAACGTAGCACGGCCCGGCCTCGATGATAGTGCACGGGACCATTTGCCCGTTCTCATCGAAGATACTCGTCATTCCAAGTTTTTTTCCTAACATGCCGCTCACTGTTCTGCTCCTAAGTCATCTCCCGACCGACTCACTCTGTTGTGTCCGGGCAGGGAAACCACATTGGTCAATTCGTTCTTCGTCGTTCCTCGTCGTCTCTCACTACACCTTGATCTCAACATCCACGCCGGCCGGCAATTCCAGCTTCATCAGAGAATCGACCGTCTTGCTCGTGGAGTTGAGAATGTCGATCAGCCGTTTGTGCGATCGGGTCTCGAACTGCTCGCGCGACTTCTTATCGACGTGCGGCGACCGGTTCACGACATAGAGCGACCGCTTGGTCGGCAACGGGATAGGACCGGACACAACGGCCCCGGTCGACTTCACGGTCTTGATAATTTTCTCAGCCGATTTATCGATCAGGTTGTGATCGTACGACTTCAATTTGATGCGAATCTTTTGACCAGCCAACGGTTCATCCTCGCTGATGTACACCGTGAAAAAGCATCGGGTTCCGGCAGAGAGCCGGAACCCGGAAGTTATTATTCAACGATCTTCGTCACAACGCCTGCGCCGACGGTGCGTCCGCCCTCGCGGATAGCGAAGCGGAGGCCTTCCTCCATGGCGATCTCGGAGATCAGTTCCACATTGATCGCGTCGAGGTTGTCGCCGGGCATCACCATCTCAACACCGCTGGGGAGCGTCACCACGCCGGTCACGTCCGTGGTCCGGAAGTAGAACTGCGGGCGGTAGCCGTTCAGAAACGGCGTGTGGCGTCCACCTTCTTCCTTCTTTAACACGTACACCTGAGCCGTAAACTTCTTGTGCGGTGTGATGGAACCGGGTTTCGCAACCACCATTCCGCGCTCCAGTTCGTTCTTTTCAACGCCGCGCAGCAGCAGGCCCGCGTTGTCGCCCGCGCGCACCTCATCAAGTTCCTTCCGGAACATTTCTGCACCGGTGATCACGGTCTTCTTATGAGCGCCGAGCCCGATCACTTCGACTTCGTCGCCGACCTTGGCATGACCGCGGTCGACACGCCCGGTGCCGACGGTACCACGACCCGTGATCGAGAATACATCCTCAATCGGCATCAGGAAGGGTTTATCAACATCACGCTTCGGGACCGGTATGTAGGAATCGACCGCCGCCATCAATTCATCAATGCACTTGAATGCCGGATCATCCGGCTTGACATCCGGACGCATCGCCGCTTCCATGGCCTTCAGAGCGGAGCCGCGAATGATCGGGATCTCATCGCCCGGAAATTCGTACTTTTTCAAGAGGTCGCGGAGCTCGAGCTCGACAAGATCCAGCAGCTCCGGGTCATCAACAGCATCGACTTTATTCATGAACACAACGATGCGGGGAACACCAACCTGGCGCGCCAGGAGGATGTGCTCACGCGTTTGAGGCATCGGACCGTCCGTCGCAGCAACCACGAGGATCGCGCCGTCCATCTGGGCGGCACCCGTGATCATGTTCTTTACATAGTCGGCGTGGCCCGGACAGTCGACGTGCGCATAGTGGCGGTTTGCCGTGGAATACTCGACGTGCGCCGTCGCGATCGTGATCCCGCGGGCTTTCTCCTCGGGGGCATTGTCGATGGAGTCGAACGTCCGAACCTCCGACAAACCTTGCTTCGCAAGGACCATCGTAATGGCCGCGGTGAGGGTCGTCTTCCCGTGGTCGACGTGGCCGATCGTACCGACGTTTACGTGCGGCTTGCTGCGATCAAATTTACCCTTTGCCATTGGAGTGATCTCCTTTCGTTGTGTCTGTAATCAGAACCTTCGTTAAATTCTTCATGCCGTAACCGCTTCCTTGCCCTTGACCTTTTCGATAATTCCCTCGGCAATCGACTTCGGCGCTTGTTCGTAGTGTGAGAACTGCATGGTATAGAGCGCCCGCCCCTGCGTCATAGACCGGACCACCGTCGCATACCCAAACATTTCGGACAGGGGAACCATCGCCTTGACGACCTGGGCATCCTTTCGGGGGTTCATCCCTTCGATCTTGCCGCGACGGGAATTCAGATCGCCCATCACATCCCCGAGATATTCCTCCGGGGTCACAACCTCGACCGCCATGATCGGCTCAAGGATGATAGGGCCGGCCTTCCGCGCCGCTTCCTTGAACGCCATCGATCCGGCAACCTTGAAGGCCATTTCCGATGAGTCGACGGCGTGGAACGAACCGTCGATCAAGCTCACCTTGATATCCTCTACCGGGTAGCCGGCCAGGACACCGTTCCGCATCGCTTCCACAATTCCCTGCTCTGTCGGTTTGACGTATTCCTTCGGAACGACGCCTCCGACGATGTCGTTCTCGAACTCGAAACCCTTCCCCTTCTCGTTCGGCCCCATCTCGATCACGACATGACCGTATTGACCGCGACCACCGCTCTGGCGGACGAACTTTCCCTCCGCCGTTACTTTCTTCGTAATCGTTTCCTTGTACGCAACCTGCGGCTTGCCGACGTTGGCCTCAACCCTGAACTCCCGCTTCATCCGGTCGACAATGATCTCCAGGTGCAATTCGCCCATACCGCTGATGATCGTCTGGCCGGTCTCCTCGTTCGAGGTGATACGGAATGTGGGATCCTCCTCCGCGAGCTTTTGAAGCGCCTCTCCCAGTTTCTCCTGGTCCGCTTTGGTCTTGGGCTCGATCGCAACATCGATCACCGGTTCCGGGAATATCATCTGCTCAAGGATGATCGGATCGTCTTCGTTCGTCAATGTATCACCGGTCCGTGTATTTTTCATCCCGATTGCGGCAACGATGTCCCCGGCATATGCTTCAGAGACCTCCTCGCGATGGTTGGCGTGCATCCGGAGGATACGGGCAATCCGCTCCTTGCGATCCGAGATGACGTTGTACACATACGAACCCGAGGACAAGGTTCCGGCATAGATCCGGAAATACGTGAGCCGCCCGACAAACGGATCGGTCATGATCTTGAAGGCAAGGGCGGTAAACTGTTCATCATCGGCGATCCTGCGGATCACATCATCCGAGCGGTGCGGGTGGTGACCATGCAGCACGCCGCTGTTAATATCAAGGGGAGACGGCAGGAAATCGATCACCGCGTCCATTAACAACTGAACCCCTTTGTTCTTGAAGGATGAGCCGCACAGCACGGGGACGATGCTCACCTTCAAGGCGGCCCGACGAAGCACAACTTTGATTTCTTCCGGGGAAATGTGCTTTCCCTCGAGATATTTTTCCAGCAGACTGTCATCCTCATCCGCAACAGCCTCAAGCATTTTGATTCGGTACTCGTTCGCTCTGGGAACAAGCGACTCGGGAATGTCGATATCATCCCAGGAGGCTCCCTGCGTCCCTTCGCGATACATGCGGGCCTTCATGGTGATCAGGTCGATGATACCGGCAAACATGTCACCTTCGCCAACGGGAAGTTGCACCGGGACGGCGTTTGCTTTCAGGCGCTGCTTCATCATTTCAACGACGCCGAGAAAATCCGCTCCCGCGCGGTCCATCTTATTCACGAACGCGATACGGGGGACGCCATACTTGTCGGCTTGCCGCCAAACGGTCTCCGACTGCGGTTCCACGCCGCCGACGGAACAGAACAGGGCGACCGCACCGTCAAGAACGCGCAGCGATCGTTCCACTTCAATGGTAAAGTCGACGTGACCCGGGGTATCGATAATATTGACGCGATGGTTGTTCCAGAAACAGGTCGTTGCGGCGCTGGTGATCGTAATCCCGCGCTCCTTCTCCTGCTCCATCCAATCCATGGTAGCGGCGCCATCGTGCACCTCACCCATACGATGCAGGACGCCCGTGTAAAACAGGATGCGCTCCGTTGTCGTAGTTTTTCCGGCATCGATGTGCGCCATGATGCCGATGTTTCTCGTTTTTTCTAAAGAATAATCTCGAGGCATAGAGTAACCACACTACCGCAAGGGGCACTTCTCCATTGGGGAAACAGGATAGTATTGTTTTTGAATGAGGATAGTTCTACAACGATTACCACTTAAAGTGAGCAAAGGCTTTGTTCGCCTCTGCCATGCGATGGACATCGTCCTTCTTTTTGATCGCGCCGCCTTCACCGGAAGCGGCCGCCATAAACTCCGCAGCAAGTTTATGGGCCATCGATTTATCCGAGCGTTCTTTGGCGTAGCTGATAAGCCAACGGATTGCGAGAGCGGTTCGCCGCTCGGGGCGAACTTCTGTGGGAACTTGATAGGTAGCACCACCGACTCTACGGGCACGGACTTCAATAATGGGAGAAGCATTGCTCAATGCCTTTTTAAACACATCAACCGGCTTGTTGTTCTTGGTCCGTTCCTCGATAATATCAAACGCCCCGTACAGGATACCGCGGGCGATATGCTTCTTCCCCTGCTTCAGAAGGGAATTCACAAACCGCGCGACCATGACATCCTGATACTTCGGATCAGGGGCAGTAATACGTTTTGAAGATCGTTTCTTTCTCATAAGGGATGGGGAAAATTACGCTTTCGGCTTCTTGGCGCCATACTTCGACCGTGCCTGTTTCCGGTCCTGCACACCCTGTGTATCGAGCGTGCCGCGAATGATATGGTAGCGGACTCCGGGAAGGTCCTTCACCCTGCCGCCACGGATCAGGACAATTGAGTGTTCCTGCAGGTTATGCCCCTCGCCGGGAATATAGGCCGTGACCTCGAGCTGGTTCGTCAGGCGGACACGTGCCACCTTCCGAAGAGCGGAATTCGGTTTCTTCGGTGTGGTGGTATAGACCCTCGTGCAAACACCCCGCTTTTGCGGGCTGGATTGCAGCGCCGGAGACTTGCTCTTCCAGAGAACCCGTTCCCGACTATTCCGTATAAGCTGATTCAGCGTTGGCAAGCAGTAAGACTCCTTATTAGCGAAACCTGATAAAAAAGCTTATAAAGATAAGAGATTTAATCTAAATTGTCAACCCCTTTTTCTAAAACTTACTGGGCGACAACGCGTGTTTTCCGCTTTCTTTCCTTCGTGGGAGCCGGGGCCTCATCCCCCCCCTCAACAGACGCTGCAACGGCCGCCGTCGGGGCCGGCACTTCCTTCTCGGTCACGATGATGTTGCGGAAACGCTTTTGCCCCGTTCCTGCCGGGATCAGATGCCCCATGATCACGTTTTCCTTCAACCCAAGCAGGTGATCCACCTTGCCCTCGATCGCGGCATCGGTCAGGACCTTCGTGGTTTCCTGGAACGATGCAGCGGAAATGAAGCTGTCGGTGGTCAAAGACGCCTGCGTGATACCCAGGAGGATCGGTTCGGAAGTCGCCGGTTCCGTATCGCGGAATTCAGCCACCTTCTTTGTCTTCTTTTTCAGTTCAGTGTTCGACTCCCGCACCATCTTCTTCTGCAACATCATTCCATTCTTGAACTTGGAATCCCCCTTGCTGAGGACAACGATCTTCCCTTCCAGTGAATCGTTCTCGTCGTGCAGCTTGGACTTGTCGACGTTGTCCCCTTCCAGGTATTTCGTGTCGCCCGGATCAACGATCTTTTCCTTCTGCATCATCATCCGGACAATCACTTCAATGTGCTTATCGTTGATCTTCACACCCTGCATCCGATACACTTCCTGGATTTCGTTCACAAGGTATTCCTGCACGGCCGTGGTTCCCTTGATCTTGAGGATGTCGTGCGGGTCGATCGCACCGGCGGATAAGCGCTCGCCCGCGCGGACCACATCGTTATCCTGCGCAAGGATGTGCTTGCCCAACGGAACCAGGTACGTCCGTTTATCCTTCCCGTCATGGCTCGTCACAAAAACTTCCCGCGCGCCGCGTTTCGGCTGACCGATTGTGACAATTCCATCGATCTCCGATACGACGGCAGGATCGTTCGGGTGCCGTCCTTCGAACAACTCGGTCACCCGCGGCAAGCCTCCGGTAATATCACGGGTCTTGCCGATGTCACGCGGGATCTTCACCAGAACCGTTCCCGCCGCGATTTCCTCTCCATCGCTCACAATCAAATGGGCGCGCGTCGGCACGGAGTACGAGGCAAGTTTCTGTCCCTTGGGACCGATCACCGCGATCGCGGGGATCAGGCTTTTTTCGCGGCTGTCGATGACGACCTTCTGAATGTGCCCTGTCTGTTCGTCCGGTTCCTCACGGTACGTGACGTTCTCCTTGAGGTCGACGTACTTGATCGTCCCCTTGTGCTCCGAGATGATGACGGCGTTGTACGGATCCCATTCATAGATCATCTCTCCCTTGGGCACGCTCTTCCCGTCATGCACAAGGAGGATTGCGCCGTACGGGACATCGTACTTGGTCAAAATCCTGTTGTCGCTGTCGACGATGTTGACAACGCCGCTGCGACCGGAGGCGATGAGCTGTCTCCCGACCTCGGAAGCAATTTCAATCGACTTCACCCCCTCGAACTTCACCTTCCCTTCGAATTTGGAGGTGATCTGGGACTGGGCGGCGATCAGGCTTGCCGTGCCTCCCGTGTGGAACGTCCGGAGTGTCAGCTGCGTCCCCGGCTCGCCGATGGACTGGGCCGCAATAACGCCGACCGCGGTCCCCGGTTCAACGAGCTTTGCCGTCGTCAAATCGCGTCCATAACAGTTGGCGCAAATACCGCGGCGTGCATCGCACGTCAGCGCCGAGCGGATTTCCACTAATTCAATGGAGGTCTCCGAGATCCGCTGTGATTTCTCCTCGTCGATGATTTCCGTTGCGTTCACAATTACCTCTCCCGTCAAGGGATCGGCCACATCGTGGACGGAGACGCGACCAAGGATGCGCTCGGCCAGCGGTTCCTTCACGTCCTCGCCTTCCTTCAGTGCCCCGGTCAGAACACCGCGGATGGTCCCGCAGTCTTCCTCGGAAATGATGGCGTCCTGTGCAACGTCGATGAGGCGGCGCGTCAGGTAACCGGCGTCAGCCGTTTTCAACGCCGTGTCGGCAAGCCCCTTGCGGGCTCCATGCGTTGAAATAAAATATTCAAGAATCGAAAGTCCTTCACGGAAATTCGAGGTGATCGGGTTTTCGATCAACTCTCCGGTGGCTCCCGAGAGACTCTTCTGCGGTTTCGCCATCAGACCGCGCATGCCGGCAAGCTGGCGGACCTGTTCCTTGGATCCGCGGGCACCGGAATCGACCATCATATAGACAGAGTTAAACCCGTCTTTCGAATGTTGCAGCGATTCAAATAACCTCTCCGCAATGCGGTTCGTCGCGCGCGTCCAGATATCGATCACCTTATTGTACCGCTCGCCGTTGGTGATGAAGCCCCGGTAGTACTGCTTCTCCACTGCGTCAACGTCCTTGTGCGCCTTGGCGACGATCTCGTACTTCTCCTTCGGGATAAGCACATCACCGACCGAAACGGAGAGGCCTCCCTTCGTGGCGTAGGTGAAGCCGAGCGTCTTCAGCTTGTCCAGAAAATGGGCGGTTTCAAGGTTCCCGCACCGGCGGAAAACAATGGCGATAATCTGCAACAAGCGTCGCTTGTTGAGGAGCTCGTTGATGAACGGGACACCTGCAGGGAGGATCTGGTTGAACATCACCCGGCCCGGCGTCGTCTCGATCAGCTTTCCTTCAATACGCACTTTGACGCGGGCATGCAGACCGACAACGCCCTGATCGTACGCAATGGCACCCTCTTCGGGCGAGTAGAATACTTTTCCCTCACCCTTATCACCGACCTTGGACTTGGTCAGGTAGTAGCATCCCAGAACCTGGTCCTGCGTTGGGGTTACGACCGGCGCACCGCTTGCCGGCGAGAGGATGTTGTGGCTCGAGAGCATCAGCAGCCGCGCCTCGAGTTGCGCCTCATAGGAGAGGGGCACATGGACCGCCATCTGGTCGCCGTCGAAGTCGGCGTTGAATGCCGTGCAAACCATCGGGTGGATGCGAATCGCTTTCCCCTCGACAAGGACCGGCTGGAAGGCCTGGATCCCAAGACGGTGAAGGGTCGGAGCCCGGTTCAGCATCACGGGATGTCCGTCAATGATGTGATCGAGGATGTCCCAGACTTCAGGCCCCTTCTTATCGACCATCTTCTTGGCACTCTTGACAGTCTTGACCAACCCGCGTTCGATGAGCTTCCGGATGATCTGGGGTTTGAAGAGCTCGACCGCCATGTCTTTCGGAAGACCGCACTCGTGCAGTTTCAACTCAGGACCGACCACGATGACGGAGCGGCCCGAATAATCGACACGCTTTCCAAGGAGGTTCTGACGGAAACGTCCCTGCTTCCCCTTGAGCATATCGGAGAGCGACTTGAGCGCGCGGTTATTGTCGCTGCGCACCGCGTTGACGCGGCGCGAGTTGTCCAGCAGCGAATCGACCGCCTCCTGCAGCATACGTTTCTCGTTGCGCAGGATCACTTCAGGAGCCTTGATTTCGATCAGTCGCTTGAGCCGGTTGTTGCGGATGATGACACGACGATAGAGGTCATTCAAATCGGATGTGGCAAACCGTCCTCCCTCCAGGGGCACGAGTGGACGCAGTTCGGGAGGAATGACGGGAATGACATCCAGGACCATCCAATCCGGACGATTGGGTGCGGTATCCTGACTTTTCCGGAACGCTTCTACCACGCGCAGCCGCTTGAGGGCTTCGGTCTTTTTCTGGATCGAAGTCTCGGTTTTGACTTCCGTCCGCAGTTCGTTGGCCAGTTCTTCGACGTGCACGCGATGGAGCAGATCCTTGATCGCATCCCCGCCCATCTTGGCGATGAACTTCTTGGGGTCGGTTTCTTCGAGATCGTCGTTGTTCTCCGGCAGGGAGGCCATGATCTCGAGGAACTGATCCTCGGTGATCAGGTCCTGCTTCTGGAGCCCCGTCGTTCCGGGATTGATGACAACGTACGACTCGTAATAGATGATCTTCTCCAACTCCTTGCTGGAGAGTCCGAGGATGTAACCGATCTTGCTTGGGAGCGAACGGAAGTACCAGATATGGACCACCGGAACAGCCAGGGCGATATGTCCCATGCGCTCACGGCGGACGCTCTTCTGCGTCACTTCGACGCCGCAGCGGTCGCACGTGATACCCTTGTAGCGAATGCGTTTATACTTCCCGCAATGACACTCCCAGTCACGGACCGGACCGAAGATCTTTTCGCAGAACAACCCGTCTTTTTCAGGGCGGAACGAGCGGTAGTTAATCGTCTCCGGTTTGGTCACTTCGCCGTGCGAACGGGAGAGGATCATGTCCGGCGATGCAAGGCTGATCGTTATCTTTGAGAATGTCTTCTTTGCAACTACTTCAGACATTGAGAACGGCATGGATTACCTCCAATGACAAGTGTTGTCTATCCAACTCGTAGAGTTGCTCAGGGTCGTCGATTGACCAGGACCGCTGGTTATTCGATCTTGATTTCCAAACCAAGACCCTGTAATTCCCGGACAAGAACGTTGAACGATTCCGGCACATTCGGCTCAGGCAGGTTGTCGCCCTTGACCATCGCCTCGTACACCTTCGCCCGTCCGACAACGTCGTCGGACTTGACGGTGAGGATTTCCTGCAGCAAGTGCGCCGCGCCATAGCCTTCGAGCGCCCACACCTCCATTTCGCCGAAACGCTGGCCGCCGAACTGCGCCTTGCCTCCCAGCGGCTGCTGGGTGATGAGCGAATACGGTCCGATGGACCGGGCATGGATTTTATCATCGACAAGATGGGAGAGCTTCATCATGTAGAGGTACCCGACGGTCACCTCCTGATCGAACGCCTCACCACTCCGGCCGTCGATGAGCACGGTTTTGGAATTCGTCTGCAGCCCGGCCTTTTTGAGCTCCTCCTCCACTTCCTCCCACGAAGCACCGTCAAAGATCGGGGATGCATATTTGTGTCCCAGTGTGAACCCCGCCCATCCAAGGGCGAGTTCAAATAACTGTCCGATGTTCATGCGGGAAGGCACCCCCAGCGGGTTTAACACAAGGTCGACCGGTGTGCCGTCCGGGAGGAACGGCATATCCTCTGCCGGAACGATGGTCGAGACGACGCCCTTGTTCCCGTGTCGGCCGGCCATCTTATCTCCGACGGAGAGCTTGCGTTTCTTCGCCACAAACACCTTTGCCAGCTGCACGATCCCGGGGGCAAGCTCGTCCCCGAGTTGAACCTTGTTCTTTTCGTGCCGATAGAGCTCTTCGATCTCGCTCAGCTTCTGCTTGTAGTTTTCCAGAAGTTTCGTCACGAGATTATTTTTCCGTTTGTCCTCAATCCATTCCTGATTGAAGTCGAGCGAATCCAGATTCCCCATGGAGAGGAAGGTGTCTTCCTTGATGGCCGTTCCGCTGCGGAGGACGACATTGCCATCAGAATCACGGATACCGGCGGATTTCTCCCCGGCGAGCAACTGTCCCAGTTTCTTGGCCAGTTTTTCCTGCAGTTCCTTGGCATCCCGTTTGCGGGACCGTTCAAGCGATTCGAGCCTCTTCTTATCTTCCTTCTTGCTCTCCGTATCCTTCTTCTTGCGGCTGAAAAGCTTGGTCGAGATCACCACACCTTTCATTCCCGGAGGAGCCTTCAACGAGGCATCCTTCACGTCGCCTGCCTTCTCACCGAAGATCGCCTTCAACAGTTTCTCTTCCGGTGTGGGGTCGGTCTCCCCCTTCGGCGTGATCTTGCCGATGAGGATATCCCCCTCACCCACCTCGGCGCCGATACGGATAATCCCGTTCTCGTCGAGGTCCTTCGTCGCTTCCTCGCTCACGTTCGGAATTTCGCGTGTAAGTTCTTCCTCTCCGCGCTTGGTATCACGGACCTGAAGCTCAAACTCCTCGATATGAATCGAGGTGAACACATCTTCCGCGACGATTCGCTCACTGACGATAATGGCATCCTCGAAGTTGTACCCGCGCCACGGCATGAACGCCACGAGGACGTTCCTGCCCAGAGCCAGCTCGCCCTTATCCGTTGCGCAACCATCCGCAAGAACGTCGTTCCGCTTGATACGTTGGCCATTCTCGACAATCGGCTTCTGGTTAATGCATGTGTCCTGGTTGGTGCGGAAGAACTTCGTCAGCTTGTATTCGACGCGCCGCTTGTCGTCGAAGCTGATGATGGCTTCCGTGCTGTTCTCGTCGATATCGTATTGCACGATGATGCTGTCGGCGGAAACGGACTCGATCACGCCGCTACGTTCTGCCACGATCACCGTGCGGGAGTCGCGTGCGAGCTTTTCCTCCAGCCCGGTTCCGACCAGAGGGGACTGCGGGATCAGCAACGGCACGGCCTGACGTTGCATGTTCGAACCCATCAGGGCGCGGTTGGCATCGTCGTGCTCGAGGAAGGGGATCAGGGCTGCGGCAGCGCTGACGATCTGGTTTGGTGCGACGTCCATATACTGCAGCTTGTCCGGCTCCACCACCGGGTAATCGCTCTGGTACCGCGCTTTCACACGTTCTTCCCCGAACTTCCCCTTTTCATCCACGATGGCGTTCGCCTGGGCGATCGTTACTTCATCCTCCTTCTCGGCCGCCAGGAATTCGATATCCTCCGTCACCTTTCCATTCTTCACTTTCCGGTACGGCGTCTCGATGAAGCCGAAATCGTTGATGCGCGCATGGATACATAACGAGGAGATCAGGCCGATGTTCGGACCTTCCGGGGTTTCAATGGGACAGAGCCGGCCGTAGTGGGTATAATGAACGTCGCGCACTTCGAAGCCTGCGCGCTCGCGCGTCAAGCCACCGGGGCCGAGCGCAGACACGCGGCGCTTGTGGGTCATTTCCGCCAATGGATTCGTCTGATCCATGAACTGCGAAAGCTGGTTGGTTCCAAAGAATGCGTTGATGACGCTCGTGATCGTGCGCGCGTTGACCAGGTCCTGGGGCGTGATCGTCTCGGCATCCCGCAGGTTCATCCGTTCCCGAATGGTGCGGGTCATCCGCGACAGACCAACATTGAACTGCTGGGCGAGCTGCTCGCCGACCGTCCGCACCCGGCGGTTGCCCAGGTGATCGATGTCATCCACGTTCCTCTTGCCCTGCTGGAGGTCGATCAGGTACTTCACGATCGCGACGATATCCTCGCGCGTCAGCGTGGTGACATCCTCTTTAATGCTCACGCCGAGCTTCGCGTTCATCCGATGCCGCCCGACATCGCCGAGGTCATATCGCTTGGGATTGAAGAACAGCCGGTCGATCAGGTTCTTCGCCGTTTCGAGATCGGGTGCTTCGCCGGAGCGAAGCTGGGAGTAAATGGTTTCCAGGGCGTCCTCTTCGGAACGGGCCGCGTCGCGCAGAATCGTGTTGGCGATCACCGAGCTCTGCTCGGTCGCTTCCGATTTCAAAAACCGGATCTTCTTGATATCCGACTTCTTGATCTGCTTGAGATGATCTTCCGTGAGCTTTGCATCCTTGTTGATGAAAATCTCGCCGGTCTTCTTGTCGAACACATCGCTGCAGATCGTTCGACCGACCAACTCGCGGAGGTTGACCTTATTGACGTCGACTTCCTCCACCAACTCGAAGAGGTTGAGAATCTCGTCGTCCGAAGAATAGCCGAGAGCCCGCAGGAGCGTCGTGACGGGGAACTTCTTCTTCCGGTCGATGTACGCATACATCACGTTGTTGATATCGGTCGAGAACTCGACCCACGACCCGCGGAAGGGAATGATGCGGGCGGAATACATCATCGTACCGTTCGGGTGCACGGACTCGCCGAAGAACACACCGGGGGAGCGGTGCAGCTGGCTGACAACCACCCGCTCGGCGCCGTTGATGATGAAGGTTCCGCGCAGGGTCATCGCGGGCAGGTTGCCGAGATAGACTTCCTGTTCGATCGTATCGGTGAACTCGTCGCTTCCCTCTTTCTTGGAGGAAAGTCGGAGCTTCGCCTTGAGGGGGACAGAGAAGGTCAACCCCCGCTCCTGGCATTCCACGACGGAGTACTTCGGCTTTTCGACGTAGTACTCGACAAACTCGAGAAGAAAATTCTCCCGCGCGTCCGTAATCGGGAAATTCATCTCGAAGACCTGCTGAAGTCCCTGCTTCTTCCTGCGGTGCGGGACAGTCTCGGGCTGCAGAAATTTGTTGAACGAATCGGTCTGCACGTTCAGCAGATCCGGTGTTTCAATGACGGATGGGATGCGACCAAACGAAATCCTGGCGCTCGTGCCGTTGGATTGGTTTTTCAAGTCAACCACTCCTTCTCAATGATATTGTGTGTGCCATCAGACAACATTCCGGACCCGTGTGAGCGAAAGCGGAAGCAATTTGCGCGATCTCCGCCGCTCCAAACACTCCCTCCATATAGACGGCTCAAGCCGATAGCTCAGACCCGCGCGATGTGGGCGAACTATCGGCTATGAGTGCGTTTTCACTATGGGTTCTGCGGTTCTTCCAGCAAGGGTGAATCCTGAAAAGTTCAAAAAGAGCGGTTATTTCAACTCGACCTTCGCGCCTGCTTCTTCGAGCTCTTTCTTCAACTTTTCAGCCTCATCCTTGTTCAGCCCCTCCTTCACAACCTTCGGGGCGCCGTCGACGAGATCTTTGGCTTCCTTCAATCCGAGTCCTGTTGCAGCGCGCACAACCTTGATCACATTGATCTTCTGCGCACCGGCTTCCTTCAACTCGACGTTGAACTCGGTCTTTTCTTCTGCCGCGGGGGCAGCGCCGCCCGCCGCCGGCATCATGCCGGCCATCATCATCGGCGCGGCTGCGGTGACACCGAATTTCTCTTCGAGCGCCTTCTTCAACTCTGCTGCTTCGAGAAGCGTCAGCTTCTCAATTTTTTCAACGATTTCCATTACTGCTGACATTGCCATTCTCCTTTAAGTAAGTGTTCTTCGAAACTGAAAATCGGTTAAGCCGCTTTTTTCTTCTCGATGGCGTCGATCACATAGACGAGGTCGCGCATCACAGCGCCGATGGCTCCAACCACGCCGGAGATCGGCGCGTGCAGACTGCCAACGATACTCGCCAACAGTTCTTTCTTCGACGGAAGAGCGGAGAGTGCCTCGAGCTGCGCGCCTTCGAAGACCTGCTTCTCGAGCACGGCCGCCTTGAGCTTCAGCTTTCCGGACTTCTCGTTGAACTTTTTGATGATCTTCGCCGGAGCAACGATATCGTCATAACTGAAGGCGATACCGGTCGGCCCGACCAGCTTATCGTACACGCGATCGAAACCGGTGAGTTGCTCAAGGGCTTTCCTCGCGAGGGTGTTCTTTACCACCCGGTACTCTATGCCTCCCTTCCGGAATTCGCGGCGAAGCTCAGTTTCCTGCTCAACCGTCAAACCGGAAAAATCGGCAAAGTAGACAGCGGACGCGCGTGAAACCTTTTCGGCAACCTCGGCGACAATCGCCTCTTTGTCCGTTCGGTTCATGACCTACCTTTTCGATGAATCAGCCTCCCCCATACCATCAGCGGAGAGGTTGTTGCGCGGTCCGATGAGAAGCCCCTCGCGGGCATCGAACCACGGAATGTTTTGAATTGTGAGTGCGTAAACTTTTTAGTGAGCGGCGACTTCGTGCGTATCGATGTGGACACCGGGTCCCATCGTGGTTGAAATCGCAATGCTCCTGACATAGGTCCCCTTGGACGTCGAAGGTTTCAACCGGACGACCGTGTTCAGGAACGAATGAATATTCTCCACCAGCTTTTCCGGCTCGAAGTTCGCTTTGCCGACCGTGGCATGGATGATACCGGCCTTGTCGACGCGGAATTCGATTTTTCCGGCTTTGATTTCCTTCACGGCTTTGGCAACATCCATCGTGACCGTTCCGCTCTTCGGGTTCGGCATCAGGCCGCGGGGACCGAGCACGCGTCCCAGCTTCCCCAAGTCGCCCATGACCTCGGGCGTCGCGATAATCACATCGATCTCAGCCCAACCTTGCTGCAGCTTCTCCAGGTAGTCCTGGAATCCGACATGATCGGCTCCGGCTTCGCGGGCTTCGTCGTCCTTGGGGGGCTTTGCCACCACCAGAACACGGACGGCTTTTCCGATCCCATGCGGCAGGGCGACAGTTCCTCGAATGGCCTGATCAGCCTTCTTTGGATCGACGCCAAGACGGACAGCGATGTCAACCGCCTCGGAGAACTTTGCCGAAGCCGTCTCTTTCACTTTCTGAACTGCTTCGGAAATGGTATAGTTCTTTGGTTCGACCTTGGTCGCTACCGCTCTGAAACGCTTGCTTTTCTGTTTCATACGATCACACTCGCTTAATGATGGTACGTGAACAATCAGTCTTCAACCGTAATGCCCATACTGCGGGCGGTGCCGGCCACCATGCTCATCGCCGTTTCGATGTTCGACGCGTTGAGGTCGGGCATCTTGAGCTCGGCAATCTCGCGCACCTGTGCATTCGTCACCTTCCCCACTTTGTTCCGGTTCGGTTCACCGGAACCTTTGGGCAACTTCGTCGCCCGGAGAAGCAATGTCGCCGCAGGCGGCGTCTTCGTGATAAAGGAGAATGACTTATCACTGAAGACGGTGATGACGACGGGGATGATCAATCCCTGCTGCTCCTTCGTGCGCGCGTTGAACTGCTTGCAGAACTCCATGATGTTCACGCCCTTTTGACCGAGGGCGGGTCCCACCGGGGGAGCCGGATTGGCCGAGCCCGCAGGGATCTGTAATTTGATGAAACCGGTTATTTTTTTTGCCATGGATCTACCTTTGACGGGTTATTTTTCCAACTCGACTTGAACGAAATCCAACTCGACGGGGGTCTTGCGGCCGAAGATGCTGACCATGACCTTCACCTTCATCTTTTCAGGATTGACCTCCTGAACCCAGCCGGAGAAATTGTTGAACGGTCCCTCGACGACTTTCACCGCGTCGCCGCTCTTGAAGGGAATCTCCACCAGCTCGACATCCTCCTTCGATTCCATTTTGCCGATCAGCCTACGGACTTCGTCAGGCTGGAGCGGTGCGGGGTTGTTCTTGTCAGGGACGAATCCGAGCACGGACGGGGCCTCGAGGATCAAATGGACAGTTTCCTTGTCCAGGATCGCCTCCACCAGCACATAGCCAGGGAAGAAGTTCTTCACCTTTGCTTTCTTTTTCCCGTCCTTCACCTCGATAACTTTTTCGGACGGGATCATGACGCTGGAGATCCTCTCTGAAAGGTTCGCGCGCGCAGATTCCTGCTCAATGTAAGCTTTGACTTTGAGTTCGTGACCTGAATAGGTCCGAACAACATACCAGCGTTTATCCAACTCGATTCTTTCGGAGTGTTACAAAATGGCTTTCAGGATTTCACTCAATACCGTATCGATGCCCCAGGTGAAGACGGAGATAATCAACGATACGAGAATGACGATCTTCGTCGATTCGACGAGTTCTTCGCGTGAAGGCCACGTGACCTTCGACATTTCTTTGACAACATCGTTGAAGAAGTTTAGGATTTTGTCTTTCATCGACTTTTCTTTCGTAGACTGATGAATCCGGCCGTCCAATCAACGCTCTGCACGTCAGGAGGGACTCCCCGCCCGCCTGACTCCGTCAGGCAGTCGGGCGGGGA